>NZ_JBIVYG010000015.1:0-149955 GCF_044769685.1 Agrobacterium sp. NPDC090283 | reverse complement strand
CCGACCTCCTCTGCCACAAAGGCAAAGCTGTCACGGATGTCTCCGAACATCTGTCAACTATGTATCAGGGCTGTACACTCGACCCGAGGATCCACCTCTCCAGCGGGGAATGGATCCTCGCCTCAAGGGCGAGGATGACGGCGGAAAACATTCGTCACGTGGAGAAACGAGCCATCCCGTGTTGCATTGCCTCGTCTCAGCGAGTCAGCGTATCCAGCCGGTCGATATCGGCAGGAGAAAATACGGCAATACCGGCTTTTTCGAGCAGCGCCGCCGTAACCCCGTTGCCCGCATGTTTAACGCCCGAAAACGAACCGTCGTAAATCGCAAGCGATCCACAGGACGGGCTGCCGTCGATCAGAAGCGCATGGGTGCAGCCATTGGCTCTGGCGAAGGCCAGCGCCTTTTCCGCACCGGCGATGAACTCAGCCGTGACATCGCCGCCGGTCGCCTCCAGCACGCGGGCGCGGCCTTCCAGCACATCGAGGCCAGAAGCCCCGTCTTCTATTTCCGCCGGCGGACGCGGGACAGGCATGCCGCCGGCCATTTCCGGACAGATCGTCACCAGCCTGCCCTCGCTGCGCCAGCGCTCGATTGCCGGGTGCGAAAGAGGCTTGCCCTTGCCATCATAACGGACGGGCTGGCCGAGGAGGCAGGCGCTGATGAGGATTTTGAGGGGCGTTTGGGTCAATGGGAAATTATCCTGTGGGAGTCGAGACCGAGGTTACCCCCTCTGTCCTGCCGGACATCTCCCCCTCAAGGGGGGAGATCGGCAAGAAGAAGGCTCCCTGCAAAAAATCGCGACCTTCGAGGGGGCCGAAAGGCCGCCACGATTCGATCTCCCCCTTGAGGGGGAGATGTCCGGCAGGACAGAGGGGGGTGAACCGCGCACGTTACCGTCCCGGTCACCCCAAAACCCATCACCCGGTGATCTTCGAGAAATCCGCAACCGTTCCGGTGGCCTCACGGATGGCCTTCAGCAGCGCCAGACGGTTGGCGCGGATGGCCGCATCCTCGTCATTCACAAGCACGTCCTCGAAGAACCTGTCCACGGGCGCGCGCAACGTCGAAAGCGCCTGCATGGCGGAGCGGAAATCTTCGCCTTCGACGGCCTTCGCAGCGTCGGCAGAGGCGGTCTTGATCGCCGCATAAAGCGCCTTTTCGGCATCGAGCTTCAAAAGCTCTTCCGAAACGCCATCGGCGACGACGGTGCCTTTCTTTTCTTCGGCGGCCAGAAGCTGGGTGGCGCGCTTGGCACCCGCCAGGAGGTTCCTGCCATCCTCGCCGGTGATGAAGGCGGTGAGCGCCTCGACACGGCGGGCGATCATCAGGAGATCATCGGATTCGGGCGTGAGGACGGCGTCGATCAGATCGTAACGGGCACCGAGATCACGAAGGTAGACTTTCAGGCGATCATGGAAGAAGGAGAGAAGGTCCGGGTCCTTCGCAACGCTCAGCAGTGGCAGGCGCACGTTCTTCTCAAGTAGAATACGCACTACACCCAGCGCTGCACGGCGCAGTGCGAAGGGGTCCTTCGAACCGGTCGGCTTTTCATCGATGGCCCAGAAACCGACGAGCGTATCAAGCTTATCGGCCAGAGCGACCGTGATCGCCACCTTGTCGGCCGGCAGGCGGTCGGAGGGGCCTTGCGGCTTGTAGTGGTCTTCGATAGCAGCCGCGACGCTTTCGTTTTCGCCCTGCAGCGCCGCATATTTGCGGCCCATCAGGCCCTGAAGTTCGGGGAATTCGCCGACGGCTTCGGTGCGCAGGTCGGCCTTGGCCAGCACCACGGCGCGGTCCACCAGCGCGGCATCGGCGCCGACAACCGGGGCCAGCGCCTTCGCCAGTTCGCGAATGCGGGCCACGCGCTCACCCTGCGTGCCGAGCTTGGCGTGGAAGGTAACGTTCAGCGCATCGAGCTTGGCCATGCGCTGGTCGAGCGGCTTATTGAGATCGAGGCTGAATTTCGCAGCCGAGTCCTTCAGCGTTTCGAGATCGGGCAGATCGCCCTGGTCACGGTTCCAGAAATGGCGGGCATCCGACAGACGCGCGCGCACGACCTTGCCATTACCGTGAATGATTTCCTTGCCGCCATCGCTCGCCTCGATGTTCGAGATCAGGATGAAACGGTTGGAAAGGCCTTCTTCCGCGCCCTGACTGCGGGTGACGAAACACTTCTGATTGGTCTTGATGGTGAGGCGGATGATTTCCGCCGGGATTTGCAGGTAATCCTCTTCGAAGGTGCCCATCAGCACCTGCGGCCATTCAACGAGGCCGGAGACTTCTTCGAGAAGGCCCTCGTCTTCCACCAGATCGAGGCCGTTGGCGAAGGCCAGGTCCTTGGCGTCGTGCAGGATGATATCCTTGCGGCGCTCGGCGTCGAGAATGACTTTCGCCTTTTCGAGGCTCGAGACATAATCTTCGAAACGGCGCACGGTGATCGGGCCAGGCGCATGGAAACGGTGGCCATAGGTGACATTGCCGGCGACGATGCCGTCGATGGCGAAAGGAATGACCTGCGTTTCGTCATGTTCGGGGCCGAACAGGCAGACGATGGATTGCAGCGGGCGCACCCAGCGCAGGCTTTCCGAGCCCTTGCCTTCGATGCCGGCATAGCTGGAACCCTTCGGCATGGAGGCCGGGCCGGAGCGCATGGATTTCGGCCAGGGGAAGGAGCGGATGATGCCGGGCATCACCTCGGCGATGATCTCTTCCGCCGGGCGGCCGGGCTTGTTGATGATGGCGATGTAAAAATCGCCCTTCTTCGGATCGGAAACAACCTGCGCTTCCGAGATATCGTTGAGGCCGGCGCCGCGCAGAAAGCCCTCGATGGCCTTTTCAT
This sequence comes from Agrobacterium sp. NPDC090283, assembly GCF_044769685.1. Classification (NCBI taxonomy): domain Bacteria; kingdom Pseudomonadati; phylum Pseudomonadota; class Alphaproteobacteria; order Hyphomicrobiales; family Rhizobiaceae; genus Agrobacterium; species Agrobacterium sp. NPDC090283. The sequence continues at coordinate 147,113 of NZ_JBIVYG010000015.1, read as the reverse complement.
TGGCGTCGGTGCGCGGGCCCTTCTTCTCCTCACGCACATCGGCGGAGCGGGCGTTGAGGCCGCGAATATCCAGCGTCAGGCGGCGCGGCGTCCAATATTCGCGCGCACCCTCATAGGTCAGCCCTCTCTCCACCAAGGCATCGGTGACGAGTTTCTTCAGATCGCCCGCCGCCTTGCGCTGCATGCGGGCGGGGATTTCCTCGGAGCGAAGTTCAAGCAGAAGATCGGGCATGGGGTCAGGACTTTAATCTGTTGCAAAAGAGTGTCGCGGACTTAGCAAGACCAGCGGCAAAAGTCACCAGCTATCGGTTAAATTACCGCAGGCGCGCATCACCAGCCGCCGCCACCACCACCGCCGCCGCCGGAGCCGGAAGAACCGCCGCCGCCACCGCCTGAAAAGCTGGAGCCAGAAGAACTGACGGGCTGGGGAATGGTGGAGGCAATGGTATTGGCCATGGAGGTGGAAAAACCGCCGATCCGGTCGCCAAAGCTGCCGTAATGGCTGCCCGCATACCAGCCGGGCGCATAAGTTGCAGCAGCGGCACCGGCGGCAGCTGTGGCAAGCCAGGTCTCGAAGGTTCGGCTCCACGGTTTTTCGACGCCGAGCGCCACGGCATAGGGCAGCAATGTCTCGAAATGCTGTGGCGACATGGCAGGAGCGCCGGCCATGTTCATCCGGTCCTTTTCCGCCAGTGTCAGATAGGTTCGGAGGCCTTCGATACCGTCCATCAGCTTGCGGCCGAGCGGCGTCGGCGCGCCCATCAGGAACAGGAACAGTGCATTGGTGAGCACGATGCCGCCGATGGCGGCCAGCGCCAGCGACTTGGTGTCATGCGTCACATCCAGCAGGATTTGCGTGGCGATCCCGCCAATGGCCGAAAAGGCCACGAAACCGGCGAAGGCCAGCATGACGATGCCGCCGATCCGCTTTCGCAGCGGTGCGCCGCGCGAGAACTGCCGGCCGATGCCGATCGACAGGATGCTGAAGAAGAAGGCGAAAAAGCCGAAGACGAGGACGGCGGCAATGGCGCTTTCATCGAGATCGCCGAACACCAGCGTCGCGATGATGATGGCGATGCTGAAGAAGATACCGAAAACGATGTAGCCGGCATTGCTGCGGTAATATTTGCCGCGATGCTCTTTCTCTATCGCTGCGCGGAACTGCTTGCCGACCTTCTCAACCTCCGCGCCATGGGCCTTGTCGATGGTCAGCGTCTCGCCCGAGCCGCCGATGGAGGAAAGCAGCGTCTTCTGCCCGGTCGGCAGATCGGCAGCGGTTGCCTTTTCCGTGCGGCGAATGACGATGGAATTCTTCAGGTCTTCCAGAACGACATAACCCTTCACCGCCAGATCAAGGGCCGAGGCAGAGAGCGCCGTCCAGCCTGCACCGGAAAAACCGCGATTATCGACATAATTGACCAGAGCCGGGGAAAGCCCTTCCGGCGCATCCCAGCGCGGCACGATCACGCCCTTCGCCGGATCGCGGCCAACGGCGAACCACGCCCGCAGATAATAAAGCAGCACAGCCAGAAGCCCGCCGCCCGAAAGCAGGATGGCGAGATTGTCGCGCAGCCACCAGCCCGCCTCCTGCGAACTGTCAGGCGCGGCAATGGCACCCTTGGGCAGCTTGACGGCGACCGTCATGCCTTCACCCACCGAAAATGGACGGGTGGAGGCGAAAAAGACTTCGTTGCCTTCGCTGAGGATGCGGGCATCCTTGCCTTTCGCGCCAAGCGGACCGGTGAAGACGGCTGTATCGGTGGCCTTGACGCCCTGCGGCAGAGTGATGGTCGCGGAAATCTCGCCCATTGGGAACTGCCAGCCATTGCCGGTGACGTTCCAGGTCAGCTCATCATAATCGCTGAAATAACGGATCTGCCGGGCGGTGGTATAGGTGATCTGGAAGATGTGTTCGCCGGTCGGCAGAAAGCGGTCGGCGCTGCCGGTATAGATACGGATGCCGCCATCGATCGTTTCGGTGCGCCAGTTTTCCGGCGCACCATCGCGCTCCACCGAAACGACGTTGAAATCCACCTTGGTGCGGCGGTTATTCGCATCCAGCGCATAAAGCGGGAAATCGCGGAAGATGCCGCGCTTGATGTTTTGGCCTTCAGCGCGGGCGGTGATGGTTTCCGTCACCGTCAGCTTGCCATCCGCCGCCACCTCGACGACGGAATGGTAGGAGCGGATAAATTCCTCCGCCAAGGCCGGGAAGGCGGCGCCCAGAAAGACGAACAGCGCGAGAAGTCTTGCGGCGATGGTCTTCACGGGCAGTTCTCCTTGAGGGGGCAGAGCGTTTCCGGTTTCAAGTGATGATGCGCAGTACGGTCATTCCGTCATACCGGTCCCCGGATCAAGTCCGAGGATGACCCGGTATCCAGCAGCCGCGCGTCTGCGCGGCTTGAAGAGTCTTTCGCGATCAAGGACTTGATCGCGCTGGATTCCGGCTCAAGGCCGGAATGACGGAAAACCAATACCGTTCTTCTAATGCTGCGGCTCAGCAGCGCTTTCCTTTTCGGTATAGTCGACGCCGAGCGAGGCAAGCGCCTTCCAGTAGCCCGGATAGGTCTTGCCGACGCAGGCCGGGTTCTGGATCGCAATGCCGCCGATCTTCAGGGCCGCCAGCGCAAAGCTCATGGCGATGCGGTGGTCGGCAAAGGTATCGATGGAAGCCTTGACCGTCTGGCCGGCCAGAGCGGGATCGGAATGCACGATCAGGTCGTCGCCTTCCTCATGCGCCAGACCATCGCGGATTTCGTTAAGGCCGAGCGAGACGGCGCGGATGCGGTCACATTCCTTGACGCGCAGGTTGGCGATGCCGACGAAACGCACCGGCGTCTCGTTGAAGGCGGCCAGAACCGCAATGGTCGGAATGGCGTCCTGCATCTGCGAACCGTCGATTTCGGCGGGCAGGTGCGGAAACTTTGCCATGACGTCGTAGGCCTTGGCATCCGGCTGGGTGAATTTGTCGGCCGGCGTGCCGATATCGATCACGCCGCCGGTCAGAAGCTCCGCGCCCCAGAGATAGGTGGCGGCGGAGGCATCCGGCTCGATGTGGAAATCGGTGGCCGTGTAACCCGTCGGATGCACGCGCCAGATGGCGTTGCTGACCCGCTCCACCTTGGCGCCGAAGGCTTCCATGGCTGAGGTGGTGAGATCGATATAGCCTTTCGCGCCGATTTCCTCGCCCTTGAGGATGATATCGACAGGCTTGTCGCCGCAGGCCGCCGCCATCAGCAGCGCCGAGACATACTGGCTGGAAAGGTTGGCATCGATGGTGACGCTGCCTTTCGGGAACCCTGTGCCCTTGCCGCAGACGGTGACGGGCGGGCAACCGGTCGGGGCATCCGCCTCGACGCCGAGGGAGCGCAGGGCTTCCACCAGCGGCATGATCGGGCGTTTGCGCATGTGCTCGTCGCCATCGATGATGACGGCGCCATCCACAAGTGCGGCAGCGGCAGTGAGGAAGCGCGTAGCCGTGCCGGCATTGCCAAGGAAAAGCGGCTTTTCGGGCTGTTGCAAAACGCCCGTGCCTTCCACCACAAACGTCGTGGCGTCAGGCTCGGTTACCTTCACGCCCATCTCGCGCAAGGCTTCGGCCATATAAAGCGTGTCGTCGCTTTTCAGTGCACCGGTCAACCGGCTTTTGCCCCTGGCAAGACCAGCCAGGAGAAGCGCACGATTGGTGATGGATTTGGAGCCGGGCGGCTCGACCTTGCCGGAAAGCGGGTGGTCGGGCGGGGTGATGGTCAGTTCGATCATGATTGTCGTCTTGTCAAAAAATGCGGCACGGGGCCGGACTATCGGAATTTGAACGGGAAGTTTTAAGCCGCCGGAAGAGCAGTGCGCTTAGAATTTCACTGTCGGCACGGCGCGGTCGGCCGGGTTCTCGATCTCGAAATAGGGCGCCTTGGCAAAGCCGAACTGGCCGGCGACCAGATTGGACGGGAAGCTTTCCACCTTGACGTTCAGATCGCGGGCAGCGCCATTGTAATAACGGCGCGACATCTGGATTTCGCCTTCGATGGTTTCGAGCGAGCGCTGCAATTCCAGAAAGTTCGCATTGGCCTTGAGGTCGGGATAGGCTTCGGCGAGAGCAAAAAGCTTGCCGAGCGCCTGCGACAGCAGGCCTTCCGCCTGGGCGCGGCCTTCGACATCGCCCGCCGGCACGGCCTGCGCCCGGTTGCGCAGGTTGATCACCTCTTCGAAGGTGCTCTTTTCATGCGCGGCATAACCCTTCACGGTCTCGATGAGGTTGGGAATGAGATCGGCGCGGCGCTTCAGCTGCACGTCGATGCCCGACCACGCTTCTTCCTTCATCTGCCGCGCCTTGACGAGGCCGTTATAGATGAAGACGACATAAAGCGCGATTGCCGCGATGATTGCCAGCGTGATGAACATTCCCGACCCCTCCTCAAGAGGCGCGGATACCATAATGGCATCCGCACGTTAGACTGTTGCCTCGCCCTACATAAACGTTCAGGCGGCCCTGTTCCAGTTCACCCCGCCCGCATCCGTCAGCAGGAAGGCTTCGCCGCAGGCTTTCGCCAGCGTGCGCACGCGCAGGATATAGCTCTGGCGTTCCGTGACCGAAATTACGCCGCGCGCATCCAGAAGGTTGAAGACATGGCTGGCCTTGATGCACTGGTCATAGGCCGGGAACACGCATTTGTGCAGGCGCTGATTGTCGTTATCACCGGGCGCGCCGGCGGCGAGAAGCGCCTGGCATTCCTTTTCGGCGTCGATGAAATGACGATGCAGCATGGCGGTATCGGCAAATTCGAAGTTGTGACGGGAATATTCCTGCTCAGCCTGCAGGAAGACGTCGCCATAGGAAATCTTCTCTTCGCCCTCGCGGCCGTTGAAGTTCAGGTCGTAAACATTGTCGACGCCCTGCACATACATGGCCAGACGCTCCAGACCATAGGTCAGTTCGCCCGCAACCGGCGAGCATTCGATGCCGCAGACCTGCTGGAAATAGGTGAACTGCGAGACTTCCATACCGTCGCACCAGCATTCCCAGCCAAGACCCCAGGCGCCGAGCGTGGGGCTTTCCCAGTCGTCTTCGACGAAGCGCACGTCATGCAGCAGCGGATCGAGACCGATCGCCTTCAGCGAACCGAGATAGAGTTCCTGCAGGTTGGACGGGTTGGGCTTCAGGATGACCTGATACTGGTAATAATGCTGCAGGCGGTTGGGGTTTTCACCGTAACGGCCGTCGGAAGGGCGGCGCGACGGCTGCACATAAGCGGCCTTCCACGGCTTCGGACCGAGTGCGCGCAGCGTCGTCGCCGGATGAAACGTACCCGCGCCCACTTCCATATCATAGGGCTGCAGCACCGCGCAGCCCTTGTCGGCCCAGTAATTGTGCAGCGTCAGGATCAGGGCCTGAAAGGAACGCTTCGGGTTCATGTGGTCGGGAACATCGGTCATTGCAGTCATCGCGGCGTTAGGAGGACAAGTAAGCATTGACTTACTTCGGATGCGGACTGGTGCCACGGCAGGGCCTGAGGGTCAAGGTTTTATGCGTGGAGGCGGGAAGTGAAGGGGTTGACGATCTTCATCCGCCCTTCGACGGTGAGACCGTCATGCATGTCTTCGGAGAGGAAGACGGCGCTCTCAGCCTCCAATGCGGCTGCCAGCATCAAGGCGTCGTAAAATGCGACACTGTATCGCTCTGCGACATCAAGCGCGGCCAAGTGAATAGACACATCAAGTGGCACAATCCGCGCGGCGGCCGTTCTGAAATCTTCCAAAGCAGAGCGTATGATGCTCCACTCCATTCGCAATTTTCTCCGCGCTACGACTGAAAACTCGTTAAGCGCCTGCACACTGGTGATGAAGGGCTGCGATATAATAGCATTGGCCACCTCCGAGTGCCGGTCGGAGGTTGAAGCATAGACCAGAATATTGGTGTCAACGAAGGGCGTTCCGCTCAACGCTCATTCGCCTCGTCGCGATCAAACCTGTAGTCAGCCGGCAAGGTCCAGCGAAGCGCCCGAATTTTCTCCAGTGCCTGACGCCGTTCGTCTTCAGTCGGCGTTTGAGCAAGGGGTACAGTCGAGGTCACAACATCCACCTCGTCGCCTTCCTTGATATGCAAAGCTTCCGCGACATCCGCCGGAATGCGGACCGCAAGACTGTCGCCCCATTTCGTGACGCGCATGGATGCCTCCTATCGACAAAGAGACTATAGCAAATTCCACGTTACAGGAAAATTACGTCTCATCCTCGCGCTTCACGCGGTATTCGCCGGTTTCCGGGTCCTTGATCAGCGTGCCGATGGCGCCGGTCTCGCGTTCCTTCTCGCGCTGTTTCGATTTCGCCGAAAGCTTTTCCGCATCGCGGACGAAGCGGCGGTAAAGGATGACGGATCCCACCACCAGAAGAATAATTGTAATGAGCTGCGCCATAAGGCTTTATTCCCGCGACATCATAGACCGAAACGCGACCACAATGCCTTTTCTTCGGCGACCTCCGCAAGCCCCGAGGCGGCGCCGGCGGCCAGCCTTTCGGCATTCACGTCCAAGGCAGCATTGACGCCCGGCACCTTTTTGCCGAACAAAGTGCGCCCGCCGCTGACGAGCTGGAGCTTGACCTTTTCACCATAACGGCGGCGCAGAACCTCGCGCATGTCGCCCAGCCCGTCGATCAGGCCGAGATCGAGACCGCGCATGCCGGTCCAGAACAGGCCGGAGAAGATTGCCTCGTCGCCCTTCAGTTTCGAGCCGCGGCGCATCTTGACCATATCGATGAAAACATTGTGGATTTCGACCTGAAGCGACTTCAGGTAATCGATATCGCCTTCCTTTTCGGGCTGGAAGGGATCGAGGATGACCTTGTTCTCGCCGGCCGTATAGACACGGCGCTCCACACCGATCTTCTTCAGCATTTCCGGAAAACCGAAGCCGCCGGAAACGACGCCGATCGAACCGACGATGGAGGTGGGATCGGCGATGATTTCATCACCGGCAAGCGCGATCATGTAACCGCCGGAGGCTGCAACGTCCTCCACGAAGATCAGGACTTTCTTTTCCTTTTCCTCGGCAAGCTGGCGGATGCGGTTATAGATCATCCGCGCCTGCACCGGCGAACCGCCGGGCGAGTTGAGCGAAATGGCGACGGCCGGGGCATCCGTGACGGCGAAGGCCTTTTCCAGAAGCGGCGCATAGGAGGCGAGATTGAGGGCGGGGCGGAACTGGTTGCCGCCGGCCATGATCGCGCCATGCATGCGCACCACCGGGATGACGAGCTCTTTTTTACGAAAGCGTTTCGGCACCAGATACTTCAGAAAACCCACTACTCAATCCTCGCAGCATTTATCCGTTCGTCACGGATGTATGTATCGCCCCGGAAAACACAATGGTTTGCGGCCGGCGGAACCGCGATATTTATGACGCGGGCCGGATTGCCCTTACATGACGCGAATAGGCAACGCGGCCATTATTCAGGTCATCGACGAAGGGGGTGAAGGCATGGCTGCCGGTCTCATGCATGGTGAGAGGTGCGCGGAAGGACAGCCGCGCCCGGGAACCCTTGATGGCGGTGATAAGCATACGCACCGCGTCCTCACCGGGACGCGGATGGATGAGGGTGATTTCGATGCCGCCGAAACGGTTGCCGCAGGCGTCGATGATCTCCGCCACGGATTGCGGCCTTGAAATCAGGGAAAGCTGCCCGCCCGGAACCATGATCGCGCCCGCGGTCCTGATCCAGTCTTCGAACAGGCCTTCCGTCATGGCGTGCGCTTCCGCCTTCAGGGCATCCGGCGTGCGGCGGTCGCCCGCGTCGTTATAGGGCGGGTTCATGATCACGTGATGGAAATAATCATCGGGCAACCCGGCTTCGGCGCGTGCTTTCGCCCGCAGGGTCACATCCGCCTCGCGCACATTCACCCGAGCGAAAAAAGCGGCATTTTCAGGCAATTCGAGGCTGCGGCGGGCAAATTGCGCCATTTCCGGCGAGCGTTCGTAGAGCGTCACCTCGGCCCTTTCGAGCCGCGCCGCAACCGCCATGCCGGCAGCACCCGCGCCCGCGCCGAGATCGGCGATCCGGCAGGCCCGGTCATCCGCCACCAGTGATGCCAGCAGCATGGCGTCCATGCCGGCCCGATGCCCCCTGCCCTTTGGCTGGATGATGTGAAACCGACCCCGGTGAAAGGCGTCGATCGTTTCGGAAATGCCGTCGCCCACCGCCGCTCAAGCCTCTTCGTTGCGCAATTCGTCGCCGAGCCCCGCATCGATGAGAATGCGGCGGGCCTGATCGGCCCGATCTTCTTCCACCAGAAACCTTCGCGGTAAAAGACCGAGCGATCCTTCCAGAATGCTCATCGCCTGATCGGCGATAAGGCAATGGATGCCGGCATCCTTCATCAGGCTTTCGGCGAAGGAGAGCAGCACGGCATCGTTGGTACGGATCAGTTCACGCATGGATAGACCTTAAATTCCCATCTTTTTGAATGGCTAGCGGCAATTCGCCCCTTGCCGCGCAAGGCGTCAGTTTTTATTGTCGAATTCAAATTCGAACTGGAGTCCTGTCCCTTGGGCGTCGTCATACCGCTTGAAGAAAGCAAAAACAAACTCGCATCCGTCAAGCCGCTTGTCGACCTGACCCGCCCCGATATGGAACGGGTGAACCAGCTTATCCTTTCCAAGGCCGGTTCCGATGTCCAGATGATACCCGAGGTGGCCAACCACCTCATCTCCTCTGGCGGCAAGCGGCTGCGGCCGATGCTGACGCTCGCGTCGGCCTCGATGTTCGGCTACGAGGGCGATCACCACATCAAGCTCGCCACCAGCGTGGAATTCATGCACACGGCGACGCTGCTGCATGATGATGTGGTGGATGAAAGCGACCTGCGCCGCGGCAAATCCACCGCCCGCACCATCTGGGGCAACCAGGCGAGCGTTCTCGTCGGCGACTTCCTGCTCGGCCAGGCCTTCCGCATGATGGTGGATGTCGGCTCTCTCGATGCGCTCGACGTGCTCTCCACCGCCGCCTCGGTGATCGCCGAAGGCGAGGTGCTGCAGCTTTCGGTCGCCAAGAACATGGAAACGACCGAAGACGATTATCTGCAGGTGATTCGCGCCAAGACGGCCGCCCTTTTTGCGGCGGCGGCGGAAGTCGGCCCCATCGTCGCCAAGACCGACAAGGCGACCCGCAGCGCACTGAAATCCTACGGCATGAATCTCGGCCTCGCCTTCCAGCTGGTCGACGATGTGCTGGACTACGGTGGAAAATCCGCCGATCTCGGCAAGAATACCGGTGATGATTTCCGTGAAGGCAAGATCACCCTGCCGGTCATCCTGTCCTATCGTCGCGGCACGCAGGATGAGCGCGCCTTCTGGCGCAACGCCATCGAAAAGGGCGAAAGCAGCGATGAGAACCTCGAAAAGGCGCTGGGCCTGATCACCAAGTACAACGGTCTTGGCGATACGATCGGCCGCGCCACGCATTACGGCACCATCGCCCGCGATGCGCTCGCACCGCTGCCACAGAGCCCCTGGAAAGATGCGCTTCTGGAAGTGATCGACTTCTGCATCGAGCGTCTGAACTGACGCCGCAGGCCGGACGAAAAGCGGATGGAAAAGACCGTCCGCCCAAGGTTCCGGGCCAGCTTCTCCGCAAGGCGTGATTGTGGCCGGGGCCATAATTTCTTGCGGGGCTGCTTCAAAAAAGCCATTCTATCGTGACCAACAATGGAAACTGATTTTTCCGTGCTTCTGCACAAAGGCAAAGGTTCCCTCATGCGGCGTAAACCAGCACTCCGTCTTCTCTGCAGCGCGGCTCTTGCCGCTGCTCTCGCAATCGGCGCGGGTGCGAGCCCCGGCTTTGCGGAGACGAAGGCGACACCGGAAGACAAGGCCGTTACGTTCGATCCCGGCAAGGTGAACACCTTCTCCGGCGCCTTCCTCGCCGGACGCAATGCCGATGTCGATCAGGATTATCCCACCGCGATTTCTCTCTACAAGAAGGCGCTGGAATTCGATCCGGCCAATACGGAAATCCGCCAGCGGCTGATGATCGCCGAACTTCTGAGCGGCAATTTCGAGGCCGGCGCCAAGATCGCCGATTCGATGAAGGACGATACCTCGGTGGAGCGCGTGACGACCATCGTGCGCGGTCTCGACGCCATCAAGGACAAGGAATTCGCCAAGGCCGAGAAAATCCTGAAATATACCGGTCCGAACGATCTCGACCGCATGGTCAACACGCTTTTGACCGCCTGGGCGCGTGCCGGTTCCGGCAAGCCGAAGGAAGCGCTGGCGCTGGTCAACAATATGAAGGGCCCGGGCTGGATCTCGATCTTCCAGAAATACAATGCGGCAGCCATTGCCCTCGTTTCCGGCAATACGGAAGCGGCCCGCAAAAGCCTCAATGAAGCAGTGACCGATCGCGAAGGCGGGGCAACCGCCTCCGATACCTATATGCGCGCGGTGATGGCGCTTGCCCGGCTGGAGGCTTCCGCCGGCAACAAGCAGAAGGCGCTGGATGCGATTGCGGTCGGCGACACTTTCGCGCCGAATTACGCGCCTCTGAAAGCGCTTCGCCAGTCCATCGAAAATGGTGAAAAGCCGGAACAGCAGATCACCAATGCAGTGGAGGGCGCCGCCAGCGTCATGTTCTCCATCGCCGGCGCGCTGAACCGCGAAGGCGCCGAAGAGATCGTGACGCTTTATCTGCAGACGTCGCGCGCGCTCGATCCCAAGAGCCCGGATACGCTCATCCTTCTCGGTGGCCTGTCCGAAGTGCTGAAACAGCCTGACCGCGCCATTGCCTTCTACCGCGAGGTGCCGAAGGACTCCCCCATGTATCGCATCTCCGAGCTGCAGCTCGGACTGACGCTCGCGCAGACCGGCAAGGTGGATGAGGCGCGCAAGCATCTCCAATCCCTGCTCGAATCCGATCCGAAGGACATTCGTTCCTATCTCGCCTATGGCAGCGTGCTTTCCGATGCCAAGGACTACAAGGCGATGGCCGAGAACTACGACAAGGCCATCGAGGTGATCGGCTCCGTGCCGCAGAAATCCGACTGGTCCGTCTTCTTCCAGCGCGGCATCGCCTATGAGCGGCTGAAGGAATGGGACAAGGCCGAACCGAATTTCAAGCGGGCGCTGGAGCTGAACCCCGAACAGCCACAGGTGCTGAACTATCTGGGTTATTCCTGGGTGGACAAGGGCATCAATCTCGATGAAGGCATGAAGATGATCAGCCGCGCCGTCGAACTTCGGCCGAATGACGGCTACATCGTCGATTCGCTCGGCTGGGCGCATTATCGCCTCGGCGCTTTCGATGAGGCCGTGACCGAGCTGGAGCGGGCGATCGAACTGAAAGCCGGCGATCCGACCATCAACGACCATCTGGGCGACGCCTATTGGCGGGTCGGCCGCAAGATCGAGGCGGTTTATCAGTGGAACCGCGCATTGATCGGCGACAGCGACGACGTGGACAAGGCCAAGGTGAAGGAAAAGATCGCCAACGGCCTGCCGCCGGTGGAAAAAGATGCCGAAAATACCGCCAAGAAGGACGTCGCGCCACAGCCGCCGGCTCCTCCGGCACCGGCACCGGCTGCCACTCCGGACAAGAAATCCTGACGCCGCATGCGCGGACATGAAGTTTCCGGAGCCACCGAGACCATCGAGGCGGCCCCGGCCAAGATCAATCTGGCACTGCATGTGACCGGCCAGCGAGCGGATGGGTATCATCTGCTCGAAACGCTGGTGACCTTTACCGAAACCGGCGACACGATCCGCATTCGCGACGCCGATGCCGACGGTTTCTCCATCTCAGGCCCCTTTGGCGATCTCTTGCGCGCCGGCGATGGCGGCGATAACCTCGTCACCCGCGCCAGAGACCTGCTGCGCGATGCGCTCGCATCGACGGGTCAGCCCGCACCCCCGGTCGCCATTCATCTTGAAAAGAACCTGCCGGTGGCTTCCGGCATCGGCGGCGGCTCGGCGGATGCGGCGGCAACGTTGCGGGGGCTTTTGCGGCACTGGGGTGCCGGGATCGCACCGGATGCGCTTGCATCCATGGCGCTGACACTCGGGGCGGATGTGCCGATGTGCCTTGAGAGCCGGCCCCTGATCGCGCGCGGCATCGGCGAGGACATCGAAGCGATCACCGATCTGCCGGAACTATCCATGGTTCTGGCCAATCCGCTGAAGGCGGTCTCGACGCCGGAGATTTTCCGGCGATTGCACAACAAGACCAATCCACCGCTGCCCGCCCCTGCGACGATTGGCTGGATGGATTTCCTCGCCCAAAGCCGTAACGATCTGCAGCCACCGGCACAGGCGCTGCTGCCGGAGATCGGGGAGATCATCGGGTTGCTTTCGCAGGAAGGTGCGGCGCTTGCGCGCATGTCCGGTTCGGGAGCAACCTGTTTCGGAATTTTTCATTCCTTCGATGCCGCCCAAAACGCGGAAACATCGCTTCGGAAGAAACACCCCGGCTGGTATTTTCAGGCGACGCGGACCATTTGAGGATAAGGCCATGGCAGGCGAAAGACCCTTCATTCCCCTCGGCATTGCGGTTTTGACCGTTTCGGACAGCCGCACGCTGGAGAATGACAAATCCGGCGATACGCTCGTCGCAAGGCTGGAAGAAGCGGGCCACAGGCTCGCGGCCCGCGCCATTGTGCCTGATGACAAGGCAGCGATTGCCGGCACCGTGCGCGACTGGACGCTCTCTGAAGGCGTGGATGTGGTCATCACCACCGGCGGTACCGGCTTTACCGGCCGCGACGTGACGCCGGAGGCACTGGAGCCGCTGTTCGAAAAGCGCATGGACGGGTTTTCCGCCCTCTTCCACCACATCTCCTATGACAAGATCGGCACCGCCACCATCCAGTCGCGGGCGACCGGCGGCGTGGCGAACGCGACCTTCATCTTCGTCCTGCCAGGCTCCCCCGGCGCCTGCAAGGATGCCTGGGACGGCATCCTCAAGGCCCAGCTCGATTATCGCCACCTGCCCTGCAATTTCGTGGAGATCATGCCAAGGCTTGATGAGCATTTGAAGCGCGGCAAAAGCTGAAATCCGTATCGCTCGCCAAGCCGCAATATAGTTCGTTTTGCGGCCGCTCATCCGTAATGCGGCTGACGCTTCGCGGTAGTATGGGTTGTTGCCGCGACGCGGATAAGCTCGGCGGCCTCTAACCGCCGAGCGTGCCGTCATCATAAAACTTATCGGCGGTTGCGGTCGCGAAGCTCGTCCGACGGGTCGATCATCATGGAGGTGTCGAAACGGCTGTTCGTGCGTTCGACCATGCCGTTGTCGAGCACGCGGAAACGAACTTCCGGGTTGGAGGCAGATATCGCCGTATCGCCGGCATTTGCGTGATCCTGGGTGATCTTTGCAATCGGCGAAGCAGTGTCGCTGAGAATACCGTTTGCAAAGGCGGTAGAGGTTGCGGCAATCAGGGCGAAGGCGGCGATGGTCAGATTTTTGATCATGGTCTAGATCCTCATAACGGGTAACACTGCGACTTGCAGCATCGTGAAAGTAAAACCCCGGATTTTCAGCCACCTGTCGCCGACTATACAAATTTGTAAATCTGCAGGCCCCTGAAATGCCGCAATAAAGCCCGATTTGCGGCGTGATCAGAACCAACCGCCCCATAGAAAAAATCCAATTTTCAGGCAACGTCATCATCCATGAAAATACTTCTTGTAGAAGACGACAATACAACCGGAAACTATATTACGAAGGGGTTGACCTCGGCTGGCCATACGGTCGACTGGGTCAGGGACGGGCGTGACGCACTGGCTGCGGGACTGGATGGGGGATATGACATCGCCGTTGTTGACCGCATGATCCCAGGCCTCGACGGTCTCAATCTGGTCAAGAGTCTGCGTGCGGCTTCGATACGCGTTCCCATCCTTTTTCTGACAGCGATGAGCGGTGTTGATGACCGTGTCGAAGGGCTGGAAGCCGGCGGCGACGACTATCTGGTAAAACCTTTCGCTTTCTCGGAATTGACGGCCAGGATCAATGCTCTCGTTCGGCGGCCGCCCATTGCCACGGAGAAGACGCGCCTGCGTGTCGGCGACCTCGAAATGGACCTCGTCACCAGAACAACGTCGCGCGGGGGGCAGCGGATCGACCTGTTGCCACGCGAGTTCTCGCTTCTGGAACTGCTCATGCGCAACGAAGGTCGAATCCTGACGAAAACGATGTTTCTCGAAAAAATCTGGAACTTCAATTTCGACCCGCAAAGCTCCGTCGTGGAGACACATATCAGCCGGTTGAGGGCGAAAATCGACAAGCCTTTCGATCAGCCGCTTCTGCACACGGTCAAGAACACGGGTTATACGCTTCATGCCCGGCGGTAGCTTTCTGAAGAGCACCGCCGTCAGGCTGGCGGTCATCTACATCGTCCTGTTCGTCACGGCATCGCTTGGCGCGAACATCGCGGCCTATCAGATGGTCGTCAGTTTCCTTGATGAACGCCTGAACGCCAATGTCCAGGAGCGTTATCGGGAGATCGCATCGGCCTTCGACGCACGCGGCCTTCAGGGCGCCGTGGACATGATCGACAACCATGGCCCCGCCATCCGGGGGCAGGAGACCATCTACGCATTGCGCAACCCGGCGGGAGAACTGCTGGCGGGAAGCAATCGGTTTTCGGACACTCCATCCGGTTATTCGATCCTTGAACCTGACGACCATCACGGCAGTGTTTCCCACTACAAGCTTTTCAAGGGTCCCCTGGGGCCGAACACTCTCGTGGTGGGGATCAACTCCGGGGACACCGACGAACTGGCCCGCATCGTTCTCATCAGTTTCGGCTGGGCGACCGCGATCGTTCTTTCCATGGGAATGGCGGGGGCCGCCATATTGGCGTATCGAACGCGCCACCGCATCTCGTCGCTGACGCAAATTGCCCACGCTATCGGACATGGCGAGCTTTCAAGACGACTTCCGGTGTCGTCACGCATGGATGAAATCGACATATTGTCAGCAGAAATCAATGTTGCTCTGGCAAGACTGGAATCCAGCGTCGCAGCATTGAAGCAGGTAACGACCGACGTCGCCCATGACCTCAAGACCCCGATCGGCCGGACATTCCTCGTGCTGGAGGATGCACTCAATGCGCATGCGGTAGACGAGATGAGGATCGGTGTCGAGACCGCTCTTGAGGAGTTGCGGTCCATAGCCAATACGTTCGACGCTCTTCTGCGGATCGCCCAGATCGAAGCGCGAAGCAGAACGGCTCGATTCACCGCCTTCGATCTTTGCGATGTCGTCGGCGAAATCTACGAAACCTACGAGGTTATCGCGGCAGAGGAAGGCTATCAGCTGACGATGCGCGATGCCGTAAACGGCGGCTGGATCAATGGCGACCCTGATCTCATTCGCCAATTATTGACGAACCTGTTGTCCAACGCCATGCGACACACCCCCGTCGGATCAAGAATTTGGCTCGACGTATCGCGCGAGGACGGACAGGTCCTGTTAAATATCGCCGATAACGGGCCGGGCATTTCAGATGAAGACCGGGCGCAGGTGTTCGACCGGTTCTATCGCGTCGAAAAAAGCAGAACCACCGCGGGATCCGGCCTTGGCCTGAGCCTTGTCAAAGCCATAGCGGAATTACACGGTGCCGCCGTGACGCTTGCGGACAACAATCCCGGTTTGCGCGTGGTTGTTCGGTTTCAGGAACTGCGCGCGTGAGGCAGGCTTTGGTTTGCTTCTTTTCGAACGCCTGCGTAAACCGCATGCCATCCCGCTGCAGCCTTCCAGTCTTCCGAAAGGCTGCACCCTAACAGACCGAATATGACGGGCTATGCCAGATATTTCCGGAAGAAATCCGTTGTCCGTCCCCAGGCGAGATCGGCCGCCGCCTTGTCGTAACGCGCCGAGGACGTGTCATTGTTGAAGGCGTGGTTGACGCCGTCATAGACGAAGATTTCAAAGGTCTTGCCGTTTTCCTCCAGCGCCTTTTTATAGGTATCGATACCGGCATTGATGCGCTCGTCGAGACCCGCATAATGCAAAAGCAGCGGCGCCTTTATGGCCGGCACATCGGCCGCCGGGGCCTGCTGGCCGTAATAGGCGACGCCGGCATTGAGGCCTGCCGATTTGGTGGCGAAACGGTTGACCAGCCCGCCGCCCCAGCAGAAACCGACTGCACCGACCTTGCCATTCGCCCCCCGCCTTGCGGCAAGCCATACCCGGCCCGCTTCGGCATTGGCGACGGTCGCATCCATGTCGAGACCACTGAACATCTGCCGCGCCTTTTCCTCATCGGCTGGCGTACCGCCCTGCGGCGAGAGGAAATCGACAGCAAGCGCCCGGAAGCCGGCAAGCGCCACCCGTCTCGCCACATCACGGATATGGTCGTTCAGACCGCGGTTCTCGTGGATGACGATGACAGAGCCGATGGGGCCAGAGGCCGATTTCGGTGTAACGAGGTAAGCCTTCATCTCGCCACCGGGGGCGGGATAGGTGACCTCCTCGGCGACGATCCTGTCGTCATCGGCCGCGATGACGGCAGCACGGGCGCTGTTGGCTGAAAGAAGCGGGGCGATGGCCGCAGCAGCCGCACCCGACCCAGCCAGCACGGTGAGTTTTTCCATGAATTTACGGCGGTCGAGGCTGAGATGGGTATATTCATCGTAAGCGTCGATCATGGCCTGCGTGATCTTGGGCTTGTCCATCGCTTTATCCTCCTTGAACGCGCGGATGCGGAAGGATAGCGCAGATCGCAGGGCGGGGAATGAGGCGGGGGCAAGCGGCGTCACACATTTGCGTGAGCGCCGCAAACCGGGTTTTCCAATCAGGCGGCGAGGTCCACGACGATACGGCCGTCGATCTTGCCCTCTTCCATGCGGTGGAAGATATCGTTGATGTTTTCGAGCTTGTCCCAGGAGAAGTGGGCGGCAACCTTGCCTTCACCGGCAAAGGTCAGCGCCTCCTCCAGATCCTGCCGCGTGCCGACGATGGAGCCGCGCACCGTGATGCGCTTCAGCACCGTGTCGAACACCGGAATGGAGATGAAGCCCGGCGGCAGGCCGACAAGCGCCATGGTGCCCTTGGAGCGCAGGAAGCCGTAAGCCTGCTCCATGGCCTTGGGCGACACCGCCGTCACCAGCGCGCCATGGACGCCGCCGGTCGCCTTCTGCACCTGCTCCACCGCGTCAGGCGCGCGGCCATTGACGGTGACATCGGCCCCGAGCTTTTTCGCGAGCGCCAGCTTGTCGTCGAAAATATCGGCGGCAACGACATGCATCCCCATGGCCTTGGCATATTGCACGGCCATGTGGCCAAGCCCGCCAATGCCTGAAATGACCACCCACTCACCGGGCCTGACTTCGGTTTCCTTCAAGCCCTTATAGACCGTGACACCGGCGCACAGCACGGGTGCGGCGGGGCCGAAGTCGAGATTGTCAGGCAGGCGGCCGACGAATTTCGGATCGGCGAGGCCATATTCGGCAAAGCTGCCATTGACGGAATAGCCGGAATTCTTCTGGCTCGGGCACAGCGTTTCCCAGCCGGTGCGGCAGGGGATGCAGCATCCGCAGGCGGTGTAGAGCCAGGGCGTGCCCGCACGGTCGCCTTCCTTGATGCCGGTGACGCCGGCACCGATCTTGGCGACATAACCGACGCCTTCGTGGCCGGGGATGAAGGGCGGGTTGGGTTTTACCGGCCAGTCGCCCGTTGCGGCGTGCAGGTCGGTGTGGCAAATGCCCGTCGCCTTGTAGTTGATGAGAATTTCACCGGGGCCGGGATCCGGTATCGCCACTTCCTCGATGGTCAGCGGTTTTCCAAACCCGCGGACGACGGCTGCCTTCATTGTCTTAGCCATGACATACTCCCTAATCTCTGCTCGCCTGAAATCCTCGACGGCGAGGCAGAGATTAACGGGGATGGGGCGTCATGGAATTGACCCATCGCAAATCGAAGCATTTTGCGAGGCGGGATTGTCTCACTTATGAGGCAACCTCACGGTGCTGATTTATTCCAGCGCCAACCATATGGCGAGCCATGCCCACAGGCAGACGACCAGTGCGAAGCCGATGCCGAACAATGCCCCACGCTGGCGCAGGCGGTTGCTGGTGACGTGGACATAGGAATGGGCATAACGCGAGAGCACGAACAGCCATGCCAGAACAACGGTGACGATATTGTCCGCATCTGTGATGTAAAGCAGCAGGCAGGCGATGTGAAACAGCACCGGCAATTCGAACTGGTTGGCGATGTTACGGTTCACCAGATGGCTTTCGCGCGCCTCCTCGCCCCGGTCGCGCAGCTTGATCGCCGATTCGCGATCCTTGAAGGTGTATTTGTTGCGCCGGATGATCAGAAGCCCGTAAAGGCAGAAGACCAGAAAGACATGGGCGATCATCGGCCAGAACATTGCGGTCGTGGGTGACATGCTTTCTTCTCCAATCATGAAAACGCTCCCCGATCCGGCATGAATCGGGGAGCGCCAAATACTCGGTATCCTTTTACGGATTCGCCTCGAAAGATCAAACCGCGCCGGGGTAGTTCGGGCTTTCGCGGGTGATCGTCACGTCATGGGCGTGGCTTTCACGCAGGCCCGCGCTGGAGATGCGAACGAAGGTGGCGCGCTCCTGGAATTCCTTGATGTTGCTGCCGCCGACATAACCCATGGCGGCCTTCAGGCCGCCGGCGAGCTGATGCAGAACGCCGGAGACCGGGCCCTTATAGGGAACCTGACCTTCAATGCCTTCAGGCACGAGCTTCAGCGTATCGCGCACTTCCGCCTGGAAATAACGGTCGGCGGAACCGCGCGCCATGGCGCCAACGGAGCCCATGCCGCGATAGGCCTTGAAGGAACGGCCCTGATACAGGAACACTTCGCCCGGGCTTTCATCCGTGCCGGCAAGCAGCGAGCCGATCATGACGGCGGAAGCGCCGGCGGCGATTGCCTTGGCCAGATCGCCCGAAAACTTGATGCCGCCATCGGCGATGACGGGGATATCAGCGGCATTGGCGACTTCAACCGACGACATGATGGCCGCGAGCTGCGGAACGCCGACACCGGCGACGATGCGGGTGGTGCAGATGGAGCCGGGGCCGATGCCGACCTTGACGCCATCGGCGCCGGCATCGATCAGCGCCTTGGTGCCGTCAGCGGTGGCGACATTGCCGGCGATGATGCGAACCGAGTTCGACATCTTCTTCACCTGCGAGACGGCATCCAGCACGCGCTGCGAATGGCCATGCGCGGTATCGACGACCAGAAGGTCGACGCCGGCATCGATGAGGCGCTCGGCGCGCTCGATGGCATCTGCACCGACGCTGATGGCGGCGGCGGCGCGAAGACGGCCCTGCGCATCCTTGGTGGCGTTGGGGTTGAGCTGCGACTTCTCAATATCCTTGACGGTGATGAGGCCGACGCAATTGCCCTTGGCATCCACCACCAGCAGCTTTTCAATGCGGTGCTTGTGCAGCAGGCGGCGCGCTTCCTGCTGGTCGACGCTGCTTTCCTTGACCGTGACCAGATTTTCGCGGGTCATCAGTTCATAGATCTTCTGCTGCGGATCGGAGGCAAAGCGCACATCGCGGTTGGTCAGAATGCCAACGAGGCGGCCGTTCTTGTGGCCGCCGGAACCGCCGTTTTCAACCACCGGAATACCGGAAATGCCATGCGCCTTCATCAAGGCCTGTGCTTCGGCAAGCGTCGCATCCGGGCCGATGGTGACCGGGTTGACGACCATGCCGCTTTCGAACTTCTTCACCTGCCGAACTTCTTCGGCCTGTTCGATGGGGGTCAGGTTGCGGTGGATGACGCCGATACCGCCAGCCTGGGCCATGGCAATGGCGAGGCGGCCTTCGGTGACCGTATCCATGGCGGAAGAGAGGATCGGCAGGTTGAGATCGATATCGCGGGCAATACGGGTGGCGATATTCGTCTGTCCCGGCATGACTTCGGAATGCCCGGGTTGCAGCAACACATCGTCAAATGTGAGAGCGTCCAAACCAGTGGGTGTTTGAATGATGCGTGCCATGACCAAATTCCTTCATACTGAAAATGCGTGGCCGTTCCGGAACGAAAAGTTCACCCCGGCGCCCTGCAAGGATTGCTTGGAAGTTGGCGAGGGCTGGTAACACGTTCATGACAGGAAGGGAATAGAAAAAACCCGGAATAACCTTCCGGGCTTTCTCTGTTGCTGCGTTGCAGCAGATATCAGATGTCGAACTGGTAGGATTTCGGCACGAAACGGTAACCCGTATCCAGCTTTTCCGCGTAACCGACAGAAGGGAAAGGCATGTGATAACCGAGGAAAGGCAGCCGGTCGGTGGCGATCATGTCATAGACCTTCTTGCGGGTCGCGGCGGCGGCCGCCTTGTCCATGTCGAACTTTACTTCCCAGTCCGGCTTCTGCAGGGAGAGGACGAAATGGTTGGCCGTATCCGCCGTCAGGATCAGCTGTTTGCCTTCCGATTCGACACGGAAAATCATGTGGCCCGGCGAATGGCCGAAAGCCGCCACGCTGGTAATCCCGGAAACGACACTGGCGCCATCGCCGATGAAGGTCGCCTTTTCCGCCAGCGGCTTGACGTTGGTGAGAACGCCCTTGTGACCGCCTTCGGCCGGCGTGCCGACGCGCTTCTCATCCGTCCAGAAGTCATATTCCGCCTGGCCGAACACATAACGCGCCTTCGAAAAGGCCGGAGCGCCCTTCTCCATCAGCCCGCCAATGTGGTCGCCATGCATATGGGTCAGCACCACCACGGTCACGTCCTCGGGCGTATAACCGGCCGCAGCCATGCCTTCGGTCAGGCGGCCATTGCCGGCGCCGCGGCCAGCCTCGCCGAAACCCGTATCGAACAGTACGAGATCGGAGCCGGTATTGACGAGAACCGGCGAGAAGGAATTAACGAACTGATCCTTCGGCAGAAAATTGTCTTCCAGCAATTTGCCCACGGTCTCGGCCGACTGGTCCGTGCCGAAGGTCTCTCCCGGATTGGGCGCGGCGCGCGAGCCGTCCTTGACGACGAGCACCTCGAAGTTGCCGAGCTTGAAGCGGTTGGTTTCAGGCGGCATGGCGTGTTTTATCTCCATGGAGGTCTGCGGCTGGCTGGTCTGGGCGTCTGCACTGCGCACCATCAATAGCGGCGCGCCGAGAACGGTTGCGCCGGCCGCACCGATGAGGCCGCGTCTGCTCATGCTCAAGGATTGGGTCATCATCTTGTCTCCGATATCGCCAACTGGCCGTGATCGCCAACTGAACTCACCCAACGGACAATAGAGCGAGAAAGTTGCAAGAAAACCGGCCTCACGCAGGTTTGATCGGAACTTGAGAAATTGATAATTAACGTGTTGGCAAGCCCGCCTATCAGGCGTAGGAGGAACGGCGATATCCCTTGTCGCAGCGGAAAGCCGCAGGCAGCCTCATGAACCGCATCATTCCCCTCATCCTGGCAGTCGCTCTCTTCATGGAGCAGATGGACTCCACCGTCATCGCAACCTCGCTTCCGGCGATTGCCGCCGACCTCCATGTCGGCCCGATCACGCTCAAGCTCGCACTGACCGCCTATATGGTGGCGCTGGCGATCTTCATTCCCATCAGCGGCTGGATGGCCGACAAATATGGCGCGAAGAAAATCTTCCGTTTCGCCATCGCCGTCTTCGTGGTGGGCTCGATCTGCTGCGCGGTTTCCTCCTCGGTGTTCGAATTCGTACTTTCGCGTTTCCTGCAGGGCATGGGCGGTGCAATGATGACGCCCGTCGGCCGCCTCGTGCTTTTGCGCACGACCAAGCGCAGCGAACTCGTCTCCGCCATGGCGCTGCTGACCATACCGGGGCTGGTCGGGCCGCTCACCGGTCCGCCGATCGGCGGCTTCATCACCACCTATTTTTCATGGCACTGGATTTTCCTGATCAACGTGCCGATCGGCATTATCGGCATCTGGCTGTCGACGATCTTCCTGCCGGAAATCGAAACCACCAATCCGCCGCCGATGGACGGCAAGGGGTTCGTTCTGTCAGGCATCGCCGCCTCGGGCGTCGTATTCGGCGTGTCGGTGGTCAGCCTTCCGGCCCTGCCGCCCGCCATCGGTATCGCCTCGACGATCATCGGGTTTATCTGCGGTTTTCTTTACATGCGCCATGCCGCACGCCACCCCGCACCCATTCTGGATTTCCGGATTTTCCAGAACGCAACCTTCCGGGCGGCCTCCGTCGGCGGCACCGTTTTCCGCATTTCCACCGGCGCCATCCCCTTCCTGATGCCGCTGATGTTGCAGATCGGTTTCGGGCTCAACCCGTTCCAGTCGGGCATGATCACCTTTGCCGGCGCAATCGGGGCAATCACCACCAAGTTCATGGCCAAGCGGGTGTTCGCGGCGACCGGTTTCCGCTCGACGCTGATCGGGGCCGGCATTGTCGGCGCCTGCACGACGCTTGCCAACAGCTTCTTTACGCCGGAAACGCCCTATCCGCTGATCATGATCTTCCTCGTCACGGCGGGATTTGCACGGTCCTTCTTCTTTACCGGATCGAACGCGCTCAGCTATTCCGATATCGAGGACAGCCAGGCCAGCCAGGCGACCTCGATGTCATCCGTGCTGCAGCAGATCAGCCTGGCGCTCGGCGTTGCCTTCGCCGCTTCCATTCTGGAAGTCAGCAGCATGATGTCGGGCACGCATCTGCAGCTTGCCGATTTCCACATCGCTTTCACCATCGTCGCACTGGTGTCGCTATTCGCCATCGTGCCGATCATCCGCATGGACAGCAATGCAGGGGCGGCCGTCTCCGGCCACCGCGGCAAGGTCTCGCAACCGGCGGAGTGATCAGTTTTCGGAAGCCTCTTCGGCTTCCGCATCGACGTGCGGTTCGCTCTTGCGGCCCTTGAAGTGCTTGGCAAGCAGGAACATTTCCACCGATTCCGAGCGCGACGAGGCCGGCTTGATGTGCAGAACCTGCTTGAAGTTCTTCTTCAGCATGTCGAGCAGCTGCTTTTCCGTGCCGCCCTGGAAGGTCTTGGCAAGGAAATGGCCGCCCTCCGCCAGCACCTGAACGGCGAAATCGGCCGCGACTTCGCACAGATGCATGGTGCGGATATGGTCGGTCTTCTGGTGCCCGGTGGTCGGCGCAGCCATGTCCGACAGCACCAGATCGGGCGTGCCACCGACAGCTTCCATCAGCTTTTCCGGCGCGCTCGGATCAAGGAAGTCGAGCTGCAGAATTTTAACCCCGGGAATGGGATCGATCTCGAGGAAATCGATGGCCGCGACGCGAATGTCGTCCTCGGTGGAATCCGTCACCTTGGAGGCGATCTGCGACCAGCTTCCGGGTGCGGCGCCAAGGTCGATGATGCGGGTCGCGCCTTTCAAAATCTGGTGCTTGTCGTTGATTTCCAGCAGCTTGAAGGCGGCGCGGGCGCGATAGCCTTCAAGCTTCGCGCGCTGCACATAGGGGTCATTGATATGACGCTCCAGCCAGCGGCGCGAGGAGGCCTTGAGTTTGGTCTTCTTGACCTTCTGGCCGATCTTGCGGCCGGTGCGGTTGTTGCTTGTCGGCGCCTTGCTCATGTCAAACCTTCCGTCCTGTCCTGCCTTGCCATTTGCATGCGCCTTATCCGGTTGCGCCGCCATGCGCCATCATCTGCCATCATATCCGTCAGCAGCCCTTCACGCAGGCCACGATCGGCCACCCGCATGCGGCGCGCCGGCCAGCGGCGGCGAATGGCCTCGAGAATGGCGCAGCCGGCCAGAACCAGATCGGCCCTGTCAGGCCCGATGCAGGCATTGGCGGCGCGGCCCGCGAAATCCCAGGCCAGAAGCTTGTCCTGCATGGCCGTCACCTCGGCGTCCGACAGCCACAGGCCATCCACCTTGCGGCGATCATATCGCGGCAGATCAAGGTGAACACCCGCGAGTGTCGTCACCGTGCCCGAAGTTCCGATCAGATGAAAATCCTCGTGATGGGTCTGCGGCGCCAGAGGCGGGCAATGGAAGGCATCGAGCAGCCCTTCGACCTCCCGCACCATGGCGGCAAAGACATCCGGCGTCACATCGCGGCCGCCATGACGTTCCGAAAGCGTGACGACGCCGACCGGCAGCGAGGTCCAGTGGGTGATGTGATTGGCAAGCCGGTTCGAGCGGTTTTCGCCGACCTTGATGACCGCGATTTCCGACGATCCGCCGCCGATATCGAACAGCACGACGGAGCGGGCTTCGCGACCGACGAGAGAGGCGCAGCCCGAAACCGCAAGGCGGGCTTCCGTTTCGCGGCTGATGATTTCAAGCTTCAGTCCGGTTTCGCGCGTGACACGCGCCAGAAACTCCTCGCCATTTGACGCTGCGCGGCAGGCCTCGGTGGCGATGAGCCGCATGCGCCTTATCGGGCGGCCGGAGAGTTTTGCCGAGCAGACCTTGAGCGCTTCGACGGCGCGGTCCATCGCATCATCGGAAAGGCGGCCGCTGGATACCAGCCCCTCGCCCAGCCTGACGATGCGCGAAAAGGCATCGACAACCCGAAATTGACCGGGCCGCGTCGGCTGCGCGATCAGCAGGCGGCAATTATTGGTGCCGAGATCGAGCGCCGCATACATATCGGCCGGCGGCTCCTGGCTTTGCTCATGCTGGCGACCGGCGTGGCGGGCGGAGATTTCGGATTGCCGGTGCGGTTCATGCCCGGCCCCGTTGGCGCGGCCATTCTGCTTGCCGACATGTTTCGGCGCATGGGTGGGAACCAGCGGACGGCCCTGTGGGTCGCGGCTGCGCGGATCGCGGTGCCCACGCTTGCGGTGGCGCGACTTTCGCCCGCCGCCCGGCGGCACGGAGGAAGGATTGGCCACATCGGTTGCGGCTGGAGCCTGGGCCTGCACGGTGGAGGATGGGGCAGCCTGCTGAGACGTGCCCTTGCCGCGAGAGCGCCGGCGGCGCTTTCTCTTGCGCGGCTCGGCATCCGGCTCAAGAGCCGATACATAGGAGGAACCGGCCGGAACATCCGCGGCAACATCATGCGACAGCACAGCAGCGTCACGGGGCTGACCGTCACGCTTGTGTTTCTTGCCACGACGGGATCGCTTCGCTTTCCCTTTGTTCGCCACCGACGCCCCTTGTTCCGACGGCTTTGGGCCGTTTCCGGGGTCGATCACTGTCTTGTCCATTTCGCCGCGCACAAGCGTAGACGCTATGCTGCTGGCTTTCATAAGGTTTCGTTGGGCGGACAATACCAGCGCAAGCGATTTTAGCCAAATGGTTTTTGCCGGGCGGCGTGTGGCAAAGGCTCATGCATCACCAGGGTTGCGTGGAGACCACCATGGACAAGGCGATGATTTTGAGGATTTTCGCAAATCGGGAACGGGCGTGCGCAGCGCGGGGGCGGCTCCGCAGGCATGAACAGACGAGGCTGGAGAGAAAATATTCCCCTCTCCCGGTAAGTCCTTGTGACCTATAGACTTATCGGGAGAGGGGAATGGTACGGTTGAGTGGGGTCGAACCACCGACCTCAGGTGCCACAAACCTGCGCTCTAACCAACTGAGCTACAACCGCACATGAAACGCCGAAGCGGCGTCACGGGGGGTGACATAAAAGGTGTTTTCCCCATTTGCAAGTGCCTCTTCGAATTTTGCGAAAAAAGGCTGAGAAAGGCAAGTGCTTTTCGACAGGCTGACCGGGAACGGGAAGCAGGAATGGGCCTGTTGATGTTAACTCTATTTGGCGATTCATCCACCGGGCGGTGGACCCGGCCGCGCTGTGAAGTTATTTAAAATTCTGTTAACGTGATGCCTGGCGGGTTTACGTTTTGCGCTTCATGAGGAAGCCGAAAGCCCGCAAGGTCCGGTAGTGCCAGAATAGGTTTCGACATGCCCGCCGTCCAGTATCCCTTTATCGATATCGCAGTGCATGAACGGGTGCGTGAAGGTTTCGGGCGCGGTGAGGCCATGGCGCTGTTCTCGCTCGACCTTAAAAACGCCCTTTGGGCCAATGGCCGGGGTGCGGCGCTGTTCGGCACGCCGATGGTCTATGATTTTCTGGAACAGGGCCCGAAACCGCAGGACGTGACCTTCCGGCAACTGGCGGCCACGGCGGCGCGGCTTTCCAAAGCGGGCGACAGCCTGCCGTTTACCATTCGCATCACATCGGGTTTCCGTAGCCTGGCCGTTACCGCGCGCGCGGAAATCATCGAGGCCGAGCCCGGCCAGCCCGCCATCCTGTTTTCCGCCCTCACCGACCAGACCGCGCCCGACACGGCCGAATGCGCCCGGCGCATGATCGAAGGTTTTGACGACCCCGATATTCACATGGCGGTTATGAACGGCGAAAACGAGATCATCGCCGCCTCGCCCGGCTTTTCCTCGCTCGGCATTACGCCGCACACGGCGCGGACGCTGGTGAAAATGGCAGCCGGCCAGTCCGGCCATCTCGTCAAACGGCCGGTGCCGACCGGCAAAGGTTATCTGCCCGCCGCCACCGGCCAGATCGCGGCATCGCCTGAACTGAACCTGATGTTCGTGGTCGAAACCGCACTGGGCACACTCGATCCGGTCAATGGTTTTGCCGAAGACAAGGGTTTTGCCGGAGACAAGCCGCAGGAAACGCCAGCCGCCGCCGAGCCCGTCCTGCCGGTTGCGGAGACCGCGCCTGTTGCCTCGACAACCTCCTCTTTCGATTCCGTGCTCGATGCCGTTGCTGGCATCGAGGATGTGGAAGAGGTGCAGGAACTGCCGACCGATCCCGAAGAGGAAGTGGCAGCGCAGCAGGATGAGAACAGCCTTCTGTCATCGCCGGAAAACGGAGCGGAGACCCCGGCGGAGCTTTCTTCGCAGGATGCCGACGCCGCTGCACATGTGGCGATGACCGATGACATCGCCGATCTTTTCGAACTCGATGAGGATGAAGCAAAGGCTCCCTTAACCGAGCGGGCAACCGCCGATGCCCCTGGCGCAGAAGCGCAGGCCGAAGAAATCGCAGTCGTGGACGATGAAATCGTCGAAACCCCGCCGTCAGAGGCTGCTCCTGCGGCGGATGACGAGATAACGGCGGAGACGGAGACCGAGGAGACGGACATCGGCGCTGGCGCAGAGGCGCAGCCTTTTGTTTTCAATGCCGGTGCGCGCGCTTCCCGTTTCGTCTGGAAAATCGATGCGGAAGGGCGCTTCAGCTCGATCTCGCATGAATTTGCGGAAGCCGTCGGCGCCAAGGCAGCCGCGGTGGAAGGCATGGGCTTTGCCGATGTCGCGGCCCTGTTCAATCTCGATCCCGACGGCAAGATCCGTGAGCTTCTCGGCCGTCGCGACACCTGGTCGGGCAAGACGATCTACTGGCCGGTGGAAGGCACATCGCTGATGGTGCCGATCGATCTTGCCGCCCTGCCCACCTATACGCGCTCCCGCGAATTCGACGGTTTCCGCGGTTTCGGCATCGTGCGGCTGGCCGATGCCGCCGAAGATCCGCATGCCACCGGCCTGACATTCCTCGACGGTGAGGAGGCCGATCCGGCAGACGCTTTGCCGCAACCCGCGATCGAGGATGAAAGCCACGAATTGCTGGCCTTTATCGATGAGGATGACGAGGCAGGAGAAGCTTCCGGTTCCATCGGTGACGATGAGGTCCCGGCAACGGGCACCGATGTCGCAGATGATGCATCGGACGTGGTTTCGGCCGAAGACCAGCACCATGATTATACTCCACCGGAACTCGAAGCGCCGGTTGTGGCGCCCGCGCTGGAGCCAGCCTATTCCGACAAGGTCGTCCATCTGGAGGAGCGCCGCTCGCGCTCCCGCGAGGGGCTGACCGCAGGCGAGCAGGCCGCCTTCCGCGAAATCGGCCGGGCCCTGGCGCCGGCGGATGCTGCTTCCGAAGAAAACCGGCAAACGGATGCGGAAGCCATCTCCGCCGAGCCGGCGGGGCAGGACATACAGCCGGACATCATTGCGGATGCGTCCGAAAGCGTACCCGCCGAAACGGAAAACGACGACAAGACGGCCGAACCGGTGGAAGAAGACGATCTTTTCGCCGACTATGTTCGTGGCGAGCAGCCTGCGGCCATTCGCGCTCCGGCTGAAGAAAGCGGCTCAGACGAAAAGCAGGAGGCTGCGGCGGACGAGCGGCCGGCTACCGATATTGCCGCCGCCATGGTCAGCCCGTCCGTTCGCCCGGCAAATGCCTTGACGGCCGAAACGCTGGACCAGATGCCCGTGGCGCTTCTGGTGCATGCCGGCGACAGGCTGATCCACGCCAATCCGGATTTCCTGCGATTGACGGGCTATGGCTCTCTCGCCGAGCTCGAAGAGGTGGGCGGTCTGGAAGCGCTGCTGCAGCGGCAGGAACTGGAGGAGATGCCGGACAACGAAGGTGGCATGGTGGTCGTCAGCGCCGAAAACGACATCATCCCCGTCAAGGCGCGGCTGCAATCCATCCGCTGGGAAGAAACCAAGGCGCTGATGCTGTCGCTGGTGCCGCTTGAGGAAAAGCAGACGCCGGTTGCGGCCGCCAACGAAAATATCGCTGCCGGCGATGCCGAAAATGCGGAAGCAGGCAGCCTCTCCCTGTTGCAGGGCGAAGTGGAGGAGCTGCATTCCATTCTGGAAACGGCCACCGATGGGGTTGTGCTTCTGGGAGACGAAGGCGAAATCCGCTCGCTCAACCGTTCCGCCAGCGCGCTGTTCAACTATGACAATGGTGAAATTGCCGGCAAGCCTTTCGTCACCCTTTTTGCCCATGAGAGCCAGCGCGCCGTGCTGGACTATCTTTCCGGCCTTGCCAATAACGGTGTCGCGAGCGTGCTGAATGACGGCCGCGAAGTGATCGGCCGCGAAGCATCCGGCGGCTTCCTGCCGCTGTTCATGACCATCGGCCGGCTTAAATCCTCGCATGGCTATTGCGCCGTGATCCGTGACATTACCCAGTGGAAGCGCACGGAAGAAGAACTGCGCAACGCCAAGCGCGCGGCGGAAACCGCCAATGCCCACAAGACCGATTTCCTGGCGCGCGTCAGCCACGAAATCCGCACACCGCTCAATGCCATTATCGGCTTTGCCGACATGATGGCGACCGAACGTTTCGGACCGATCGGCCATCCGCGTTATGTCGAATATGCCAATGATATCGGCCGTTCCGGCCGGCATGTGCTCGACATCGTCAATGATCTGCTCGATATCTCCAAGATCGAGGCCGGGCAGATGGATGTGGATTTCGTCGCCGTGCCGCTCAATGAAACGGTGGCCGAGGCGGTCTCGCTGGTGCAGCCGCAGGCCAACAACCAGCGTGTCATCATCCGCACCGCGCTTGCGCAATCCGTGCCGCAGATCGTCGCCGACCTGCGCTCGATCAAGCAGATCGTGCTGAACATCCTGTCGAACGCCATCCGCTTCACACCGTCCGGCGGCCAGATCGTGGTGTCCACGGCCTATGAGGCCAATGGCAGCGTATCGTTGCGCATCCGCGACACCGGCATCGGCATGACGCGGGCGGAACTGGAACAGGCGATGAAACCGTTCCGGCAAGTGGCATCCTCGACAAAGCGTGTGCGCGGCGACGGCACCGGGCTTGGACTGCCGCTGACGAAAGCCATGGTGGACGCCAACCGCGCGAATTTCTCCATCACTTCCACGCCGAATGAAGGCACGCTGGTGGAAATCACCTTTCCGTCGCAGCGGGTTCTTGCCAACTGAGGCCATGCGGGCGTAGCAATGCGGAAGCCACCGGCACAATGGTCGCCGGTTGAGGCCTTTGCACGACAGTAGACTGGCATGTCCATGACGGTTTCCCTTCCGGCAACAAGACGCTTCTCGGTGTTGCCCATCACTGCGGTCATCGTCGCGGCCATTGCCGCCATGCCCATTCTGGCAATTTTCTGGCTGGCGCTGACGGGCAGCACGGAGGGATGGCAACATCTTCTCGCCAATGTCCTGCCGCGCGCCGGGTTTCGCACCTTCCTGCTGTTGGGGATGACGGCCGCGACGACGGCGTTTTTCGGGATCGTCTGCGCCTGGCTTGTGACGACATTCGAATTTCCGCTGCGGCGGCTATTGTCCGCGGCACTTGTGCTGCCGCTCGCCATCCCCTCCTATCTCGCCGCATACGCGTTCGGCGAATTTCTCGACTTTACCGGCCCGGTGCAGAGCGCGTTGCGCGCCGCCTTCGGTTATCACAGCATCCGCGATTACTGGTTTCCGGACATACGCTCGCTTGGCGGTGCTGTTATCGTTCTGAGTTCGGTACTTTATCCTTACGTCTATCTCTCGGCCCGGGCCGCCTTTTCCATGCAGGGGCGGTTTGCGGCCGAAGCGGCCCGCACGCTCGGCGCAAAGCCGCTGAATGTGTTCTTCTCCGTGCAATTGCCAATGGCGCGGCCGGCCATCGCCATCGGCCTGTCGTTGGTCCTGATGGAGACGCTGAACGATATCGGCGCCGTCGAATATCTCGGCGTCCAGACGCTGACCTTCACCATTTACGAGACCTGGCTCAATCGCGGCAATCTCGCCAATGCGACGCAGATCGCCGCCGTCATCCTCGTCATCGTCGGCGCGCTGATCGTCATCGAACGCAATGCCCGGGAAAAACAGCGCTTCGGCGCGCCGAAAGCGACAAGCATGGCGCAGCGCCACCGGTTGAAGGCGCTCAACGGCTGGCGGCGCTGGTGCGCCAGCCTGTTCTGCCTCGTTCCTATCGCGAGCGGATTTTTCATTCCCGTCATCGTGCTGGGCGGTTACGCCGCCAGGAGGCTCGATGCGCTGTTTGCGCCGAAGCTTCTGAAAGCACTCGGACACAGTCTCGAAGTCTCGCTTTCCGCCGCCTTCGTGACGCTGATTGCCGCTTTCGTGTTCTCCTATGCCATCCGCACCGAGCGCTCGCGCACCTCCAAGGTGGCCGCCCGCTTCGGCTCCATGGGATATGGCGTGCCGGGAACCGTGCTCGCCATCGGCGTGCTTATTCCGCTGGCCAGCCTCGACAATGGCGTCGATGGCTTCATCCGCGCATATTTCGGTTTTTCCACCGGGCTGCTGCTCTCCGGCACCGCCTTCGCCATCATCTACGCCCATGCCGTGCGCTTCATGACCATGGCGGAGGGCACGCTCGATGCCGGTTTCCAGAAGCTTTCGCCGCATATCGACATGGCCTCGCGCACGCTTGGGCGCAACCGGGCACAGACGCTGTTCAAGGTGCTGTTGCCCAATATGCGGCCCGCGGCGCTGACCGCTTTTCTCCTCGTATTGATCGAATCCATGAAGGAACTGCCGGCCACCATCCTGCTCCGGCCTTTCGGCTTCAACACGCTGGCGACGCTGGTTTATGAGGATGCATCGCGTTCAAGGGTGCAGGATGCGGCCGTGCCGGCGATCATCATCATCATCGCCGGGCTTATTCCCGTGCTTCTCGTTTCCAGATCGATGGATCATCCGGAAAACCGCTGAGCCGCGCCCGGTGTCGCGGCAAAAAGAAAGGCGGCCTTTCGGCCGCCTGTATTAGTTGTGCTTTTTTAACGAGAGAAAGGGGGACAACCTCGCCATATGGAAATTATCAATCCCGGCCGTCAGAAATTTGACAACCCTGCGTTAGGTTTACTTTCCGCCAACTCCTATTAACAAGCGGTTAAAACCAAAATCGAGCAATTACCGACGATAATTCCTATTTTGAGACCGTAGAGTCCCAAAACTAAATTACAGGTTTCTAATTTTATTGCGATTTCAACAGTAACGTGAGGAAATCGAAGCAGAGCCGATAATCAGTTGCGGGCGGCGGCGTGCTCGTCCCGCATCCGCTGCAGTTCGGTGCGTTTGGATGTGATGGAGGTAACGATGACGCCGATCGTCACAAGGCCGATGAGGATCGTGCAGATGGCATTGATTTCCGGCGTCACACCGAGACGCACCTGCGAGTAGATCTTGATCGGCAGCGTGGTTGCGCCGGGGCCGGTGGCGAAGCTGGCGATCACCAGATCGTCGAGCGACAGCGTAAACGCCAGCATCCAGCCAGCGATGACGGCGGGGAAGATCAACGGCAGGGTAATGCGGAAGAAGGTCTTCACCGGTGGGCAGCCGAGATCGAGTGCAGCCTCCTCAAGACTGCGGTCGAAGGTGAGCAGGCGCGACTGCACGACGATTGCCACATAACACATGGTAAAGGTTGTGTGGGCGATAACCACCGTCCAGAAACCGCGATCCACCCCGACAGCGACAAACAAAAGCAGCAGCGACAGGCCGGTGATCACTTCCGGCATGACGAGCGGCGCATAGATCATGCCTGAGAACAGCACCCGGCCCGGAAACCGCGCGAACCGCGTCAGCGACAGGGCCGCCAGCGTTCCGAGGATGGTGCCGATGGTGGCGCTTAAGATACCGACACGCAGCGTCACCCAGGCGGCATCCATCAGCCCCTGGTTCGACCACATGGACCTGTACCATTGCAGCGAAAAGCCGCCCCAGACCGTCACCAGCTTGGAGGCATTGAAGGAATAAACGATCAGGATGATGATCGGGATATAGAGGAAGGCAAAACCGAGGGTGAGGACGGTGATGTCGAATTTTCCGCGCTTCATGGCCTCACCCCACCTTCTTCTGCTGGTTCTGGAAGATGGCGATGGGCACCACCAGCAACAGAAGAAGCAGCACGGCGACGGCGGATGCCAAAGGCCAGTCGCGATTTCCGAAGAATTCCGTCCAGAGCGTCTTGCCGATCATCAGCGTCTGCGCGCCGCCGAGCAGGTCGGGAATGACGAATTCGCCTGTTATCGGGATGAAGCAGATCATCGAGCCGGCCACGACGCCCGGCAGCGACAGCGGGAAAGTGATCTTCCAGAAGGCCTTCCATGGCGGGCAGCCAAGATCGGCCGCGGCCTCCAGAAGCGTATTGTCGAGTTTTTCCAGCGCCGAATAAAGCGGCAGCACCATGAAGGGCAGATAGGAATAAACGATGCCGATGAAGATCGCCGTCTCGGTTCGGAAGATATTGACCTGCTGGTCCGGTCCCAGAAGACCGATCGACTGGAACAGCACCGTCAGCAGGCCCTCCGGCTTCAGAATGCCGATCCAGGCGTAAACGCGGATCAGGAACGAGGTCCAGAACGGCAGGATCACCAGCATCACCAGCGTCGGACGAATGGAAGACGGCGCGCGCGCCATGGCGAGCGCCATGGGATAACCGATCAAAAGAAGCAGGAAAGTGGAGATGAAGGCGATACGCAGCGATGAGAGGTAAGCGTCGATATAGAGCGGGTCTTCCGTCAGGAACAGGTAGTTTTCGAAATCCAGCTGCGAAAAGAACGTTCCGAGCTTCGAAAACCCTTCGAAGACCGGCGTATAGGGCGGCATGGAGATCGCCGTATCCGACAGCGAGATTTTAAAGATAATGAAAAACGGTGCTGCGAAAAACAGCAGCAGCCAGAAATAGGGCACCGCGACGACCAGCCAGCGCCAGGGGCTTTGCCGGTTCTCGGGAGTGGTGATCGCCATCGAAGCCTCCCTCAGCGCGTCAGGACGAGGCCGGAATCCGGCTTCCAGTTCAGCCACACCATATCGCCAAAGGTGATCGGGCGATCCACGAGACGCGAGACATTCGCCTGCGCTGCGCGAATGACGCGACCATCGGCGAGCTTGACGATGAAGACCGAGAAGTCACCGAGATAACCGATATCCCAGACCTCGCCATAGGCGGAGTTGACGCTGCTGTCGGCGGGCTGGTCGAGCGAGATGCGAACCTTTTCCGGGCGGATGGCGTAGGCCACCTGGCTGCCGGTCGCCGCGGCGCATTCCTGCTC
Organism: Agrobacterium sp. NPDC090283; assembly: GCF_044769685.1. NCBI lineage: Bacteria > Pseudomonadati > Pseudomonadota > Alphaproteobacteria > Hyphomicrobiales > Rhizobiaceae > Agrobacterium > Agrobacterium sp. NPDC090283. The sequence continues at coordinate 113,427 of NZ_JBIVYG010000015.1, read as the reverse complement.
CACCGCCACCTTCAACCCGTCGCAATCCAAAGTCACCAGACCGGGCTTGCCGATATCGGAGGCATTGGCGACGACCCTGGCGTCGAAAATATTGATGTCGCCGATGAAATCCGCCACGTAGCGGCTGTTCGGCGCCTCATAAATCTCGGCCGGCGTCGCCACCTGCACGACGATGCCCTTGTCCATGACGGCGATGCGGTCCGACACAGTCATCGCCTCTTCCTGATCATGGGTGACGATGAGGAAGGTGAGACCGAGATTGGTCTGGATGTCCATCAGTTCGAATTGCGTTTCCTCGCGCAGCTTCTTGTCGAGCGCGCCGAGCGGTTCGTCCAGCAGCAGCACCTTCGGCCGCTTGGCGAGCGAACGGGCGAGCGCCACGCGCTGCCGTTGACCACCGGAAAGCTGGCTCGGCTTGCGCCTGGCGAATTCCGTGAGCTTGACGAGGCGCAACATTTCCTCGACGCGGGCGGCAATGTCAGCCTTTGGCAGACCGTCCTGCTCCAGGCCGAAAGCAACGTTCTTTTCCACCGACATATGCGGGAAAAGCGCGTAGGACTGGAACATCATGTTGGTGGGGCGCTTATAGGGCGGCACGCCGGAAATATCCTTGCCCTGCAGCAGGATGCGGCCCTCGGTCGGCTCCTCGAAACCGGCCAGCATGCGCATCAGCGTGGTCTTGCCGCAGCCCGACGGACCGAGCAGCGAGAAGAACTCACGCTCGTAAATATCGAGCGTCAGATTGTTGACGGCGACAAAATCGCCGAAACGTTTGGTGACGTTTTCAAAGCGGATGAAGGGCACCGCATCGGGGTTGTCCCACGGGCTGAATTTGCGTTTGACCGGTCCGAGTGTCTTTGCCATGCCCGCCCCATTTCACCAAGAATCCATCGACAACGTACACGACAAGCAGGCCGGATCGACGCCATCCCCACTGTCTTAATCCCTGTTCCCCGGAACAAGCGCCGAGGATGTGACAGGGATCCAGTCAGCCCAAGCCTTTGGGCTGAAAAGACTTCATCTGACCTGACAGACGTCAGGTCGCTGGATTCCTGTGACAAGCACAGGAATGAGGGTGGACGGGCCACCCTCCCCGGATTCGCTTAGCTGCCGGTCTTTATCTGCGTCCAGACGCGGTTCAGCACGCGCTGTTCCTTCGGTCCGTAAGGCGAGATGGTGAAGAGCTTCTTCAGCGTCTCGGCATCGGGATAGACCGCCGGGTTCTTGGCGACGGCCTCATCCATCAACGCCTGCGAGGCGAGGTTGCCATTCGCATACTGAACGTAGTTGGAGGCCTTGGCGATGACTTCCGGCCGCATCAGATAATTGATGAAGGCGTGCGCTTCCTCGACATTCTTGGCATCCGCGGGGATGGCAAGGTTGTCGAACCACATATAGGTGCCTTCCTTCGGAATGACGTAATTCACCTCAACGCCGTTCTTGGCTTCCTCGGCACGGCTCTTCGCCTGCAGGATATCGCCCGACCAGCCGATGGTGATGCAGCTGTCGCCATTCGCGAGTTCATCGATATAGGCGGAGGAATTGAAGGTTTTCACATAGGGGCGAATCTTCATGTAGACATCGCCGCCCGCCTCGAGATCGGCGGTTTCCTTGCTATCCGGATTCTTGCCGAGATAGTTCATGGCAATGGCGAAGGTCTCGTCCGACGCATCGAGAATATTGATGCCGCAGGATTTCAGCTTTTCGGCATTTTCCGGCTTGAAGAGAATATCCCAGCTATCAACAGGAACATCGCCAAGCGCAGCCTTCACCTTGGCGACATTATAACCGATGCCGGTGGTGCCCCACATGTAGTTTACGGCATATTCGTTACCGGGGTCGTATTTCGCCAGACGCTCGGAAACCTCGGGCCACATGTTCTTCAGATTCGGCAACTTGGACTTGTCGAGTTTCTGGAACACGCCGGCATTGATCTGGCGGGCGAGGAAGGGGCCGGTCGGCACCACGACATCATAACCGGAGCTGCCGGCCAGAAGCTTGGTTTCCACAAGCTCGTTGCTGTCGAACACGTCATAAACGACCTTGATACCGGTTTCCTTGGTGAAATCGGTAAGGATCGATTCGTCGATATAATCCGACCAGTTATAGACGTGGACGACCTTCTCCTGGGCCATTGCCGAGCCTGCTGCAACGAGCACGGTGGTGAGAGCCAAGGTCAGGCGGAGAGAACGGTTTTTCATGATGTCTCCTGTTAACGCATCCTCACGGTGGGAGCGTGATCCCCTTTTTTGGGAGAGACTAGAAAGGAAAACAGAAGGGAGCAAGCGGGAAATGTGCAGCACAGCATTTTCAACCAAATGTGTTCCGACCACAAAAAAGCGAATGGAAACACCTACTGGAAGTCGAAAACACTGAGACCCGTGACCATTTCATCAAGCCCGAGCGGCCGCGTCAGTGGCGCTTCCGCCCGCGACAGACAGCCCTGCCTTTCGCACAGCCGGCAGGAGGGGCCGACCGCGACAGGCGCAGCGCCCGAGACGGCTGGGCCATAAACCGTCTCAGCGGCCTGGGCGAGATCACAGCCGACAAGCACGGCCGTTCGCCGCACCCTTTCGCCGAAACCCGCCTGCGGGCCTTCCAGCGTGCGCGAAACGGTGAGGAAGGCATCACCGTCAGGCATTTCCACCGCTTCCACCAGCACCTGTCCCGGCTGGGCGAAAGCGGCATGGATGTTCAGACGCGGACAGAGGCCGCCGAAACGCGCCCTTGGAAAACCGCCGGCCCCTGCGAGGCGGAAACGGTTGCCGGCATTGTCGATCTCCATCAGGAAAAACGGGATCGCCGCGGCGGACGGTCGTTGCAGGCTGACGAGCCGGTTGGCCACCTGTTCGAAAGAAACGTTGAAACGCGACCGCAGAACGTCGAGATCGTATTTCGCCCGCTGCGCGGCGCTGAGGAATGCGCCATAGGGCATCATCAATGCATGGGCGGCGTAACGCGCCAGTTCGAAGCGGGCGATGCGCCGCGCCTCCTCGCCGTTCAGGCCCAGCGCCTCCAGCTCGGTCCCGATCTCGTCGCGAAGCGCCAGCAGACAGGTTTCCATTGCCATTTCCCTGAGCTGATCGGGCTGCGACAGGCGTTCGGACAAGAATAGCCGCATGGAGTGGCGGTCGTAACGTCGCCGCAGATTGGGCATGGCATGAACCGGCAACGTCCTGACGACGATCCCGTGGTTTTTCTGCAGCCATGCGCGCAGACCGGAGGCGAGATCATCGCCTGACGATAATTGTTTGTGGAGTTCTTCCGCCGCCGCATCGATGGAATTGAAATAGGCCGGCCGGTTTTCAAAGACGTGCCGTACCTCGTCGATCGGCAGGCGGGTCGAGGACAGCGCCGTCTCATGCCCTTCCCGCGCCAGAAGATCGGAAAGGTCGGAAAGGCGCTGTGCCTGTTCCCGGTAGGCCCGGTAAAGCTTGAGGACACCGCTTGCCGCATTGGGCGCGGCATCGGCAACCTCGATCAGCTCCTGCGGCGACGGTACCTCGCCCGCAAGCAGCGGATCGGCGAAGACCTCGCGCAACTGCCCGGCGGAACCGGCGCTTTCGCCCTGCAGGTCATCCAGATCGACCTTGTAGACGGAGGCAAGCTTCAAAAGCAGCTGCACGGTGAGCGGCCGCTGGTTGCGCTCGATGAGATTGAGGTAAGAGGGCGAGATCGCCAGCGCCTCGGCCATGGCCGTCTGTGTCAGGCTTAGGCCGTTGCGAATGCGGCGCACGCGCGGGCCCGCAAAAATCTTGTTTTCCGACACAGCCTCACCTCTCCATCCCGCGACTCATACAAGCCTGTTACAAACTCATGGGGCAAAGAACTTTTACAAGATTTACAATTTTACAGCCCTACCCTGTCATGCACACTACAGGATAACCTCTTTCAAGTCACTGTTTTTATGTTTGTTCTGGCGTTTAAATCTCCAAAAATGTAAATGTAGTCACACCAAACGGCGCTTTACGAAATCGAAAGCAAGCCGTTTCCGAAACCGCATTCATCATGGGAGAAAGAAGTATGACGGATTTTTACAAGCTTGTTCCGGGCGCACCGCAGGGACGTTTCGACGGCATCGAGCGCACCTACATAGCCGCCGACGTGCAGCGACTGCGCGGGTCCGTCGAAATCCGCCACTCGCTGGCCGAGATGGGCGCGAACCGGCTGTGGAAGCTGATCAATGAGGAAAATTTCGTCAATGCGCTCGGCGCGCTTTCCGGCAACCAGGCCATGCAGATGGTTCGCGCCGGGCTGAAGGCGATCTATCTCTCGGGCTGGCAGGTTGCGGCCGATGCCAATACGGCCTCGGCCATGTATCCGGACCAGTCGCTTTATCCCGCCAATGCAGCACCGGAGCTTGCCAAGCGCATCAACCGCACCCTGCAGCGCGCCGACCAGATCGAGACGGCGGAGGGCAAGGGTCTTTCGGTCGATACCTGGTTCGCGCCGATCGTTGCCGATGCGGAGGCCGGTTTCGGCGGTCCGCTCAACGCCTTCGAGATCATGAAGGCCTTTATCGAAGCGGGTGCGGCGGGTGTTCATTATGAAGACCAGCTGGCATCGGAAAAGAAATGCGGCCATCTCGGTGGAAAGGTTCTGATCCCGACGGCGGCGCATATTCGCAACCTGACGGCGGCGCGGCTTGCGGCTGATGTCATGGGTGTGCCGACGCTGGTTATCGCCCGCACGGATGCGGAGGCCGCCAAGCTTCTGACCTCCGACATCGACGAGCGCGACCAACCTTTCGTGGATTACGATGCCGGCCGCACCGTTGAGGGCTTCTATCAGGTCAAGAACGGTCTTGAGCCCTGCATTGCCCGCGCAGTGGCCTATGCGCCCTATTGCGACCTGATCTGGTGCGAGACATCAAAGCCGGATCTCGAACAGGCGCGCAGGTTTGCGGAAGGCGTGCACAAGGTGCATCCCGGCAAGAAGCTCGCTTACAATTGCTCGCCGTCGTTCAACTGGAAAAAGAACCTCGATGACGCGACGATTGCCAAGTTCCAGCGCGAGCTGGGCGCGATGGGCTACAAGTTCCAGTTCATCACACTTGCCGGTTTCCACCAGCTGAATTTCGGCATGTTCGAACTGGCCCGCGGTTACAAGGATCGGCAGATGGCAGCCTATTCCGAGCTTCAGGAAGCGGAATTCGCGGCAGAAGCGAACGGTTACACCGCCACCAAGCACCAGCGCGAAGTCGGCACCGGCTATTTCGACGCCGTGTCTCTGGCGATTTCGGGCGGCACGTCGTCCACGACAGCCATGAAGGAATCCACCGAGCACGACCAGTTCCGACCGGCGGCCGAATAAAATCGAAAAACCGCCCTTCCCGGTGACAGGAAGGGCTTGCAAACCGGATCAAGAACCCCAACCAATAATGAGAGGAGAAATGCCATGAATGCCCACAATCCCATCAAGACCCACGTCAAGGAACGCGCCGAGGAACAATCCTCCGCCATGACGCAGGATCAGCAGGCCGCCATCCGCATGCTGGCCAACGATCTGCACCGCCTCAACCAGGCCGTCATGAAAGCCGTCGAGGCCGGTGTTTCCGTCGAGCTTGTCCGCTCGGCCCGCCACCATGGCGGCGGCGGCAACTGGGGCGATCTGCTGATCCCCGTCATCGTCGCGCAGGGAAGTGCCGCCGCCTGACCGGCAGCCGTTCTTTTATGCCGGGCGGCTTTTGCGCCCGGCATATAGATCGGAATGGCCCTTGATCAGACGGGTCATCCGATCCGCCACCGTCCTGATATCGCGGCGGTGGCGATCGTCATTGTTCATGACGATCCATTGATTGTGGCGAAGCGGCTCTATTTCCCCACCTTCGCGGGCAAGACGTCCATCCGCATCGCCCACGAAACAGGGAAGCACGGCAACCCCTGCCCCGGCCAGCACCAGGTCGAGCAGCGCCACCGGGCGGTTCACCGTTACCACGATCTCACCGTTACGATTTTCATGCGGCCAGCGCAGATAGGTTGAAATGGCGCTTTCCTCGGCCACCGCCAGCCAGCGGTCGGCGACAGCGGCAGCGGCGTTGCGCAGCCTGTAGGGCGCATAGGCCACCTCCCCCGTCCTGATGGCGGCAAGGTTCTTTTCCTGCGGCTCGAAAGCGCGGATGCCGATGTCGTTTTCTCGATGCGCCAGAGCCGCTCTCTGTTCCGCAATGAAAAGATCGATGCGAAAATCATCGCGGTCGGTGCAGATGGCGGAGAAATTCCCGGTCAGCAGCCAGGCATTCCAGGTGCCGACGGCAATGCGCACGGTGGAAGAGGCCGAAGACGCCTTCTGCCATCCCTCGATGTCCTTGGCCGCATTCTCCATTGCCTGAAGCCGATCGAACAGCGTGCGGCCATCCGCCGTCAGGGCGTATCCCGTCTGGCTGCGCTGGAACAGCGCCTTGCCGATACGCTCCTCCAGCTCGACCATGCGCCGTCCAATGGTCGCGGGGCTCAAGCCCGTCAGGGCCGCGGCCCCGGTCAGGCCGCCGCTGCGTGACACATCGAGGAAAAGCTGATAGGAATCCCAGGTGACGTTTTTCATCAGTGAAAAACGTAGCGCATTTTCTTGCGCAGATAAATCAAAAAACGGCGCGCATCATGGCCCTCCGCATTAGAAGGAGAGCGACATGCACGCGATTTTTGCAGCACGGGTCATTATCGAAAACCAGCAGCCGCGCACACGGCGCGAAGCCATTCTGCAGGAAGAGAAGTTTTATGCCGATATGGCCGAGGCATCTCGGCCGTGGCGGCTTTTCAGCGCGCTTATAAGCCGGATGAGGGCGAAGAGCCGCAGATCAGTGAAAGAGAGCGATCAGGGCTGCGAGGGCACCGGCTGCGATGAGGCTCAGGCGAAAGGCCAGATGACGGCTCTCGTTGTCAGTGCGGGCGATGGCAATGGCGCGAGGGCGGCGATGTGCAGATCTGTTCATGCGCGGGTTCCTGACGAAAAACTCAACCGACCCATGCCCTGTTGAGGGCCTCCAGCAGGACATCATGTGCAGCGGGATCATTGAGCGATCCGGCCTTGCTGGCATTTGGTCAGGATGACTCCACGCCCGTTAACAAGGCATTAACGGGCGTGGCCTCACGCGAATTCACCCGCCGCGTGCCCGGATGCCCAGGCCCACTGAAAATTATAACCACCGAGCCAGCCGGTCACATCAACACATTCACCGATGAAATAGAGGCCGGGTACGGACTTCGCAGCCATGCTGCGGGAATCGAGACCGGTCGTGTCCACGCCGCCGAGCGTGACTTCCGCCGTGCGATAGCCTTCGGACCCGGCAGGCTTGATCTGCCAGTCCTGCACCTCGCCCGCCAGCTTCGCCAGCACCTTGTCGGACATGTCAGCCAGATGGCCGGTGAGGCCGGATTGTTCGACGACGTGCTGGGCAAGCCGTTTCGGCAGGATGTCCGACAAGGCGGTCTGGGGCGACTGGCGGCCGTTCTTCTGTTTCGCCTGCTTCAGCAGCACGGCGATATCGCGCGCCGGTTCCAGCTTCAGACGGATGACATCGCCCTCGCGCCAGTAGGAGGAGATTTGCAGTATGGAGGGGCCGCTCAAACCGCGATGGGTGAAGAGCAGCGCTTCCTCAAACGACGTTTTGCCGTGATAGACCTCCGCTGGAACCGCGACACCGGCAAGCGGGCTCAGTTTTTCCAGCAAGGCGGGATCAAGCGTCAGCGGCACGAGACCGGGACGCGGCTCGACGAGCTTGAGACCGAATTGTTCGGCGAGCTGATAGGCAAAACCGGTCGCGCCCATTTTCGGGATCGATTTGCCGCCCGTCGCCACAATGAGGCTTTCCGCCTCGATGACGCCGCCGGATGTCGTGACGCGAAAACGGGCGCCATCATGGGTGACGGCCGAGACCGATGTTTCGAGCCGCAGCTTCGCATTCACCGCCTGCATTTCGCCAAGCAGCATGCGGATGATGTCCTTGGCGCTGTCGTCGCAAAAGAGCTGGCCAAGCGTCTTTTCATGCCAGGCGATGCGGTGTTTTTCGACAAGAGCGATGAAATCGCGCGGCGTATAACGGGCAAGCGCGGATTTGGCGAAATGCGGATTGGCGGAGAGATAGTTCTTCGGCCCGGCGTGGATATTGGTGAAATTGCAGCGGCCGCCGCCGGAGATGCGGATCTTCTCACCCGGCGCCTTGGCATGGTCGAGAATGACGACGGAGCGGCCACGCTTTCCGGCACGGATGGCGCACATCATGCCGGCGGCGCCCGCCCCCAAAATCAGCACGTCACATTTCTCTGTCATCATTCCATCCGATCCGTTTCCTTTCCTCTTTTCCAAGTGCCGGCGCTTGTCAATGGCGCTTTCCCCCTCGCCAATTGCCAAACTACGGTTATGATGGCGCCAGTCGAAACACAGACCCGGTGATACATGCCCGCCAAGAAAACCATGCTCCGCCCGAAGAAACAGGCAACCATGGCAAAGAAGACCCCTCCCCTCGACCTTTCCTCCACCCGTGGCGTTTCCTCCTGGCGCGAAGCCGCGCAATGGCTGCGGGCGCGCGGGATCGAAGACATAGAATGCATTACCCCCGACCTTGCCGGAGTTCCGCGCGGCAAGATGATGCCGACGGCGAAGTTCACGGGCGACACCTCGCTTGCCCTGCCATCCGCCCTCTACCGCCATACGATATCGGGCGAGTATCCCGACGAGACCGCCAATTTCCGCTACGAGCCGCGCGACAGCGACCTGAAGCTGGTGCCCGATCTTTCGACGCTGTCCGTCGTGCCGTGGGAAACGGACCCGACCGCGCAGGTGATCTGCGACGTGGTGGATGCCGAGGGCAATTTCGTGCCCTATACGCCGCGCAACGTGCTGAAGAATGTGCTTTCGCTCTATACCGAAAAGGGCTGGAAGCCGGTCGTGGCGCCGGAAATCGAATTTTATCTCGTCGCCATGAATGACGACCCTGACTATCCGCTGCATCCGCCGAAGGGCCGGTCCGGCCGCTCCATCGTCGGCGGGCAGAGCTATTCCATCGCCGGCATCAACGAATTCGACGAGCTGATCGACGACATCTATCATTTCTCCGAAAAACAGGGCCTCGAGATCGATACGCTGATCCACGAGGAAGGCCCGGCGCAGCTTGAGATCAACCTGCGCCATGGCGACCCGATCGAGCTTGCCGACCAGGTGTTCCTGTTCAAGCGCACCATCCGCGAGGCGGCACTGAAACACGGCATCTACGCCACCTTCATGGCCAAACCGATGCAGGGCCAGCCGGGTTCGGCCATGCATATTCACCAGTCGGTGGTGGAAATCGACAGCGGCCGCAATATTTTCTCCAATGCCGATGGCAGCCCTTCGAAGGAGTTCTTCGCCTTTGTCGGCGGCATGCAGCGTTACGTTCCGAACGCGCTCGTCATGCTGGCGCCCTATGTGAATTCCTATCGCCGCCTGACGCCCGACATGGCCTGCCCGGTCAACAATGCCTGGGGTTACGACAACCGCACGACGGCCTTCCGCGTGCCGATTTCCGGCCCGCAGGCCCGTCGCGTCGAAAACCGTCTGCCGAGCTCGGATGCCAATCCGTATCTCGCGCTTGCCGCTTCGCTCGGCTGCGGCTGGCTTGGCATCGTCAACAATATCGAACCGACCGAACCCACCGCCGATACGGCCAATGAAGGCTCCATCGAACTGCCGCGCGGCCTCCTTGAGGCCGTGGCGCTGCTGGAAGGCGAGGAACAGTTCGACCGGGTGTTCGGCCATGAATTCGTGGGCCTTTATGCCGGCCTGAAACGCGGGGAATTCGAGACCTTCATGCAGGTCATCAGCCCCTGGGAGCGCGAGTTCCTGCTTCTCAACGTGTGAGGAACCACGAGCATGACATGGCAAAGCCCGATTGCGCCGGGATTATCCTGGTATCAGGCAACCGTCGGCGAGCGGCCGGACTATTCCGCCCTCGACGGGTCGAAGCAGGTTGATGTCGCGATCATCGGCGGCGGTTATACCGGCCTTCAGGCCGCCTGTAACCTCGCCGAAAACGGTGTCTCCGTCGCCCTCATCGAAGCGCATCGTTTCGGCGATGGCGCTTCCGGCCGCAATGGCGGCCAGTTCGGCACCGGCCAGCGCTCCTTCCCCGACGAGGTGGAAGAAGAGATCGGCTTCGAGCAATCGAAACTGCTGTTCGACATTGCCGAGGACGCCAAGAATTATGTGCGCGGCTTCGCCGTCAGTCGCGGCATCGACATGGAATATCTTCCCGGGCAGCTCTATGTGGCGCACAAGGCCGCTTACGAGGACGACTATCGCCGAAGCGTCGATGCGATGAACAATCGCTATGGCTATCCGTATATTTCCTACATGGAACGCGCAGAAGCGCGCAGACGTGTCGGTTCCACCCATTATTTCGGCGGCACGCGCGATACCGGTACCGGCCATATCCACCCGTTGAAGCTGCTGGTCGGGCTGGCGAAGGCGGCGAAAGCGGCGGGCGCCGGCATTTATGAAATGACGCCGGCGAAATCCATCCGCCAGGCGGGCGGCAAGACCATCATCGAAACGCCTTTCGGTACGATCACCGCGCCGCGGGTACTGATTGCCACCAATGCCTATATCGGCAATCTGGAGCCGGTCACCGCCGCCCATATCATGCCGATCCGCTCCTTCATCGGCGCTACCGTGCCGCTGGATGCGTTTCCCGACATCATTCCCGACCGGGAAGCCGTGGCGGATTCGCGGTTCGTGGTGCGCTATTTCCGCAAGACGGCCGATAACCGGCTGCTGTTTGGCGGGCGGGAAGCCTATACGGCCGATACGCCGCGCGATATTTCCAGCCATATCCGCCGGCAGATCGCGGAAATCTATCCCGCGCTGAAAGACATAGACATCACCCATTCCTGGGGCGGCTCGGTCGGCATTACCCTGCCGCGACGGGTCTTCGTGCGCGACGTCATGCCGGGCGTCACCTCCATCGGCGGTTATTCCGGCCATGGCGTGATGCTGTCGAATTATTGCGGCAAGCTCTATGCCGATCTCGTTCTCGGCAAAAAGGACATGCTGGCGCCCTTCGCGCAGCTGAAGGTGCCGCCTTTCCCCGGCGGGGCGTCGCTGCGCGCGCCGCTGCTTTTCCTCGCGCTCTCCTGGTACGCGTTGCGAGATAGGTTTTAGGCCAATGTTTACAGACTGTTGCCGGCGGCGGACGAGTTGGCGGAAGCAAAATTCATAATTTCACATAACTGAGTCTGGCATTTTTAAATCGATTAGATTATTGATGCCCCAACCTTTGAAGATCGAGAGAATCGATATGAGCAGTCAGATCATTCCTGTTGAACCTTTTGATTGTGTCGTTTTCGGCGGCACGGGCGATCTTGCCGAACGCAAGCTTCTGCCGGCCCTTTATCACCGGCAGGTCGAAGGCCAGTTCACGGAGCCGACCCGCATCATCGGCGCGTCGCGTTCGGTCATGACCCATGAGGAATATCGCAAATTCGCGCAGGACGCCCTGAAGGAACACCTGAAGGCCGGCGAATATGACGACGCGCAGGTCACCCTGTTCCTCAACCGGCTTTTTTACGTGCCCGTCGACGCCAAGTCCGGCAATGGCTGGGACGTGCTGAAGAAGCTGCTCGATGAGGGCAAGGAACGCATCCGCGCCTTTTATCTGGCCGTGGCGCCGGGCATTTTCGGCGACATCGCCGACAAGATCCGCGAACACAAGCTGATTACCCGCTCGACCCGCATCGTCGTTGAAAAGCCGATCGGCCGCGATCTCGCCTCCGCGCAGGAACTCAACGACACCATCGGCCATGTCTTCAAGGAAGAGCAGATCTTCCGCATCGACCACTATCTCGGCAAGGAGACGGTGCAAAACCTGATGGCGCTGCGTTTCGCCAACGCGCTTTACGAGCCGCTGTGGAATTCCGCCCATATCGACCATGTTCAGATCACCGTTGCCGAAGCGGTCGGTCTCGAAGGCCGTGCCGGTTATTACGACAAGGCCGGCGCGCTGCGCGACATGGTTCAGAACCATATACTGCAGCTGCTTTGCCTTGTCGCCATGGAACCGCCGGCTTCCATGAATGCGGAAGCCGTGCGCGACGAAAAGCTCAAGGTTCTACGCTCGCTGAAGCCGATCGATACCAGCAATGTCGAAAAGCTGACCGTGCGCGGCCAGTACCGCGCCGGCGCTTCCGCCGGTGGCCCGGTCAAGGGTTATCTGGAAGAGCTGGAAGGCGGCGTTTCCAACACCGAAACCTTCGTCGCCATCAAGGCTGAAATCGCCAACTGGCGCTGGGCCGGCGTTCCCTTCTACATCCGCACCGGCAAACGCCTCGCGACCCGCGTTTCGGAAATCGTCGTCACCTTCAAGCAGATTCCGCACTCGATCTTCGACGATGCGGCCGGCAAGATCGAGGCCAACAAGCTGGTCATTCGCCTGCAGCCGGATGAAGGCGTCAAGCAGTCGCTCCTCATCAAGGATCCCGGCCCGGGCGGCATGCGCCTGCGCCAGGTTTCCCTCGACATGAGCTTTGCCGAAGCTTTCAACGTGCGCAGCCCGGACGCCTATGAGCGGCTGTTGATGGACACCATCCGTTCCAACCAGACGCTGTTCATGCGCCGCGACGAAGTCGAGGCCGCCTGGGACTGGATCGACCCCATCTTGAAGAGCTGGGAAGATCTGGGACAGGGCGTACAGGGTTATACGGCCGGCACCTGGGGTCCGAGCGGTTCGATCGCATTGATCGAGCGCGACGGCCGCACCTGGCACGATGCCGACTGAGGGCCGGGCCGATGAGCGAAACGATCCACGTCTTCGACACCGCCGCCGAACTGGCCACCGCGCTGGCGGCGGAGGTTGCCAAACGCCTTGATGCGGCAACCAAGGAGCGGGGGGCCGCAAGCATTGCGGTTTCCGGCGGCTCGACACCGAAGCTGTTCTTTCAGGCGCTCTCCAAACACGATCTCGACTGGCCCAATATCAGCGTGACGCTGGTGGACGAGCGTTTCGTGCCGCCGGAAAGCGACCGTTCGAACCACCGCCTCGTTGCCGAGAATCTTCTGCAGGACAAGGCGAAGTCGGCCTATTTTGTCCCGCTCTTCCAGCCGGCGGCCTCGCCGGAGGATGCGGCAACGCTTGCGACCGTCAAGACCGAAGCGATCTGCGATCCTTTCGACGTCGTCATTCTCGGCATGGGAACGGATGGCCACACGGCATCGTTCTTCCCGGGTGGCGACAATCTCTACGAAGCGCTTGATCTCGATGAGCCGCGTGGCGTCTTGACCATGGCGGCGGAGAATGCCGGAGAGGAGCGGTTGACGTTCAACTTCTCCAGCCTGCACGATGCCGATTTTCTGGTGCTGCATATTGAAGGTGCCGCCAAGAAGGCGACGCTGGAGAAGGCGCAATCAGGCGAGGACGAAGACGAAATGCCAATCCGCGCCGTGCTGAACCGGGCCGAAACGCCCGTGGATATATACTGGGCGCCATAAGCCAAACGCCACCGCCGCGATTGCGGCCCGGCGACAAAGCGCCCCGACGACATGAAGACTGAAACACGACAACCGGCCGCTCACCTCCCGGAATGCCGGTTGCCGACCAACGAACAGGATGAACGCCCATGTCCGCCGATTCCCGCATTCAGGCCATCACCGCCCGCATTGTCGAACGTTCCAAGCCCTATCGCGAGACCTATCTCGAGCGGTTGCGGCTGCAGGTCTCAAAAGGCGTTCACCGTTCCGTTCTGTCCTGCGGCAATCTTGCGCATGGGTTTGCGGTCTGTTCCCCCGCCGACAAGGACATCCTTGCCGGCGACCGGGTCCCCAATCTCGGCATCATCACCGCCTATAACGACATGCTTTCGGCGCACCAGCCCTACGAGACCTTCCCGGCGATCATCCGCGATGCGGCCAAGGAAGCGGGCGGCATAGCGCAGGTGGCCGGCGCGGTTCCCGCCATGTGTGACGGCGTGACGCAAGGCCAGCCCGGCATGGAGCTTTCGCTGTTTTCCCGCGATGCCATCGCCATGGCGGCCGGCATCGGCCTGTCGCACAACATGTTCGACGCCGCCGTCTATCTCGGCGTCTGCGACAAGATCGTGCCTGGCCTCGTCATCGCCGCGCTCGCCTTCGGCCATCTGCCCGCCGTCTTCGTTCCCGCTGGTCCGATGACGTCGGGCCTGCCGAATGACGAGAAATCCCGCATCCGCCAGCTTTATGCCGAAGGCAAGGTTGGCCGCGCCGAGCTTCTGGAAGCGGAATCCAAGTCCTATCACGGCCCCGGCACCTGCACCTTCTACGGCACCGCCAATTCGAACCAGATGCTGATGGAGATCATGGGCTTCCATATGCCCGGCTCCTCCTTCATCAATCCCGGCACGCCGCTGCGTGACGCGCTGACCCGTGAAGCAGCCAAGCGCGCGCTGGCGATCACCGCGCAGGGCAATGAGTTCACGCCGGCGGGCGAGATGATCGACGAAAGATCCGTCGTCAACGGCGTCGTCGGCCTGCATGCGACGGGTGGTTCCACCAACCACACCATGCACCTGATCGCCATGGCGCGCGCCGCCGGCATCATCCTCACCTGGCAGGATATTTCCGATCTTTCCGACATCGTGCCGCTGCTCGCCCGCGTTTACCCCAACGGCCTTGCGGATGTGAACCATTTCCACGCCGCCGGCGGCATGGGCTTCCTCATCAAGCAGTTGCTGAAACAGGGCTTCGTGCATGACGATGTGCGCACCGTTTTCGGACAGGGTCTTGCAGCCTATACCGTCGATGCCAAGCTCGATGAAAAGGGCGCGGTAACCCGTGAGCCCTCCCCTGAGCAGAGCCATGATCCGAAGGTGCTTTCCAGCATCGAAACGCCGTTCCAGCCGACTGGCGGCCTGAAGATGCTGACGGGCAATCTCGGCAAATCGGTCATCAAGATTTCCGCCGTCAAGCCGGAACGCCACATCATCGAAGCGCCGGCGATCGTCTTCAACGATCAGCAGGAGCTTCAGGACGCATTCAAGGACGGCAAGCTCAACCGCGACTTCATCGCCGTCGTCCGCTTCCAGGGACCGAAGGCCAATGGCATGCCGGAGCTGCACCGCCTGACGCCGCCGCTCGGCGTTTTGCAGGATCGCGGCTTCAAGGTGGCACTGGTGACGGATGGGCGCATGTCTGGCGCGTCAGGCAAGGTGCCGGCCGCGATCCACGTCACGCCGGAGGCTTCCGATTGCGGCCCGATTTCGCTCATCCGCGATGGCGACATCATCCGTCTCGACGCTATCTCCGGAACGCTGGAAGTGCTGGTGTCCGCCGCCGAGCTGGCGAAACGCGAACCGGCGCGCGCCGATCTTTCCGGCAATGAATGGGGCATGGGCCGCGAACTTTTCGCCCCCTTCCGCCGCAATGCCGGCCCGGCCGATCAGGGCGCCAGCGTTCTGTTCCATTGACATTCTGAAAGGCGAAGGCCGATGCGGTTTTCGCCTTTCAACCCTGCTTTGCGACATCGTCTGACTGCACTTTCTCGCCCGGAATGATCCGGTGCAGAAACCGCTTTATTTCCCGTTTCTGAAACGTCAGACTTGTCATGCGGCTGTGATGATCTCCCTTTAGGGCCTTCTTCGACCAGCCGCGGGACGGCGGCATAGTTTCGGATGATGGGGCCTAGAACATGACGATTTTCTCAAGCAAACGCCGCGATGTGCTGAAGCTGATGGCCGGCACCGCCATGCTGCCGCTGCTGGTGGCGGCAACGCCGGTCATGGCGCAGGATGCGGCTCTGCGCGCAATCGTCATCTCCGACCTGCATTCCGCCTATGAGCGTATCGGTCAGCTTCTCGCAGCCATCGAAACGCGCATCGCCGCCGACAAGGTTCCCCACATCATCCTTCTGAACGGCGACCTGTTCGAGATCGGCAATGCAGTGGCCGCACGCTCGGCCGGCGAAATCGAATGGACTTTCCTCGCGGCGCTCGCAAAGCTCGCTCCCACCGTCATCAATATCGGCAATCATGAGCCGGATATCGATAACGACCTCGCCAATTTTGTGACCCGTGCCCAGGCACTCGGCATCATCGTGCTTTCCAACATCGTCGACAAGCGCAGCGGAAAGCCCTATGCGCCTGATCGTGCCGAGGTGAACGCCGGTGATCGCAAGGTCATCCTCGCGGGCCTCGCCACCAATGCGATCAACACCTATCCGAAGGCCACGCGCGAAATGCTCGACATTCCGCAGCCAGTGGAATGGGCGAAGACCAATCTGCCTGATATCGTCAAAGCGGATGCGATCAACATCGTTCTCAGCCATGCCGGCGTTGTCGCCGACCGTGATATCCTACCGCTGCTGCCGGATGGTACGCTGCTGGTGGGCGGTCACGATCACCTGAACTTCGTGCATGAGCAGGGCGCGACGCGTTATGTCCATACCGGCTCCTGGTGCACCTCCATGACGGTTGCGACGATTGCGGCTCCCGGTAAGGCCGCTGCCATCGAAACAGTCGCCATCGATCGTGACGGCCCGGTCTCCCCTGCCCTCAAGACCCTGATCGAACAGACGCTCGAAAAGCATCTGACGGCGGAAGAGCGGCAAGTCGTCGGCAAATCCGCCAAGGCAATGACCGTCGATGAAGCCGGCCGTCATGTGGCGCAGCTCATCGCGGCAAAAACCGGTGCGGATGTCGGCTTTATCGGCCACACCTCCTTCGGCGCCGGCCTGCCTGCGGGCGATATTCGCCGCTACGACTTCAACGCATCGCTGCGTTTCGACGGCAAGCTGATGGTGACGGAAGTGGATGGCGAGGCGCTTGCGCAAATCCTCAAGCGCTGCAACCAGGACGGCGACATTCCGCTCGCCGCCCGCACCGGCGACTATCTCTATGCGATGCCGGAGAAGCCGGAAAAGAAAGACCGCTACAAGCTCGTCTGCAACGACTGGTCGGCCACCAACCAGAAATCCTATTTCGGCCGTGGCGATCTGACCTTTACCGAGGTGACGGATGTGAAGCTGAAGCAGACGGTTCTGGGCGGGCTTTCTTAAGATCGCAGATATCGAAAGCAGAGACGGTCGCTACGGCCTGTAAATTCTTGATTCATGCTGCGGTTTCGGGATCGAGGTGTGAATCAGTCTTATGGGAAGAGGATGGATTCGTAATCCTGGGCACCGTTCAGAATGTGCAAAATTTCCACGCGCGTTTCGGCAACACGATAAAAAACGAGATAGTTTTCATAAGGACGGCGGCGAATGCCGGTTTGCTCGTACCGGGGCACGAGCGGATAGGCTCTCGGCATCTCCGCCAGTCTTGAACATCGGTCCAGCAATTCAGCAACGAAGGTTTCTGCACGTCGCGGATTATCAGCCGCAATAAAATCACCGATGCGCTCAAGGTCTGCCTTGGCCTCGTCGGTGAGAACGACGATCACAGCCCGCTTTCTTCCGCAATTTTCCGGTACTTGGCGCTAAGCTGCGATGCAACGTCCTCGATTGGCGTCACGCGTCCTGCATCCGCGTCCGCGACGCCGCGTGCAATTGCCAAATCAAGAGCGGCGAGTTTCTTTTCACGCTCTTCCACCAGCCGAACGCCCTCCCGCAACACCTCGCTGCGAGAATTATAACGCCCCGACTTCACAAGGTCAGAGACGTAAGTTTCCAGATGCCGACCGAGATTTGCACTGCTTGCCATACCGATATCCTCTCCGCCCACCTATACCATCCTGTGATAATAGTTAGCAACGGCAGGATATGACGCCGGGCGATGCGGACGGGTAAAACAACCGGTTAAATCATTTTGCCGGTCGCAGATGATATCAGAACGACCGGATATCCAGCTTCCGGTCCCTGTGCGCCGGATGGGTGCTGAACACGAAAATGCGGTCCAGTTCCTTCTGCGTCAACATGCGCAGGAAGCGGACGTGGATGGTATTGTTGGCGTTGACGCGCAACATGACGCAGCCGATCTTGGTGATGCGGGCGTCGGGAATATCGAGATAGAACTGGTTGGGCAGGTTATATTTCGTCAGCAGCGCCAGCACGGCTTCGGTCTGGGAGATGCGGATGACGTCGCAGCGCCGCGCCGCCATATGCATCACGGCCTTTTCGGTATATTCGATGCGTGCGGCATTCATGGTATCTTCCATGCGAAACCGGCTTTCGCGGTCATACATGAAGGATTCTTCCTTGCTCAGGTAATGGTTCCTGATGACACCCGTACCGCTCTGCACGCCCAGACTCCCATGCTCGATCAATGAATCGAGACTAGGTCATAGTCTTTAACAATTCATATCAGCGCAGTCTTAAACGGACCGGAAGCGGGACATTTCCGACTTTTTTCCACAGCGGTAAAAAGGCCGGAAATAACCCCGGGACAAGGACGTTCCGGGGCATGGTTTCGGTATCATGGCAATTAGACGCGGTAGGTCTTGCCCTCGGCGTCGAAGAGATGGAGTTTTTCCTGCGGCGCCGCAAAACGCAGCGTTTCGCCCTTGGTGACGGAAACGATGCCCGGCACCTTGACGATGATCGGTTCCTGCCCCTTGGGCGCCTCGAGATAAAGCAGGGTCACTTCACCAAGCGCCTCGACGATCGCGACTTTTCCCTCGAAAAGATAATCGTCACCGGTAACGATGCTCAGATCTTCCGGCCGGACACCGAAACTCGCCGCCTTGCCGTTTTCGGTTGCGGGCGTGGGAACATAAACGGCGAGCGTCTTACCGCCGGCAAGTTCGATGGAGGTCCGTTCGCCGGTTCCGGTGATTTTTGCAGCGATGATGTTCATCGCAGGTGAGCCGATGAAACGCGCCACGAAGAGATTGGCGGGCCTTTCATAAAGTTCGAGCGGCGCGCCGACCTGTTCCACACGACCGGCATTCAGAACCACGATACGATCCGCCAGCGTCATCGCTTCCACCTGATCGTGGGTGACGTAGATCATCGTCGTATCGGCCATCTGCTCGTTGAGCTTGGCAATCTCGATGCGGGTGGCGACACGCAGCGCCGCATCGAGGTTCGACAAAGGCTCATCGAACAGGAAGACCTTGGGATTGCGGCAGATGGCGCGGCCGATGGCGACACGCTGACGCTGGCCACCGGACAGAGCCTTGGGCAGACGCTCCAGATATTGCGTCAGTTGCAGGATTTCGGCGGCGGCGCGAACGCGGCGGTCGATCTCCTGCTTGTTCTCCTTGGCAATCTTCATGCCGAAGGCCATGTTGTCGTAGACGGTCATATGCGGATAAAGCGCATAGGACTGGAACACCATGGCGATGCCCCGGCGCGAGGGCGGGATTTCATTGACGAGCTGGCCGTCAATATACATCTCGCCGCCGGTGATTTCCTCCAGACCGGCGATCATCCGCAGAAGCGTCGATTTTCCGCAGCCGGACGGGCCGACGAAAACGATGAATTCGCCCTGTTCGATCTGCAGATCGATGCCGTGCAGGACCTTCACCTGCCCGTATGATTTGCGGATATCCTTGAGAACGAGACTTGTCATGGGTGTTCCTCCCTGTTCTGTCAGGCGTAACGGGCGAAGAAAGCGCCCCATGCCGGAAGTTCTACGCTTCTGCCTTCAAGGTCGCCTGCAAAGCCGTGACCTTCGAGAACCTCCCAGTTCCCTTCCGGCAGCGTGGCTTTTGCCGGCGTTGCGGACAAGTTGAAGAGGCAAAGAACGGTTTCGTTGCCCAGCTTGCGGGTATAGCTCAGCACCTCGCCCTGCACCGGCTGGAATTCGATACCACCCTTTGCGAAAGCCGGGTGCTGCTTGCGGAAAGCGAGGAAGCGGCGGTAATGTTCCAGCACCGAAGCTTCATTGCCCTGCTGGGCGCTGACGGCACGCTGCTTGTGTTCGGCCGGAATGGGCAGCCATGTCTTGTCGGCTGTCGAGAAACCGGCCTGTGCGTGGCCGGCATCCCACACCATAGGCGTGCGGCAACCGTCGCGGCCCTTGAATTCCGGCCAGAACTGGATGCCGTATGGATCCTGCAGATCCTCGAAGGCGATATCGGCTTCGGTGAGGCCGAGTTCTTCGCCCTCATAGATGCAGACGGAGCCGCGCTGCGTCATCAGCAGCGCCGAAAGCACCTTGGCGAAGGCATCCTTGTCCTCGACATGCTCGCCCCAGCGGCTGACATGGCGCACGACATCATGGTTGGAGAAAGCCCAGCAGGCCCAGCCTTCCGGAGCGGCTCTCGCAAAATCCGCCTGCACATCGGCAACGCGCTGCGGGGTCAGCGCATCAGGTGCCAGGAATTCGAAGGCATAGCACATCTGCATCTTGTCATCGCCGGAGGTATATTCACCGACGATTTCGAGACCGCGCTGGCTATCGCCCACTTCGCCGACAGCGGCGATGTCGGGGAACTCGTCCAGCACGGCGCGGAAACGCTTCAGGAAGGCGATGTTTTCCGGGCGGTTCTTGTCGTAGAGATGTTCCTGGAAGTTATAGGGATTGACCGCAGGAGCCGTGGAGGCATTGCGGCGTTCCGGTGCAAGCGCCGGGTTGTCGCGCAGTTCAAGGTCGTGGAAATAGAAGTTGATGGTGTCGAGGCGGAAACCATCGACGCCACGCTTCAGCCAGAAGCGGGTGATGTTCAGCAGCTCTTCCTGCACTTCCGGGTTATGCAGGTTGAGGTCCGGCTGCGACGTCAGGAAGTTGTGCATGTAATATTGCATGCGCGTCGGGTCCCACTGCCAGCCCGGACCACCGAAGATCGACAGCCAGTTGTTGGGCGGCGTTCCGTCCGGCTTGCCATCCGACCAGACATACCAGTCCGATTTCGGATTGTTGCGGCTGGCGCGACTTTCCACGAACCAGGGATGCTGATCGGACGTGTGCGACATGACGAGATCGATCATGACGCGGATGCCAAGCCGATGGGCTTCGGCAATCAGCCCGTCGAAATCGGCGAGCGTGCCGAACATCGGGTCGACATCGACATAATTCGAGACGTCGTAACCGAAATCCTTCATCGGCGAGGTGAAGAACGGCGAAATCCAGATGGCGTCAGCACCGAGGCCGGCAATATGCGCCAGTCGATCGGTGATGCCCTTGAGATCGCCGATGCCGTCGCCATTGGAGTCCTGATAGGAGCGCGGATAGATCTGATAGATAACAGCGCCGCGCCACCAGTCCTTGTTGGGCGTCAAAGCGGAAGTCACCGAAGCGGTCATGGAAGTGTCCTGTCTGGTATGGGCGTTCATGGAATGTCAGCCTCCCTTGACGGAGCCTGCAAGCAGGCCACGCACGAGATAACGTTGAAGAGCAAAGAAGACGCAAAGCGGCACGATGATGGTGACAAAGGCCGAAGCGGTGAGGATTTCCCAGTTGCCGCCGCGCGAGCCGAGCAACGCGTTGAGCGCACCGGTCAATACCAGTTCGTCCTTCTGCGTGCCGAGGAACACCATGGCGACGAGCAGGTCGTTCCAGGTCCACAGGAACTGGAAGATGGCGAAGGAGGCGAGTGCCGGGAAGGAGAGCGGCAGGATGATCTTGACGAAGATTTCAAAATCGCTCGCGCCATCGACGCGGGCGCTTTCGATGATCTCCTTCGGCAGGCCGGAAATATAGTTGCGCAGCAGATAGATGGCGAGCGGCAGACCGAAGGCGGTATGCGCCAGCCAGATGCCGGCATAGGTCTTGGACGGCACGCCGAAGATGGTGCCGATTTCATTATAGAGCCTGAGAAGCGGGATCAGCGACATCTGCAACGGCACGACGATCAGGCCCACCACCATGGCAATCAGCAGATTGCGGCCGGAAAAGCTCATCCATGACAGGGCATAGGCGGCAAAGGCGGCGATGAGGATGGGGATGACGGTTGCCGGCACGGCCACGGTGAGTGAGTTGACGAAAGACTGGCCGATGCCTTCCGAGGTCAGGACCGTGCGATAATTATCGAGCGTGAAAACGGGCGGCGTCGCGACGGAGATGTAGACGCGCTTGCCGCGCGCGCCCTCGAAGCTCGAAGCCTTGCTATATTCGTAGGTGCCGTCCGTATTGACGAGCAGCGTTTCGCCATCGCCGATATCGGCCGGTTCGCCGGCGTTGAATGCTCTCGGCTCCTGAACGCGCACGCCGAAGGCGGAGACTTTCCCACCGGCACCGCTTTCGAAGACATTGCCTGATATGACATAGCGGCTGCCGTCCTGCTTCTGCACGGAAGCATCGGCGAGGCGCACTGCCGAGGTCTGTTCGGAGCTGGAGAAAGCCGTCCACCAGCCCGACACCGTGATCTGATCCTTGTCGCGCAGCGAGCTGACGAGAATGCCGAGCGTCGGCAGGAGCCAGAGAAGCACGACGACGAGGACGCTGGCATGGACGATGAGGCGCGGCAGGCCGACGCGGCGAAGGCGTTTGACGATATTCATCTCAGCGGCCCTCCATCTCGCGGTTTGCCTGGCGGATATTCCAGACCATGATGGGGGTGACCGCCGCCATGATGATGAGCGCGATGACGGCACTTCGGCCGCTGTCGCCGCCGCCGCGGAACATCCAGTCGAACATGAGATTGGCGAGAACCATGGTGTTCCATTGCCCATTGGTCATGGTCAGCACGATATCGAAGACCTTGAGCACGAGAATGGTGATCGTCGTCCAGACGACGGCGATGGTGCCCCAGATTTGCGGCACCATGATCTTCCAGAAGATCTGCCAGCCATTGGCGCCATCGATGACGGCCGCCTCGATGGTTTCTTCCGGGATGCCGCGCAGCGCTGCGGACAGGATGACCATGGCGAAACCGGTTTGAATCCAGATAAGGATGACCATCAGGAAGAAATTGTTCCAGAAGGGCATGGAAATCCACACCTCCGGGCTGCCGCCGAAAAATTCGACGATGGCGTTCAAGAGGCCGATCTGCACCTGACCTTCGGCGCGGTATTCATAGATGAACTTCCAGATGACGGATGCGCCAACGAAGGAGATCGCCATCGGCATGAAGACGATGGATTTGGCGATGTTGCCCCACCAGATGCGGTCGGTCATGACGGCAATGACGAGGCCGAAGAAGGTGCAGGCGGCCGGCACGACGGCGAGCCAGAGGATATTGTTGAAGATCGACTGGCGGAAACCGGCATCGAAAAACGCCCAGCGATAATTGGCAAGGCCGACAAATTCGCTGCCGGTGCGATCATAAAAGGACAGGATCAGCGTGGCGATGACGGGATAGACCAGATAAACGAGCAGCAGGATCAACGCCGGGCCGATGAACAGCCACGGCCGGACGGCGGCGCGGCGGTTGAGGTTGCGGGATGCGTGAATGACGTCTCCCGAACGGACGGGAAAGATCGCCTGCAGCGCCTTGTCGGATAGCCAGTAATAGGCAGCGCAGGCAAAAACGCCCGCTACCATGACGCCGATGGCAGACACGAGTTGTTGAGCCATGTTCCCTCCCTTGATCCTCTCCGCGCCGCGTTGATTTATGCGGTCGTCGGGGCAGTTCCTTTGGTGAGGCCCGGCGGCAAGCCGCCGGGCCAAGCCGGATTGAGCTTACTTCAGGCCGTCCCAGGCCTTCTGGATATCGGCGGCGACCTGGTCGGCAGACTTGCCGCCGACAAAATCGATCATGCCGGTCCAGAATGCGCCGGCACCGATCTTGCCGGGCATCAGGTCGGAACCGTCGAAACCGAAGCTGGTCGCGGTCGTCAGGATTTCGCCCTGACGCTTCATCTGCTCATTGGCATAGGTATCGACATTCACACCTTTATAGGGCGTCAGGAAGCTGGACTGCGCCATCCACACTTCGTGGGCGATCGGGGTCTTCAGGAATTCGACGAATGCCTTGGCCGCCGGTGCTTCCTTGGTTACCGTGACGAGCGTGCCGGCGCCGAGAACCGGCTTGCCGAGGTCAGGTTTGGACGCATAAGTCGGCATGTAGAAGAAATCCGCATCCGTTCCGACCTTGGTGCCTTCAGGGAAGAAGGACGGAATGAACGACGCCTGATGGTGCAGGTAGCATTTCGGCGGAATGTCGAAGAGACCCTTGGGGCTGTCGCGGAAGTCGGTGGAGGCCACGGCTGCAACGCCGCCGCTCACGTATTTTTCATTCTTGGCGAATTTGCCGAACTCGTTGATCGCCTCGACCACGGCCGGATCGGTGAACTTGACCTCGTTGGTCGTCCATTTCTGGTAGACGTCCAGCGGCTGCGTGCGCAGCATCAGGTCTTCCACCCAGTCGGTCGCCGGCCAGCCGGTGGCGCCGCCGGAACCGAGGCCGATGCACCAGGG
Organism: Agrobacterium sp. NPDC090283; assembly: GCF_044769685.1. NCBI lineage: Bacteria > Pseudomonadati > Pseudomonadota > Alphaproteobacteria > Hyphomicrobiales > Rhizobiaceae > Agrobacterium > Agrobacterium sp. NPDC090283. The sequence goes on along the minus strand of NZ_JBIVYG010000015.1, from coordinate 89,254 downwards.
CGTGCCGCCATCGGCGACAATCTGGTCGGTCAGCTTGAGCAGGTCTTCCATGCTCTCCGGCACCTTGTAGCCCGCTTCCTCGAAGTTCTCAGGCACATACCAGACGAGCGACTTCACATCCGCCTTGAAGGGAAAAGCGAAATAGGCCTTGTTGCCATCCTTGCCCTTGTAACTGCCGAGATCGACCCAGGACTGGCCCGCGCCGTAATTTTCCTTGACCCAGTTGGCGGTCTCATCGCCGAGCGGCACGAGGAAACCCTTGGCGGCCAGATCCGCCAGGAGGCCGGGCTGCGGCAGGATGGCGATATTGGGCGGCGAACCCGCCTGCGTATCGATGACGATCTGCTGTTCGTAATTTTCCGACGAGGAATAACGGACATTCACGCCGGTCGCATCGGCGAAATAGGCGAGCACCGACTGGAACAGCGCCTCATCCTCACCGCGCCAGGGGCCGAAAATCGTCAGCGTCTGACCTTTCAGGTCGGCATGGGCCGCCTTGAAGTCCTCGTAGCTTTTCCAGTTGAACTTGGCATCTGCGCCGGGTGCGAATTTCAGATCGGCGGCAAAGGCCGCACCCGACAGCAGCACCATCGAGGCTGCCGTCGCCAAAAGAGTCTTCCGCATGTGATTTACCTCCCATCACATAAAAGGCTCAAAGCGTCCTCTCTCAATCAAAGCGCTTTGGCTGCCTATTCATCTCATTGTCATTGAGACCGAGTCAAGAGGCTCTTTCTGCGGAAACGTTGCAGTCCCTTGGGAATAGTCATATTTATTTCGGAAGGCGGCTATCATTTTCGATTGAGAAAAGCCGATGGGACTGGTAAAAATCTAAAGCGCTTTGGGAATGTGAGGAGCGGCTTTTGGCCTTTTCCTGGGCGCGCGCATGGAGGAAATGACAGACATGAACCTGAAACAGTTGTCGCAACTGCTGGGGATTTCGCAGACGACCATCAGCCGGGCTCTCAATGGCTATCCCGAGGTGAGCGCCGAGACGCGCCGACGCGTCATGGAAGCCGCAGAGAAGACGGGATATCGCCCAAACGCGGCGGCACAGCGGCTGGCAACCGGCAAGGTCGGTTCCATCGGTCTTGTCATGCCGATTGGCGAGCACCATCGTTCCGACGTGCATTTCGGCGAATTCCTGAGCGGTCTCGGTGAGGAAGCCTCACGCAGCGGCTTTCATCTCGTCATCATGCCGACCGAGCCGGAAAAGGAACGCGAAGCCCTGCGTGGGCTGGCGGCGAGCGGTAGCGTCGATGGCATCTATCTCGCCTACATGAAGAAGAACGACCCGCGCATCGCCATGCTGCAGTCGCTCTCGCTGCCCTTCCTCGTGCATGGCCGCTCTATCGGCGTGGAGGAGAATTATCCCTATCTCGACGTGGATAATGAGGGAGCGTTTCGTGATGCGACCCAGCTTCTCCTCCAGCTCGGCCATAAGCGCATCGGGCTTTTGAACGGCCCGGAGGGCTACGACTTTACCTATCGGCGCTGCCTCGGGGTGGAGAAGGCGCTGGAGGCAAGCGGCCTCGCCCTGCACCCGGACAATAAACGGCACAGCAGCATGACGGATGAGGAAGGTTATCTCGGCATGGAGGCGCTGCTGTCACGCCCGGAAAAACCGACCGCCATTCTCTGCGCCAGTACCGCGCTGGCTCTCGGGGCAATCCGTTCGCTCAACCAGCGGGGCTTAAAGCCCGGCAGGGATATTTCGCTGATCGCCCATGACGACGTGCTGCCGCTTTTGAAGCCCGATAATTTTTCGGTGCCGCTGACCACCACCCGCTCGTCGCTCAGGGCAGCGGGGGTGCGCGTGGGCCAGCGTCTCATCAACCGCATCAAGCTTAACCAGACGGAACCGCATCAGGAACTCTGGAAGGCGGAACTGGTGGTGCGCGCTTCGACGGGGCCGGCTCCGAAGGGGTGAGGCGGATGGTCTTGATGCATGTGCTGCGGCCGAAGCCGGACACGTCGCCGGCATAAGGTGTTTCTCGCGCCAAGCACCCTCCACGCCCTCGTTCCCGTGCTTGTCACAGGAATCCAGCCGACGCGCGTCCGCGCGGCGGAAAGACTCCTTTCAACCCAAGGACTTGGGCTGGCTGGATCCCTGTGACGAGCACAGGGATGAGGAAGGTGGTTTATGCACCGTCGCCGAATCTCTAATCTGAAAGCGAGTTAAAACTTCGGCGCCGTCAGCCCCTGAGCGCGATGAGCGGCGATGACCGTGTTGGCCATCAGCATGGCGATCGTCATCGGGCCGACACCGCCGGGAACCGGCGTAATGGCGGCGGCAACGGCGCTTGCTTCGTCAAAGGCGACATCGCCCACCAGCTTGGATTTGCCTTCGCCCTTTTCCGGTGCGGCAATGCGGTTGATGCCGACATCGATGACGGTGGCACCTGGCTTCACCCAGTCGCCCTTCACCATCGTCGCGCGACCGACCGCGGCAACGAGGATATCGGCCGTCTTGCAGATCGCCGCCAGATTCTTCGTGCGCGAATGCGCCATGGTCACCGTGGCATTGGCATTCAGCAGAAGCTGACCCATGGGCTTGCCGAAGAGGTTCGAGCGGCCGATGACCACGGCGTTGAGGCCGGAAAGGTCGTCGCCGTGAATGCCGCGCACCAGAAGCATGGCGCCGGCGGGCGTGCAGGAAATCAGGCCGGTCGCGAGATCGCCGGTCGCGAGCTTGCCGGCATTCAAGACGCTCAAGCCATCCACATCCTTCTCGGGCAGGATCGACTGGATGATTTCATCCGAATTGAAATGTTTCGGCAGCGGAAGCTGCACCAGAATGCCGTGGATGGATGCATCGGCGTTCAGTTCGCCGACCAGCTTTAGGAGTTCGCCTTGCGTGGTTTCCTCCGGCAGCGTGTGCTGGATGGAGTTGAAACCGCATTGCTTCGCCATTTTGCTCTTGGAATTCACGTAGGCATGGCTGGCCGGATCGTTTCCGACGATGACAACCGCGAGACCGGGCTTCACGCCCTTTTCCGCCTCAAGCGCTTCTGCCGATTTGCGGACCGCCTCCGTTACCGAAGCCGCCTTCGCCTTCCCGTCAATCACAACTGCCATGCGTCCTGCTCCTGCTGGGTTACGTCGGCTCCGTATGGTGCCCCCTTCACAGGAATGCAAGCGAAAATGCGGCGTTTTCAGGCTGTTTTGCGGTAGTCTTCCCGACGATCGGCGTAATCGGCGAGACGCTCTCTCAGGAACGCCAATTCGCGTCGCAATTCCATCAGCTCCTCGGCTTCGGCCTCCGCATGATCGAAGTGCCCGGCAAGGGCTTCGGCCAGCAGCGGCGGCAGCCCTGCTGATGCGGGTTCAGCGGTTTTGACGGTGCGATTGCCCATCAGCACCTGCCGCACGCGCTCGTCCAGCGGCATGTCATCGTCGTCATTGACAGCCTCGCCGTAATAATCGGCAAAGCTGTCTTCCTCCGGCGCGATATCGCCTTCTGCGACAGGGTCCTGCAAATCGTCAAAGACAGCCGGCTCGATCGGCTCGAATTCCGAGAATTGCGCGTGGTCCGGCCGTTCGGCGGAGGATGGAAGTTGCGCATCGTCTTCAACGACCAGTGCACCCTCCTCCTCCTCCTCGTCATGGCGACGGTAGCTGAGGAGATAGAGACTGCCCAGCAGGCCGATCAATGCGCCGCCGCCCGCCAGCATGGCGGCCTGCGTCAGGTCGCGGGTCAATTCTCCCGGTGCGGCCTTCCGCGTCAAACGGGTTTCGACCGCGGGCGTGGCGGAGGCGGACAGGTCACGGCGTTCGCTTGTCTCCAGATAGGCATTTCGGGCCGTTTCCAGTTCACCCTGCAATCTGGAGAATTCGCCGGGGGCGACACCGAGATCGCCCAGGCGGTCGAGGTATTTCTTGTGCTCGCCATTGGCGGCGGCACTCTCCTCAGCGACGCGCTTTTCATCCGCCCGCAAGCCTTCAAGCAACTGACGCAGTGCCGGCGCTGCAAGCGCCTGTGCGGCATCCACCGCATTCTGGGCGGCGATGCGGCGGGGATGTTTCGGGCCGTAGTCGACCGAAACCGCAGCAAGCGCCATGCTGGCACTCGCGTGCTTCTGCCTGATATCCTCAAGCGCTGAAAAACCCACACCGGCCGGCAGCGGCTTTGCAAACACATCATTCGGCTTCAGGGCCGAAGCCGCCGCCAAATCAGCCTGAAGAGACTGTTGCTGCCGCGCAATTCCGGCAAGGCTGTCGTTTGCGTCACGCAACTGCTGCTCGAGTTGCTGCACTTCGGACATCACGGCGTCGCCATGGCGTATCTGGAAACCGTTCAGCGCGGCTTCCGCCTCATCGAGCCTTGTCCGCGCCCTCTCCGTCTCGCGCATGGCTGGTGTCATGGTGCCGGCCTTGCCATCGGCGATGACGCGCATCGAAAGATAATCGGTCAGCCGCCTGGCGGTTTCCGGCGTCGCGGCCTTGCCGGTCACGATCAGCGTATTTTCATCCGGCGTGAGCTCCAGCCGGATCGCTTCACCCACCGCGCCGTTCAGCGCTTCCCGCTCGGAGAGCGGACGCGCATCCGCGCCGGTCAGAAGGTCGAAAAGCAGGCCAAGCTCGCCCTGATTGCGAACACCGACCATATCGGCGGACTTCAGCTTGAGATCGGCGGTTATACGGTCGAGCCCGGAGGGCGAAAACAGCGTGCGGCGTGCCATCGCCAGAAAGCGGGCCGCATCGGGGGCGTCGTAAGCGGTCTGGGTAACCTCGATCCGGGCCTGCGAAACATAACCGCGAAAACCCGAATCGATCAGCAAAAGCGGAAGGGCAGCCCCGGCAACCGTGGCGGCGGCGATACAGCCAGACGTCAGGAGCCGCAGACAATGTCTGCGCCATTGCGATACGGGCGCAGCGACATCATCCTCGTCAGGGCGAATCGCCATCATGTCCGGATTGTCATCAACCATCTGAAGCCGTCTGCCGCCCTCGGTGCCGCCCGTAACGGGCGACTGTCAAAACCTTACGAGAGGTTAAAGGATCGTGGCAAACAAATGGTTAACGCAACGCCTGCGGGAACGGCCTCAGCTCTTGCCGAGCGCGATGTGCCAGGGTTCGGCGCAGAGGCTGTAGAGCCAGCTCATATGCAGCTTGCGGAAAATTTCCGGCATGCCGGCCACTTCCGACGACAGGACCTTGAACAGGGGGCCAACCGCGATGGCGACCCGCGCATTCTCGCGGCTGACGGCGCGGTGCAGCCATGTCTCCTGGTTTTCCTTCAACATTCCCGCCAGCAGAACATCCACCTTAACGCCCGATGCATCCCGGTTCAGCATGACGAAATCGTGCCATGGCGCGTGCGCACGCAACTTGGCGAGAACCTCACCGATCTGGGCCGCATCATCCCCCGCGACGCCGATACGTTTCGGCATTGCCATATAGGTCAGAAGCGCCATGACGAAGGCAACGCCATCGATGACGACGGGAAGAGGCTCGCCATGTTCTGCACGCGCGGCGGCACTCATGCCCTTGCCCTGCGGCAGAAGCAGGCAGCTTTCCAGAATCTGCCGATAGTCGTTATCCCTGAGAGAAAGCTTCGCCTTCTCGATGGTGAGAAAGGACAGCATCGTATGCCCTTCGCAAGCCGAGGCACTGCCGCTGACCAGTTCCAGCGCCCCGTTCCAATCGAGATCACAGACGCGCAGTCCGTGGATATTCCGTTGCGATCCCGGCTGCGCGAAACCTGACGCGAAACTCATTGCCAACCCCCAAATGCCAAACCCATCGCCACCGATCCGGCGCATGGCCTGCGGGACGGTGGTTGATGGGTCTGTTTATACAGGTGCTGGTTGAATTTAGCTTGAAAGCAATTTCTCAAATGCTTCTGGATGCGGCAAGGGACAATTAACCAGAAAGATGCTCCACATCCTCTGGCGAACCGAAGCCCCCTCCCCCTTGAACCGTCAGTGGCTTGGCGCCGCAGCCGCTTCTTTTCCGGCTTCGGCCTTCTCGCCCTCGACCAGCTTGACCGAGCGGGGCGTGCCGTTACCGTTCTGCTCGCGAATATCGGCTTTCGACAGATAATCCAGCTGTTCGATCAGCACATCCTCGACCACCTCGTCATCGAGCCTCTTGTTCAGCCCCTCGCGGATGCGCTGCTTGAAGGCTTCGGGATCGAAGGTGGAAATATTGGCGATATTGACCATGGAAGAACCCGCGAGCAGCGTGAACAGTTCATCGGTCATCAGCTGCGTTGCCGGCAGCTCGATCTTCGCCATCTTGGTCTTGTCGACGCGCAGCGAAATACGGCTGAGGAAATAGCCGTTCACGCCGCCATCATTGATGACGGGGATCGTGATGCTTTCGCCCTTGACCAGTTGCAGATTGGCCTTTTTCGTCCCCGCCTCATCCGGCGCGGGCGCCGTCGCCAACTGGACGGAGAAATACACCGCGCCGAGCGTGACGGCGCAAACCCAGACGCCGGTGAGAAGAAGCTTCAACATCAGGAGGCTGCGCCGTACATGAACTGTTCCTGGGAATAGGTGCCGTCGGTATCGGCTTCCTGGATCGCGTTCTTCAAGAGGTCCGCCACGGCGCGAACCGCGTTCAGATGCGCCTCGACCCGGCTGGCATTGGTCGCGAGCTTGGACTTGATGCCCTTGACCTGCTCCATGTAACCGGCGGCGATTTCCTCGCGCGGCGTATCGCGGAACAGCATCGTCAGCTCATAGAGGCAACGGCTCTTATGGGCATTGGAGACCTTGAAATCGAACTTGGGGTCCTTACCGATATTGTCGTTCTCATTGTCGATGATCATCTCAAGGCGGCCGAGAACGGATTGGATACGGTGGTCGTTCGACATAAGGTCCATGCTTGTCTCCTCGTTAAGATTTTTCATTCTCAAGCCTCGTCCGTTTTCTCATTGGAAACGCCGAGGACCTGCCGCTCGAACTCCGCCACCATCCGAATTGCAGCATTATTGTCTTTTTCATTCATCGATACGTCGGTAATGCCTTTGCTTTCAGCCTTCCGAAGCGCATCCTTGTAAGCCTGCTCCGCGATGCCGACGCCGCCATTTCTGGAGATCGTGTCGGCAAACTGTTCCGCCATCATGCTTTTCCAGATCTCGCCGGCATTGCCCTTGCCGTAAACTTCCTCGCTGTCTTTCGGCAGCATGTTGGCCACGAAGGTCTGGAGCACCGAGGCTTCATATTTGCGGTATGTTTCCGGGATTTCGGTGCGCGCGGCGCGAATATTGGTATCGCCGAGACCAGCCTTCGAGGAAGCGCCATCCAGCATATCGACCGCAGCGCCAAAGCCCTTGCCGGCATCGGCAAGGCTTGTTGCGGCAAAAGCCGCCTTGTTCGCCTTGAGTTTTTCCTGGGCGACCTGAACTTCCTGGGGGTCCGCCGCGCGAACCACATCCATCACCAGATCACTTATCACCGATATCGCCACGTCCATATCTCCCGAGCTGACGAATGGGCGACACAGAAAGCCGGCGCATTCGCTCAATCAAGAAACATCGCCGGAGACGTCCTTAAAACGCCCGCGATGCAACAATGGGACAGACTATGGATCGCCAACCTTGCTGGAGGCTGGTGTGTGGGAAACATTCGTAATTTCTAACAAATCATAGATTGCATTATCGTCGGCCTCGCGCTCCTCGAGATCGCGGGCAATATGCATCCTGTCCTCCAGCCGGTCAGCCTTGGTCTTTTCCTTCAGGACCTTGTTTTCCTGAAATTGCTGAACGCCTTCGAGCTGGCGGTCCTGGACGACGAGACGGCCATAGCGGTCCGAATAATGCCTGGAGAATGTCTGATGCACCGGGTCCATGGAACTCATGGCTTCCAGCACGTTCTCCATAGACTGCGCCACTTCGGTACGGGTGCGGGTTGTGTCGGCCAGTTCCACCTCGGCCATTTTTTCCATGTGCCGCTGGACGGTTACCAGACGCTTGAGTTTGGCAGAGCGCTTGTCCGAAGCCATCGCATTTTCCCCGATCAAAAGCCGATGAAGACCGGGCCGAAACCATCCACGAATTGCCGGATGAGGGCCGCGACCGACAAATAGAGCATGAAAAGTCCACCCGCGAGAACGAAGGGTGTCGAGATAAAGAAGACCGGAATCTGCGGTGCGAGCTTGTTGATGAGGCCGACCGCGACGTTGAACATCAAGCCGTAAATCACGAAGGGGCTGGCAAGACGCAGCATGATCGAGAAGGAGGCCCTGAGCGTATCGGTCAGCGTAATCAACATCTTCTGGCCGCTGATCAGCGCGCCGACCGGCGTGGCGGTATAGGAATCCACCAGCGCCTTGAGGACGATGTGGTGGAAATCGAATATGAACAGCACCAGCAGGCCGCCAAAGGTGATGAAGTTGGATATCTGGTTTTCCTGCACGTCTTCGATGACATCGGCGCCTCCAGGCGCACTGAGGCCAATGGAAGCGCCGATGAGCGCGCCGGTGAACTGGAAACCAAGTGTGTAGAACCGCGCGATCAGGCCATACATCGAGCCGATGACGACCTCCGTGAAGATGAGGCCGACGACCGTGCCCTGGCTCGCGCCGGAAACCTTCGGATAGATCGTGTCCCACAGCACCGGCAGAAGCGCCATGGACACCGCGACGCACAGAAGCATGCGAATCTGCGGCGAAATGCGCGAACTCGAAAAGCCCGGCATGGTCATGAAGCATGCGCCGATACGGCAGATGGCAAGGAACAATGCAATGATTGTCCCTTGCGGGTCGGTTATCATGAAATGGCGCCCAGAATCTTGATCTCCAGACCCTTGGCCAGTTCCACATGTGAAAGAACCGGCAGGGTCGCAAAGAGTCGCTCGATAATCATGCGCACATAGGACCGCGTTTCCGGCGAGGTTACAAGGACAAAGGGCAGGCCGCGATCCATGAATTCACGGATAACTTTGGATGCCTGCTCGGAAAACTCCTCGAGATGGCGGGGATCGATGTCGAATTCGACGATTTCGCCCTTCTGGTCGCGCTTGAGCGCCTGATGGAAGACCATATCCCACTTGTTGCCAAGGCGCAGGACACGCAGCACGCCATTGTCGGCAAGATCGCCGCAGAGCTGCTGCGACATGCGTACCCGCACATGTTCGACGATCTGTTCCGTCTTGCGCACATGCGGCGCAAGTTCGGCAACCGCTTCCAGAATGAGGTGCAGGTTGCGGATCGACACGCGTTCGGCGAGCAGCAGTTTGAGGACCGCCTGCAGGCCGGAATAGGACATGTGCGACGAGCAGATCTCGTCGGCCAGCTTCTTGTATTCGGGATCGAGCCTGTCGATGAGTATCTTGACATCCTTGTAGGACAGGAGCTGCGGCAGGTTGTTACGGATGACTTCGCTCAGATGCGTCAGCACCACGGAGACGTTGTCGATCGGATGGAAGCCTTCGCGCTTCAGATCCTCGGTGAAGGTTTCGAGGATCGAGACGGCGGGCATGCCGAAGGCGGGTTCTCGGATCTCGTCGCCGGGAATGCTCGGCTTGCGCCCCGCGCCCGTTACGACAAGAACGTCCCCGACACGCAGGTTGCTGGACGCGATGGTCGTGCCGTGGACGCGGATCTGGTAGGCCTTTTCCGGGATCATGATATCGTCGGAGACCTTGATCTCCGGCACCACGAAACCGTATTGCGAGGCGAATTTCTTGCGCATCTTGCCAACGCGGAAGGCCAGTTCCTGATGCGCGCCGAGAAGGCGGGTGGAAACCTGCTTGCCGAGCGCCAGTTCGATCTCGGCCGTCTTCAGCACCTGCTTGACCGAATCCTTTTCCGCCTCGGTGGTCTGGAGAACCTTGTTCTCCTCTTCCTGACGCCGCAGCGCGCTTTCGGCCTCCGCCTGGCGCGGAATATACCAGCTGCCGAAGGCCATAATGCCGCCGAGGAAGATGAAGGGCAGGAAGGGAAGGCCCGGAATGATGGCGAGCAGGCCCATCAGCATGGCCGAGACCATCAGCGCGCGCGGATATCCGCTCAGCTGGTTGACGACAGCCTGATCCGTCGAGCCGGCCGTGCCGCCGCGCGAGACGAGAAGGCCGGCAGCCAGCGATACGATCAGCGCCGGGATCTGCGAAACGATACCGTCACCGACCGAAAGCTTGACGAAGACGTCGGCCGCTTCGCCGATCGGCATGCCATGGCGGAAATAACCGATGATGATACCGCCGAAAATATTGATCGCGGTGATAATGAGGCCGGCAATGGCATCGCCACGCACGAATTTCGAGGCACCGTCCATCGAGCCGAAGAAGGAGCTTTCCTCTTCTAGCTCGCGGCGGCGGCGCTGCGCTTCCTTTTCGTCGATGATACCGGCGGACAAATCCGCATCGATCGACATCTGCTTGCCGGGGATCGCGTCAAGGGTGAAACGCGCGCCAACTTCCGCGATACGCGTCGCACCCTTGGTGATGACGATGAAGTTGACGGTGATCAGGATCAGGAAGACGATCAGACCGATCACGAAATCGCCGGACATGACGAGGCTGGAGAAGCCAGCGATCACGCCGCCCGCCGCCGTCGGCCCTTCATTGCCGTGGGAGAGGATAACGCGCGTCGTCGCGATGTTCAGCGACAGGCGGATCATCGTCGCGATCAGCAGCACGGTCGGGAAGGAGGAGAAATCCAGCGGGCGCTGGATCCACAGCGCCACCATGAGGATGAGGACCGAAAGCGCAATCGAGAAGGCCAGGCCGATATCCACCAGCATGACCGGAATGGGCAGGAAGAGAACGCAGAGGATCGCCACGATGCCCAGTGCGAAACCGATGTCACGCGTGCTCGGACTGACCTTGGGCAAGGAGATGACTGGTGGTTGCGCCATAAATTCGTCCTGTCTCTTCATGAGAAGGGCGACGGAAAAGCCGCCGCACGGTTCCGCGGCACCGGTTTTTTGAAAAGCGAACGCAATTCGACCGATGCTTCAGCCTATCCCTAGCCGCTGAAGCTTGCGCGAAGGTGGCATCTCAAACGGGCGAGCGTCAGAAGCCGGACTGGATGCGGGAAAAGACGAGATTGGAAAAGAGCGATATCTGCGCGCCCACGAAGGGGGCGGCGACGCCGAGCACGAGCATGATCGTGACGATCTTGGGAACGAAGGTCAGCGTCATTTCCTGAACCTGGGTCAGGGCCTGAATGAAGGCGATGACGACACCGACGATCATCGCGGCGAGAACCGCGGGACCGGCCGCGACGAGAACCGTCCAGACAGCCGCCTGCATGATATCAAGCGCATCGGCCTCGTTCATCGTCGCATCCTCAATCCGGAAAGGCGGCGTCATGCCGCCTCTTCAATGTCAGGAACCGGTGGCTGAATCCGAATCGGTACCGCTATCAGATGTACTCGTAATCGGGCCGTTGGAGAAGGTCACGCCGGCCTGCAGCAGCACCTTGTCACCAGCTTCGGTGATGGCGACAACGCCGTCCGAATAGACCTCGACTTCCTTCACCACACCGGTGACGGTGTCGTCGGCGCTCTTGACCGTCTTGCCGACCAGATCGGAGGCGCGCGTCAGGGCTTCCGCCTGCAGCATGCTTTTCAGATGGGTGTTGGTCTTGATGGTCTGCTCGACCTGCGAGAAGCTTGCGAGCTGCGACATCTGCTCGCCGGCATCCATCGGGCTGGTCGGATCCTGGTTCTTCATCTGGGCGATGAGGAGCTTCAGGAAGCTGTCGTAGTTCAGCGATGCTGCGCTGCTGTCGGAGCTGCTTGCCCCGGCATTGGCCCAGGGATTTGACGCTGCCGAAGTGACTGCATCTACCGCCATGGTGCGATCTCCTTGCGAATCTGTTCGATCGTTGCGGGGGTCATTTCCTGATTGTTGAGGATTTTTTCCTCGATCGGATAAAGCCCGCGAATGGCCTTCAGCGCTTCGAAGGCCTTGCCCGAGGCAACCAGCCCGTCGATCCGCTTCAGTTCCGCCAGAACCTCGTCATGCTGGAAGCAATTCAGCAGCATGCTGACCGACTTGCGGAACATGTTGGTGGACTGCTCGCGCCCTTCCGGGTTGATGAGGATCATCTGCGCGATGAAATAAAGCTGCCGGAGCGGCGTTGTCGCCTGGTCGGGCTGCAGAACGTGGTTTTCAAGCAGGAACGTGACATCGTTCAGGAATTCCAGCGCCACCTTGCGATCCACACGCAGAACCGCGCCGTTGATGAAAATCTTTTCGCCCGATTTCAGCGAAATCCGAAGTGTACTTTTCATTTCAGTCCATCCCTGATGATGGTTGTCACGTCAATTATGCCCTGGAAATTCGTCGACTGACGTTTCCGGATCAGTTCGCACTCTTTCAAAATCCAGATCGCGATGGAAATCAGATTGGCCCTGAGTTCCATGGCCAGCTGGTTGTCGGGTTGCTTGAGATCCTCAATGAAGCGGATCCAGACCCGTCGAGTGTAAAAAAGTGCTTCGATCGTGTGGCGCTGCGAAGAGGAATCCCTTGCCTCCACCAGAAGGTCGATCGATTTTGTCAACGCCTGCCGCTCGCGATCCTTCGCGTTGGCGACACCATCCTCCATGATTTCGGCGTAGGAAAACTGGTACATTCATGTATCCTTTATCTGCCGCCACCCCTGTTCATCAGAGGTAGTTCACCAGACTCATTTTTTGCAGACGCGACGTGAGGCTGTATGCGATTTCAATCTGCTGCTGCAGCAGATCGAGGCGGGTCTTCGCCTCGTAGGTATCGATCCCCTCAATATCCAGCAGATGCGTTTCGATGATCTTCTTCTGGGCTGCCAGCGAGTCATTGGCCTTCGAAACACGGCTTTCGGAAAGGCCGAGCTGGCTTTGCTGCTGGTTCAAACCACTGATGGCGGTACCGATATTGGTCACCGACTTGGTCGCCACCATTTCGCGAATGCCGCTATCCACCTTTTCGTCGAGGAAGGTCATCGCCGTCATCGCCGTCAGTGCAAAATAACGCATGCCCTGCGAGTTGCTGTTGCTCGACGTTTCCACGACCTCGTTCTGGCTGATGCGGCTCGTCATGTTGGTGTCGCTCGCCTTGGAGCCGAAGGTCGTCCAGAAATCGTAGTTCTGGCCGGCCGTCAGGCTGCTGTGCGGCGGGTTCGTGACCGTCGTGGTGCCGTTGAACACACCTTCGATATGGGTCATGAAGGCTTCGGCCTGGGTCTTGGACAGGCCGGTGATGTCGCCAACCGCCGGCGTCTGCGCCGCCATGAATGCGTCAAGCTCCGTCTCATAGGCTTCCTTCAGGGGGGACCCTTCAGCGAAATAGTCATCGACGGGCTTCACGTCCGTATTGATGCCGGAGAACAGAAACTCGCCATTGACCGCCGTATTGGCGAAGCTGGTGAAATTGTTGAACGCATTCGAGATGGTTTTGGCAACCGTCGTCAGCGTCGGTGCTTCGCTGCTGGTGTTGGGGACCAGAACCTTCTGAATTTCCTGCGCTGCCTGCGCCATGCCGTCGAGCGCCGTCTGCGAGGATTTGAGGCGTTGCGTTGCAATCGAATTGACGCTGACCAGCGAGGAGATGCGGTCGATATCGCGATTGAGATCGAGGCTTCTGGCGGTGTTGGCGCCCAGCGTCACGCCGAGATCGGCATGCTTGCCCGTCGTCAGCTCGGTATTGAGATTGGTCATCTCAAGCTGAGCCTTGAGGATGGTGCTGCGCATGCTGTTCTGCATCGCCAGCGATGAAATGAATGACGTTTTCATCGTTTACCTCACCATGTCCATCAGGGACTTGAGCATTTCATCAACGGTCGTCACCAGTTTGGTCGCGGCCTTGTAGGATTGCTCTATATCCATGAGCAACGACAGTTCCTCATCCAGGCTGACCGCCGTATTGTTCGAATAGGAGGTGGCGGAGCGCTCATAAAGCGCGCTTTTCGCTTCGTTCGCCGAAGTCGCGCCGGAACGTTCCTGTTCGAGCCACCCCATCGAGTTGGTGCCGTATTTCAGGATGCTGGTATTCGTATCGATACGTGTCGACGCGGCAAAATTCATGGGCGCGTCAAAGGCAGTAACATAGCTGCGGATCAGCTCGGAGAAACCGGTTCCCCCCGAGGTTGCGGTATTGATCACGTAATCGGTACCGTTGATACCGCCGTCACGCAACAATTCCGGATTGCCACCTTTGGAAATAATTAACGCCGGGTTGACGGTAATGCTGGCCGCGAGCCCGGGAGAGACAATCCCGTCTGCCGGAATGGTCGTCGCCGCCGGCGAGCCGTAGGTGAAGAGACCGGGCATATCCGGCAGGCCGCTGGTCGCATCCGCCGGCTTTTCCGCAAACATGGTGATGAGGCCGCGGGCGATTTCGTCGAGCTGGCTCTGCATCGTCGGCGCCAGGTCGTCACGAACCTGCATCAGGCCCTGAAGCGATCCCTCAGCCGTCGTGTTGCTGCCGCTGCCAGCCTTCAGTGCCACGCCATCGACATAGATTGCGTTGCCCGTGGTCGTCGCATCATAACCCGGCTGCGTCTTGAACGTCACGCTGCGCGGCACGATTTCGAAGAGCGTTGCGCCATCCGTCGTGTAAAGCGCCACATCGTTGTTGGGACGATTGACGACATTGATGCCGATGATGGAGGAAATATCCTTCAGAAGCGTCTCACGCTGGTCGAGAGCATCGCTTGGATCGCCACCGATCGCCGTCTGCGCCTTGACCTCGTTATTGGCTTCCTCGAACTTCGCAAGCAGGCCGTTCAGCTTGTCGACCTGAAGGGCGATTTCCTTGTCGGCGCGCAGACGCATCGCCTGCAATTCGTTCGAGGCCTTGTTCAGGGAACTGGCGACATCGGTAGCGGAGGTGACGGCCGTTGCTGCCAGAGCGGCATCGCTCGGCTTGGCCGCGTAGGCGTCCAGGCTCTTCAGCAGTTCCTTCATATAGGTTGCCGGCGAGCTCTCATAATCGTTGCCGCCGAAAATGCTCTTCATTTCCTCAAGACCGGTCAGAACCGTGCTCTGGCCGGAAGCGAGAGAAGAGCTGGAGATCGTCTGCCTGAGAAGACTTTCATTCTGGGCACGGCCGTTGGAGACGACACTCGCTCCAGCCATGGTCGTGCCGAGAATGGCGGTTCGCTTGACGTAGTTCGCATTGCCGACATTGGCAATGTTTTTCGAGGTAACGTCCGTCTGCTTACCTGTATTATTGAAAATCGACTGCGCAGTATTCATTGCTGACGTGAGCGACATTCATCTGTCCTCGTGAGAAGTATTATCTCTTCAGATTGATCAGGACGTCCATCAAATCCGATCCAGTCTGGAAGACTTTCGAATTCGCTGTGTAGATACGCTGGGATTCAATCATGTCGGTGAGTTCGCTGGCGATATCGACGTTCGAGCCTTCCAGCGCACCCTTCTGGATGTAACCGAAGCTGCCCGTCTGCGCGAAGCCGATGGTGACAACACCCGACTCGTTGCTCGGCAGATAAACGTTACCGTTCTGCGGGCTGAGATTGTCGACGCTCGGCACCGTGGCCAGCGCCAACTGGTAGATGTTGCGGCGACCGCCATCCTGATAGACCGCCGTGACCAGGCCATCCTTGCCGATTTCGACGTCCTTGATCTGGCTTGGGCCGTTGCCGTTCAGAACAGCAGTGCCTGGCGTGAACTTCGAGGAGAACTGCGTCATCTGCGACAAGTCGATCTCAATCGCCTGCGCCACGCCGCTGTTACTGTCGTTAATCGTGATCGAGCTATCCGATCCGCTGGTGAGCTTGTTGGTGGCGGGGTCGAAGGTCAGGGTGACCGTTTCCTTGACGAGTGTCGCCGGTGCGGTTGCCGTATAAGGGAAGCCGCCGTCCGTTGACTGATCCTGACGATAAACCGACACTTCCCACTGCGGATTGCCGGACGCATCGTTGTCAATGCGCGTGTAATAGAAGTCGTAAAGAACCTTGGCACCGCCGCTGTCGAACGCCGTAAGCGACGTCTTGCTGCCAATCGTCGACGTTGCGACGTTGTCACTCGGGCGCGATCCCGCAGCAACGATTGTCTCATCACGGTTAAGGTTCGCCGGGAAGCTGCCTTGCGTGGAGGGAGACGCTGTCAGACCGAAGTCATTGATATTGATAGCCTCAAGGCCCGTAAAGCCGTTGACGACCGCAGCCGGCGGGTTGGCGCCGTAAGGGTAGCCCATCAGCATGAAGCCCGCCGCATTCTCCAGATATCCTTCCGCGTTCTTCTGGAAGGAACCGGCACGTGTGAGGTAGGGCGTGCCCGCACCATCCTGAACCACGAAGAAGCCGTTGCCCTGAATGGCAAGGTCGGTGCTCGAGGTGGTGTAGGAGAGGTTGCCCTGCTCCGAAATGCTGTAGCGAACGTTGGACTGAACGCCGCCGGAGGCGTAGCTGCCCGACGACGAGGGCAGAACGAGCGAGGAGAACGACGTCGATGCGCGCTTGTAGCCGGTGGTGCTTGCGTTGGCGATGTTGTCGCCCACGGTGCCCAGCTTGTTCGCCTGTGCATTCATGCCGGACACACCGGTTCGCATAGTGCCGAAAATACTCATTCAAAAACCCTCGTGGTCATCTTTCAGGGAGAAGGTAAAGCGTTTGGCTTGCGTGAAGCTGTCGGAAATACCGCGTTTGAAAAAGACCACGCGGGTCAATGAAAATCATTGCCAATCAATGCTGTAGCCGAGGAAACGTTTGGAATCGACCGGATCGTAGCCAAGCTTCTTGCGCAGCTTCTTGCGCAGCTTGCTGATATGGCTTTCGACGACGTTTTCTTCGACGTCATCATCGAAGATGCCGTAGATGGCATTGAAAATCTGCGCCTTGGAAACGCGGCGTCCGCGATTTGCGATCAAATATTCGAGGATGCGGCGCTCGCGGCGCGGCAAGGGAAATACTTCACCACCGACTTCCGGATCACGGCCATCGGAGAAAACCCGGATCGGCCCGGCATCGGTAAAGTTCGAGATGACCTGCAGCCGGCGACGGATCGCCGCCGCACGTGCCAGGATTTCACGGGGGTGAACCGGCTTGCGCACGACGTCGTCGACGCCGCTGTCGAAAAGCGCCAGCGTTGATTCCAGCGAGGGCTGGTCGCTGACCGCGATCACCGGGGCCGTCGTGCGATCCCTGATCGCCTTCGGCAAAGAAAAGCTCCGGTCGCCCTGGCCGATCAGGAAGGCTTCCACAGCCGCAAGATCGCTTTCCGCGGCCGTCGAGACCCATTCCCCGAATTCGACCGGATCGAACCCGGTCGAGGGAATGCCCTCACGCCCAAATAGAGATGTATAGCCGTCTTTAACGAGCTCGCGCTCATCAACCACTACGATCATTCGTCCGCCTCCGAATCAGTGTGGTGTTTTCCAATGTGGCATTGGTACGAATCGGGGGATTCAGCGACAACTGTAGGAAATCATCGATAGATATTAATAATTGATTAACTATTTTGTGCCGATTTGATCTATATATAGTGGGTATTAACCATATATGGCACAAAATTTTTGTGTAGAAATTTCAAAATTCCGAAAAAACCGCTTGAAATGCCTTTTTTCGATCAATCTATCGCCACATTTCAAAATACGAGTCCTGCGGCGCCTGAAAGCAATTTCAGGTTGTTATCCGTCGCAGAAATTTTTCGCGTTGGGAGTCCATTTCCCGTAGCCCGTCGCCACCAGATTGGCGATGACACGACAGACATATTTCTTCTGCGCCGGGTCATTGTTGGGACCCGCATGATAACGGGCGACCGCCATGGTCCAGGTTTCATGCCTGTTGTGGAGATTACGAAGGAACATCGCGGCATATTCCACATTGCGGCGCGGATCGAACATTTCCCGCGCGGATGCGAAGTTTTCGCCATGGAAATAATGATTTATCTGCATGCAGCCGAGGTCGATCAGCTTGGCGCCGTTGCGCTTCGCCGCCTCGAAAGTGGTCAACGCCTCCTCGGTGGAGGAGGCAAATACCGGTTTTCCTTCAATATTCATGGCATTGGGGTCGAGACGCCCCTTGCGGCCCGTTTCGGTCAGCCCCACCGAATAGAGAATTCCCTCCGGCACGCCATATTTGCGTGCCGCCGACTGGATCTCTCTTTCACAGACACCTGACGTTGCCGAAGCCGACGCGTTTTCAGAGGTAGACGCCATTGTCAGCAGAAGAGCGGGCAGAACCAAGAGCGCCATCCATGCCTTCATTATGCACCCCCAAATTATCGCCATTGCCTTGCCGGTCGCCCCGTGCTCCGGACTCGTCACGGTTGCGCCCCGCGGCGGCCTGCTGGCCCTGCTGCTGCGCCTGCTGATTTTGCTGATTGTTGCCCTGTGTGCCCGTTTGGTCACTCTTGTCGGAAGAAGCGATGCTGATGGTGATGTTATCGACCGTCAGACCCTGCGCCTTGAGACCCTCGAGGATGCTCTTGCTGTCTTCCTGGAGCTTTTTATAGGCAGCAACGCTCTCCACCGTCATGTGAACGGCAAGCTCGTCACCGGCAAGACGCAGCGACATCGTCACCGATCCGAGCTCGATCGGCGTCATATGCAGCTTCAGCGTATGGACGACCTTGCCGGTGCTGCTCTGGGCCGCCGCATTGGAGAGCGACGAACCGGGCTGCATGGCGCTCACCCATTCCGGATCATTGACGATCAGCCCGGTCAGGGCCGAAGCGTTGGTCGAAGGCGCGAGACCGATGAAACGCCGCGAATCGAGAACCGTTATGGTATCGGCCGCCTTGCCAGTGCTTTCCCGTGCATCGAACTCGACACGGCCTTCACGCTGAACCGTGCTCATATCGAGAGCGCGGGCAGCACCCGAACGCGGAGACGAAAAACGGAATGCCGAGGCATCGCCCTCATTTTCCGAAGCCGAGCCCGCCTCATTACCGGCAGCTGCGATCCCTGTCGGCATGTCCCTGAGCGAATGCTCGGCCTTGACCCGGACAGGTTCAGCCCGGTCTGATTTCACCGTGTCGGTCTTGCCGGCAATCGCCTGTGCGATTTCCTCAAGCGGTGTCTTGGCCGTCGCCACTTCGGCGGCATTGGCCGTCACCAGCTGCAGTTCCGCCAGCTTCGGATCGATCGCATCGGCCGTCACCTCGGTGTCCTTGTCGGTGTCGTCCTTGGGCTTCTTGCCGGTCTTGCCGTTTTCGGGTGTTGCGCGGGTCGTTTTCACCGCGTTCCGAAACTCGGCCACGGTCTCCTGCGCACGACCTTCGCCGGCATGCTCGTTGACGATCACATTGAGAAATGTTGCAGGCCGCTTGACCGGGACATCCATCTTTTCCGCCTCACCATCGGGCTGCGCCTGCTGTTCTTCTGCCGGCTTCTCGTCCTCTTGATGCCGCGAATGCAGTGCCTGCGGCGGGCGCTCGTCCCGGACCGTGGAAAGGGCATCGCCGAAACTGCCGCCCTTGGCGTCGTCCCTGACGTTGGCGCTGCCCGCGCGCGGATCGGATGGCGGCGCATTCATTATCGCGTTGATGGCTGCGTCGATCATGGTGCCCCCTCGCCTTTCTTTAACAGGCTGTCGATTTCATCGAGCTTGCTGCGGCCACTCGTCACGAGTTGCCGCACGTTATCGCCCTCATCGTCTGCCTTCTGGGTTTCGACCCGCCATATGCTCTTTGCATCGGCAGCGGTCGCCTCGTTTTCGGGCGCATTCCGCCCGGTGTCCTTCGTGGCCGCAGTGTCGGTCTCGACGCCGGGCTGCAGGGAAGGAGGACGAACCACCTGTTCGGCAATCGCCCTTGCCGCCTCCCGCAGCGCCCTGTCCCGATCCGAAAGCTGCGCTTCGGGAATTTGCCCGATTGTCTCGATCGCGCTCACCACATCGGGCGTGCCGATGTTGGAAAGGCTTTCATAGAGATTTGCCTGTACTTCCGGCTGATCCGGCAACGAAGCAGACAGCGACTTCGCCTTCAACGCCGCCATGCGCGCCAGAGAATCCTTGCCGCTGATCGCCGCCAGGCGGGAAAGGCGCAGATAGGCTTCCTTCTGCCTCTCCGTATCCATCATGGCGAAGGTTTCCTGTATCGCCTCCTCGCCGATGGAATCGGCGCGCTTGACCACCAGCGACACCAGAAGGTCCGCGAACTGGCTGGCATAGGGCGAGTGCAGGAACCGCCGCGCATAACGCTGTGCATAATCGACGCCGCGCGCCGCATCGCCGTCCTCGACCGCGATGGCGAGCGAACGGCGCAATGCCGCCTCCTCGACGATGGTGCCGGGCGCTTCGAGCCGGGCTATGTCATAAAAACCGAGCGCCGCCAGCGGATCGCGCGGGATCGTCACATTGCCGCCGATCAGCGCCAGATAAGCGCCAATCCGCTTGCCACGATATTCGGGCACCATGGCCGCGATGCTCTGCGCCACCAGCGTTCCCTTGCCGGACAGGTATTTGCGCAGGATATCGGCAACGCGGCTGTCGAAATTGCCATCCACATCGCGTGCGACCAGAAATTCCAGCGTCGCCGGATTGCCGCCGCTCATCGCATAGATCAGCGCCGCATCGACATTGCGCGGATCTTTGAAAATCGCCGAAGGCGCGCTCTTCAGCCGCTCGTCGATGGTCTGCAACAGAAACCGCTGCATTTCCGAGGCGGAATGGTCGCCCATGGCCACCGAATCCTGCACGAATTGCAAGGAGCGCAGCATGGCGTAGGGCATGAGATTGTCTTGCGACTGCGAAAACGCCCTACCCGGCTCGGAGCCGAGACCGCAAAGCGTCGCCGCAAGAAGAAGCCAGCGTTTCGAGGTTTTCGTCACACTCACCCCCGATCGGCCTCAAGCAGAATTTCGATACGGCGGTTGGCATCCGCCAGAGGGTCTGCCGGCACCTGCAATCTGCGGTCCGCGAAACCCGAGACCTGCTTTACCCGCTCTTCCGACAGGCCGCCGCGCACCAGCATGTAATAGGCGCTGTGGGCACGATCCATGGAAAGCCGCCAGTTGTCATTGGCCTCGCCCTTGAACTGCCGCCCGTCGGTATGGCCGCGGATCAC
This sequence comes from Agrobacterium sp. NPDC090283, assembly GCF_044769685.1. NCBI lineage: Bacteria > Pseudomonadati > Pseudomonadota > Alphaproteobacteria > Hyphomicrobiales > Rhizobiaceae > Agrobacterium > Agrobacterium sp. NPDC090283. Next base: position 68,349 of record NZ_JBIVYG010000015.1, on the reverse strand, counting down.
CACGCTGCCACCGCGCTCCTGCAGCAGCTTGCCGATTTTTTCCATGGCCAGAACCATTTCACGCCGGGGAACGGCCGATCCGATATTGAACATCGGCGTTTCCGTCTGGTCGGAAATGGTCAGCAGCAATCCGCCTTCGGCCGGCGTCACCACCAGACCTTCGGAAAGCTTGCCGGTTATGCCTGATATCTGCTTCTCGATCTCTTCGCGCAGCGTGTCGGCCTTTTCCCAGTCGGCATCGCTCGCCTTTTGCTGCGCATCGCTTGCCTGTCGCGGCTCATCCGGCTTCGGCTGCGCAAGCGCTGCCTGCTCGGCGGCATCCGGACGCTGCTGCGGCACCACGGCGGCGATTTCCGTCGGCTTTCCGTCTTCCGCCTTGTCAGCCGGCGTCTCGGACGACTTGAGCGCGACCGCCTGAGCGTTCTCGGCCGCATCCTCCTGTTTGTTCTCGGCAAGTTGCTGCTGTTCAACCGGTTTCTGCGGCTGATCGGCGCGGGTGATTTTCACCTGCTGGGTCCAGAAATCAGGATCGAAGGGATCGCGATAGGCTTCGCCGCCGCTTGCGCCCGTCGCCGGCCCGGAATCGGCGGCGCCGCCTTCGCCCTTGGCGCTGACATTGGCCTGCTGCCCCACCTGCTGGGCGATTTCCGCCAGCACGGAATAGGGATTTTCGAAAAAGTCCGCTTCGGAGAAATTCGACTGCTCACCGGTCTGCGAGGTCAGGTCTTCGCCCGTCGCCGCAGCGGAACCTTTGGTGACCTTTTCCGCCTGGATGTTGGACTGGTCCTTCTTCTGGACGCCCTCTTCCTTGTCGACAGGCTTTTCCAGCCCCTTGGACGAGGGTTTCTCATCCGACAGCTTGATCGGGTTGAAATAGCTGGCGACCGAGGCCTTGGTTTCCTCATTGGCGGCGTTGACAAGCCACATGACGAGGAAGAACGCCATCATCGCGGTCATAAAGTCGGCATAGGCGATTTTCCACGCACCACCGTGCGCACCGTCATGCCCGCCCTTGTGGCGCTTGACGATGATGATCTCGTTCTTGCCGTGGTGGTGATTTTCGCCTTCACTCATTTCATCACCTTGCGAAGACTGGATGCCCAGGCGGACATGCGCGTCACGAACACGCTTTCACCCAACTCGATCGAAAGATCGATATCGGCTGTCTCGGTAAATTTCATCGTTTCTTCTTCAAAGCCCGGCTGGGTCTTCAACTGCTCGAACAGGTTTTTCGGGCCTTTCACGACAAGCGTGACCGCCTCGCCATCCGGCATGGCGGTGCGCACCACATCCGCCAGTGCCGAGACCGCCTTGAGCGACAGCTTTTCCGTCAGAAGCGGCGCAAGAATATTGGCGGTCTGTTCGCTGAGATTGGCGGCGATTGCGTCGATACCTTCGCGCAGACGGCGTGACAGAAAAACGGCCGTCTCCTCAAGATAGACAGAACGGAGTTCCTCCAGCTCGGCGGCGTGAGCGGCGAGCAGCTCTTCCCGCTCGGCCTGCATCTTTTCGGTAATCTCGCGGGTGGCATCCTCGCGGCCCCGGGCATAGGCCGCCTGTTTTTCGCTTTCCGCATCGACGGGTGCTACCTCGTCGAAACCGGAAGTGACATCGGCAAAACCGGACGCGAAATCGGTAGCGACATCCGCCAACGGGTCGCCAAAGGCCGATGAAGCCGGTTGTGCCTCACCGAAATCCTTGAGAAATCGTGCAATCGACGCGCTCATGCCTGCCCCCGGCAAAACGGGCCAAAAGGGCGAAACATGTCCCGTTGCCTGCGCGAATCGCAAAAGCCGCGCCGCATTTCCGGACGGAAAACCGGGGTCCACTTTTCCTGGAAATGCTGTAAGCCGTTTGGCGGCACCACCGTCATCCTTGCTACCCTGCCCGTCTCTTCCACGTTTCCCGGCCGGATCACGCCATGCGATCCGCCCCATATTGACCCGACGTTAGGTGTTCAAACTTGTGCGAGGATGAAGGCGGGCTCGATCAGGAAGCCTGCACCCATTCATCCCCGCGCGCCCACGCCGGCCAGACCCGTTACTTGAAGAGCTGGAGGATATTTTCCGCGTTGGCGTTGGCGATGGAGAGCGCCTGGATGCCGAGCTGCTGCTGCGTCTGCAGCGCTTTCAGCCTGGTCGATTCCTCGTTCATGTCAGCATCGACGAGACGGCCGATGCCCTTGTCGATCACATCCATCAGGCTGGAGACGAAGTTGTCCTGCATGCTGATGCGGCTCTGCAACGAACCAAGGCTGGAAGCCGTGCTGGTCATCGCCTCAAGCTGGCCGTCGACGAAGGACATCATCATGTCGATGGCGTCTGCGTCGGTATAGGTCGTGCCGCTGCCGGCAAAACCACCCATGGCTGCGGCGACGATGTCGAGATTGCCGAGATCGAGGGTGGAGACGGAAAAGCCGAGGGAACGATCGGCGGAAGCCGTTCCGCTGCTGGTATCGTAGAACCAGTCGTTGCTGCTGGTGTCGCGATAGGCGGGAGAAACGGTGGTGCCGCCGCTCGACGGATCTGTCGCCGTCACCTTGACCCATGCATTTTCGGCAAGGCGGAGATAATTGGCGGTCCCGTCACTGTAGACATTCGGATCCGTATTCGTATCCGTCGTCGCGGCATTCAGCGCGCCGATTTCTGCATCGGTAAGCTTCGGCACGACATAACCCGCCTCCGCCGTCTTGCCGGCGGTCGTCGACGTCTGGGTGACTTCATATTCCGTCTTGCTGACAAAAACGGCATTCTTGTCGAGAATGCCGAGCTTTCCGCCGCTGAGGTCGAAAAGCACGGTGCTGCCGTCGAGCGTGTAGTCAACGGTGGTGACCCCGACATTGCCCGAGCCTGTGCGGGTGAAGGATGCAACGACCTTTTTGGTGATCGATTCCTCGACCGGCGGCGTGCCGCCGTTGCTGATACTGGCCTGCAGCCAGTTTTCACCCGAGAAGGAGGCCGATTCGGAGATGCTCTTCAGCTGTTCCTGAAGCTGCTTGATTTCATCCTGAATCTTGCTGCGATCGGCACCTACGCCATAGGCGGCGACGAGCTTGGCCTTGATCTGCTTGACGACCTCGATCGTGCTTTCAAGCGCGTCATAGGCGGTGTCGACCTTGGCGGCGCCCAGACCCAAAGCATCCTGCACGGCCGAAAGGGCATTGTTGTCGGAGCGCATCGTCGTCGCAATGGACCAGTAGGCCGCGTTGTCCGCCGCAGTCTCGACACGATAGCCGGAAGACACGCGCGCCTGCGTCGTTTCCAGATTCTTGTCGATCATACGCAGGGTTTGCAGCGCGGCCATTGCCGCCGCATTGGTCAAAATGCTGGTCATGGGGTCCACCCAACTCAAAATTTAAGAAAAAATCCGGCGCTGTGCCGACAACGAGCAGGGGCATCATGCGCATCGGCAATGGCCAGAACCGACCACCGCGACCTGCCGTTCGTTAACAAATCGTTAATGCGATAGGTAACAAACAACGAGACTGATTTGCAAGGCGTTCCTCGCTTTCGCAGCCGGGTTTCGCATAAACCGGCAGGCTTCAGGCAAGCTCGGGTTAAAACGCACCGGAACGAGGCCGTTGCGCCCGCGAATTTCGGCGCGCGCAACGGACATGACGGAAATATGGAGCGGAAGATCCGGTTAAGCCGCTTCGCCCTGACGGGTGGGCACGAATCGCGCAGCCGTCAGGCTTTGACGAAGAAACTCGGTGTTCTCATCAGGATTTTCGGAAGGGTTCTGAAACGAGACGTGATTGATCTCGATCGCCGCATGGTCGTTGGCGAGCGTCAGCCGCGCATAGACCGTGGCGCCCTTCGGCTTGAGCTCGAGATCGAGGACGATCTCCGGCGCGCCTTCCCATTCGAGCTTATATTCGCCGCCGGCGCCGAAATTGATCGTACCGGGATGATAATAAAGCTCCGCCGCCGAGGAAACGAGGTCGGCGATACTGCCATTGCACTCGAATCGGAGCAGCGAAATCAGGTCGGCCGGGTCTAACAATCGAAGTTCGGTGGCGATCGGGTTGATCGCCTCTGCGACGATCATTTCCCGCTGTTCGGAATAGGCGGATTTTTTCATTGGTTTTATTGAACCCGTATTTTCGATGACTTCATGGCGTAAACCCGGTGAACGAGCTCAGCCACAGCCTTGTAAAAGACTGGTGGAATCACACTATCTACCGAGACTTGCGCAAACATGGAGCGTGCAAGCGGAGGGTCCTCAAAAACGGGGATATTGTTTTCTTCCGCAATCTCGCGGATTTTCAATGCGATAAGGTCCTGGCCCTTGGCGACGACAACAGGTGCGTCGCCTTCTTCGCGCACATAACGCAGCGCCACCGCAAAGTGTGTCGGGTTGGCGATGACAAGTGTGGCGCGCGGCACATTGTTGATCATGCGGCGGCGGGCACGGTCGCGGGCGATGGAGCGCTGGCGGGATTTGACCACGGGGTCACCCTGCGACTGCTTGTATTCTTCCTTCACCTCATGCTTCGTCATTTTCAGCTGGCTGAACCAGTGATGACGCGTCCACAAAACGTCGACGGCGGCAAGCAGCGCGGTCGAAAGCAAAATCACGACCATCATCTTTTTGACGATCTCGACCAGCTTGACGAAAATCACCTGCGGATCGGAGAACATCAGATCGATGAGGCTGTAAAAATCGCCACGCAGGGCAAAGAACATGATGACCGAGACGATCATGATCTTGAATACCGACTTGCCGAATTCCACGAAGCCCTGCTTGCTGTAGATGCGCGTGAAGCCCTTCGCCGGCGAGACGCGTGACCATTGCGGACGCACCCGCTCAAGCACCGGCGACGGCAGGTTCTGGAAAAACGACGAAGCAAGCCCGAAAACGATGAACATGATCATCGCCGGCATCAGCAGATAGGCAATCGAGGTACCGAGAAAATACAATAGCGACAGGGCATCCGGCCGGGTGCTGAGGTCCCACTGTTCGGGCTGACCGAACAGGTCCTTCAATGTGACGCCAAGACGACCGGCGCCATCGGGCAGAAAGAAGACCAGGTAGCAGTAAAAAGCCAGCGACGAGGCAAAGATCGGCACTTCGCGGGAAAAGGGAAGATTGCCCTTTTCCGCCGCATCGCGGAGTTTTTTCTCCGTCGGGGCTTCTGTTTTACTGTCCTTGTCCTGATCGTCTGCCAAGGCACGTCCCCGGGATCAAAAAAAGGCCCGCCGATCCCGGCAGGCCGTCATCCCGAAACTAGCGTCCGTGACCGGCCATCGCAATGGCCGGTTCCGCCGGAAGGGCGGGTTATCAACCGGCTTCCGCTCAAGCGGCGGCCGGTTGGTCTTCCGTGGCGGCTTCCTTCAGCTGGATCTGGCCGGAATTGGCCAGCCGGATCGCCTCCTGCGCGACGGCGCGGCGCGCGATCGCCACTTCGCGGGTGTTGATCGAGGCCTGCGGCACCGCCAGGTCCGATTCGATCATGCGGCGCTGGCGCGGGCTGATGCTGGAGAGCACACATTCCTTGATTTCCATCGTGGCGCCGCGCAGCGCCATCGTCAGAACATCGGCCGAAACATCGTTGAGCAGCAGGACGCGGCTGCGCTGCGGCATGAACATGAGGTCGTCGAAGAGGAAGATCTTCGGCTTGACCTTGTTTGCGGCTTCCTTGCTGAGCGTCTCGAGCGAGCTGAGCAAAGTATCGACCTGCGGCTTGTCCAGTTCGTTCATCAGATCGGCAACCTTCGTAGAACCGCCCGCATTGCGCTCGGCTTCGATTTCGTTGATGAGGTTGACCACACGCTTCTCGATGATCTGGGCAGCCGTGGGGCTGACCTCCTTCATGTTGACGGTGCGGTTCATGATATCGGCGCGCTGCTCTTCCGGAATGGTGAGAAGCACCTTGGCGCCGAAGGACGAGGGCAACATGGAGAGAATATAGGCGATGGTCTGCGGATGTTCGCGCAGCAGGAACTTGCCGACGAATTCCGGCTCGGCTTCCTGCAGGCGGTCCCAGATCGACGCTTCATAGGCCTGGAAGGCCGCGCGGCGGCCAAGAAGGCTGTCCACCTCTTCAGGGGTCAAGCCTTCTTCGAGAATGCTTTCGATTGCCTTGGCATTGTCCATCAGACCCGTTCCTTCGGTGAACAGGTCTTCGAATTCCGCCACGATCTGCGCGAGTTCATCCGGAGGGATGACGCGCAGGGTCTGGGCCGAGGAAATGATCATCTGCAATTCGTGCTGCGTGAAAAATTTAAGCAGCTTGCCGGCGACGCCCTTGCCCATGGCAAGCAGCACCGCGGCCGCCTTGTCGGCCTGAGACAACGGCTTGCCCGCAAGGGGGTTACCGAAATCCTCGAAGTCCATCATGGTCTTTCCTCTCCGTCCCCACAGGGATCAGGCTTTTCGCGTACTCAGTACTTCAATCAATTTTACGCCGAAGCGCGTATCGTCGTCTTCCAGAACCGTTATTTCACCGCGCGCAATACGGCGGCCATTCACCATGATTTCGACCGGCTCGCCGATCTTGCGATCGAGTGCGATCGTCGCTCCTTCTTCAAGGCTCATCAGCCCCGAAACGAGCATTCTGCTGGTGCCGAGAACGATCTGGACATCGATCGGGATGTCCATGATCATTTCCATATTTTCGGACAATCCGCTGCCAAGCGGCGCCTTCACGCCCGCAACCTGCGGAGCGGCGGCAAAATCATCCATCGCAAAATCGGTCGTTCCGCCACCGAAGGCGGAAAGGTCGTTGTCCGTCGAAACCTCGTCCGTGCTTCCAAAATCGCCGAAGTCGCCAAAATCGGACAACGAGCCTTCCGCATCCGTCTTGAGGACGCCACGCAGATCGCCGATAGCCTGGTCGAGGTCGCCGCCGTCTTCAAACGACGGCAGCGCCGCATCATCGGTCACAGGTGTTTTCTTCGTAGCCATGCGCTGATTATTCCCTTTGAAACTTGCGTCAGCCTGCCCAGAACCGCAAAGGCCGGGCAGGATTTTAACCCATCAAATGTCGTAAGATCTCGTCGTCCGTGCTGACATTGTTCTTCACCCGAACCATGTAGCGGTCGCCGGACTTGCCGAATTCGCAATTATAGAGCTTGGAACCGTTGGCGCTGACCTCGACGCCGATGTCGTCCTGCTTCAGAGCCTGGAACGGAATGACATCGCCGGCCACCAGCTTCGAGATCGTCCTGAGCGTCAGCGTTTCGAGCTTGATGCGCGCCTCGAGCGTGACCTGCGACCGCTTCACCTGCTCCGAAATCATCTCCATCCATTCCTCCTGCTTCTTCAGCGCCTGGGCGGAAGCCTTCGGAGCGATGATGGAGGTTTTGAGCAGGGGCCGCTGCGGCACGATGAGGGAAAATTCCGACGATACCTTGCCGATATCGATCTTCATGCGGATGGTCACGCCGTAAAGGCCGGCGATCATCTCGTCGAAAGCGCTTTTTCCGTTGGCATTGAAGGGCGGGTCAATCGTCGCCTCGAAACCGCCCGGCGCGTTGACACCGGAACGCAGGACGCCCGCGATGCGGCCGAGAACCATGGCCGCAAGGTCGAGCTCGATATGGGAGAGGCTCCGCTCGTCCGGCTCGCCGATGGTATCCGGCGATGCGCCCAGCATGCGCTCCATGAGCGCGATGACGAAGCCGTTGCCGACCGTCATCATGAAATTGGGGCACCAGTTGCGCAGCGAACAATCGGCGACCGAGACATTCTGCCCGACATTGGCGATGAGATCGGTCATCAGTCCCGATTCGGAGCCGACATATTCCACATCGATCGCAATGCCGGTCTCGCTGTGGAAAATATCAGGCAGGAATTCGCTGTAGAGATGGCCGATATCGGAACCGATCTTGGCGATTGTCTTGCGGTCGGACAGCCCTCCCGTCAATTTTGCGAGCAGGGCGGTGTCGATGGCGGGTGCTTTTTGCGCTGCAGCTTTTGCCATCGTCATGCCGCCTTGTTTTCGCCGCCGGGATTCATCATCTCCTGCTCGACGGCGTCAATCGACGGCCGCTCGTAGTTGGAGATGGTCTTGCGGCCGTATTCGAGTGCGACCTGCGGCACCGAGCCGTTCATGTAGGCGATCAGCGTCTGCTTCACGATGATGTAGAGGCGGTGCTGCTTGGTGCGGACGATCTTGACCTGCGAAGCGAGCGGGTTGCAGATCGAGTAGGACAGGATGATGCCGAGCATGGTGCCGACGAGTGCGGCGCCGATCAGGCCGCCCAGCACCTCAGGCGATTCGTTGATCTTGCCCATGGCCTTGATGACGCCGAGAACCGCCGCGACGATACCGATGGCGGGGAAGGAATCGCCCATGGTGGTAATCGCGTGATAGGGCTTCAGCTTGTCGTTCAGGATGGTCTCGATTTCCTCGTCCATCAGCGCCTCGATTTCGTGGCTGCGGGCGTTGCCGATGATGATGAGGCGGACGTAGTCACAGATGAACGAGGTCAGTTCCTTGTTCTTCAGAACCGATGGCGCGCTCTGGAAGATCGAGGATTCTTCCGGATTATCGATGTGAGCCTCGATCTCGTTGCGCGATTTCGTGCGCAGATCGCGCATCAGCGAATAAAGCACGCCGAGCACGTCGAGATAGTTTCGCTCCTTCGGGACCGAATGCTTGAAGGCCTCGCCGAGCGCCTTGCCCGAATCCTTCACGACCTTCATGGGGTTCGCCATGATGAAGCCGCCGAGACCGGCGCCGCCGATGATCATCAATTCGAACGGCTGAACCAGCACGTCCAGATGACCGCCCATCGCCATATAGCCGCCGATGATGCAGCCGAAGGTGATTATAAGTCCAATTACAATATTCATTGATCGACCACGCCCGAACAGTGTTCCATGCCGCCATGTCTAAAAAATGTGGCTTGCGTGAACCTGTCCGCCAAGCCTCTCCCACGCTGCCGCCTCCAGCCAGTTTCGCACAAGCAAGCCACGGCACTATGCCGGCAAAGGCGGACGTGCGCCTTGAGATCGGGATCAAACGAGAGCGGCGGTTCAGTGACTTCCACCTACACCAGCTACAGACTGATCAGTCAGGATATCGGCAAATCGCTTGAGCGGGTGTCGGAGCAGCCCGACGTGGCGCGCGAGACCGAATATTACCGCGCGGAGATCGGCGATGTGAAATCCATCGACGACTTCATGGCCGATACGCGCCTTTACAATTACGCGCTGAAAGCCCACGGGCTCGAGGACATGGCCTATGCGAAGGCCTTCATCCGCAAGGTGCTGACGGAAGGCACCTCGGACAAGGACGCCTTCGCCAACAAGCTTTCCGACAGCCGTTATGCGGATTTTGCGAAGTCGCTGGATTTTGCCGGCCTGGGGGCCGCGGCAACCTCCACCGAGGCCGCCAAATCCGGCGTCATCGGCAAATACACCCGCCAGACGCTGGAACAGGAAGCGGGCGACGACAATAACGGCGTCCGGCTCGCCCTTTATTTCGAACGCAAGGCGTCGACCATCACATCGGGCCTCGACTTTCTGGCGGACGACGCGCTCGCGCAGGTGTTTCGCACGGCCTACAACCTTCCCGACGAATTTGCCGCCGCCGATGTCGACAAACAGGCGGCGCTGATCGAAAAAACCATTGATATCAAGGATCTGCAGGATCCCGAAAAGGTCGGCAAGCTGCTCGAGCGTTTCACCATCATGTGGGAAATGCAAAACCCATCGACGACCTATGACCCTCTCGCCGTTTTCGGCTCCTCCAGCGGCTACGGCATTTCCCCGGACCTGCTGATTTCCATCAACTCCCTGAAACTCGGAGGCAAATGATATGCAATCCGGACTATACGTCGCCCTGTCCTCGCAGATCGCGCTGGAGCGCCGTCTCACCACCATTTCCGACAATATGGCGAATGTGAACACGGTCGGCTTCCGCGGTTCTGAGGTAAAATTCGACGAAATGGTCGCCAAGAACCACAATGACATGAACGCCAGGGTGGCCTTCGTTTCGCAGGGCAACGACTATCTCTCCACCCGCCAGGGTGCTTTCGAGCAGACCGGCAATTCCTTCGATTTCGCCATCAAGGGCGATGCCTGGTTCTCGTTGGATACGCCCGACGGCCAGATTCTGACCCGCGACGGCCGTTTCACCATGCGTCCGGACGGCGCACTCATCTCCTCGAACGGTTATCCCGTTCTCGATGCCGGCGGCGGCCCGATCCAGCTCAATCCGAATGGCGGCCCGATCACCGTCGGTCTCGACGGCGCCATCCGGCAGAACGAAAACATCGTCGCCACGCTCGGCATTTATCAGGCGGATTTCTCGCAAGGCTTCCTGCGTCATCCCAACAGTGGCGTGAAGCCCGTGGCGCAGCCCGTTCCGGTCGTCAACAATCATGAAGTCGGCGTCGTTCAGGGTTACCTCGAACAGTCGAACGTCAACGGCATTTCCCAGATGACCCAGCTCATCCAGGTCAACCGCGCCTTTGAGAGCATTTCCTCGCTGATGCGCGATACCGAATCGACCTTCGGCGAGGGCATCAAGACGCTTGGCGGCGCGCGTTGAGGAACTGAGCGATGAGAATGCCGGAATCCATGCTCTCGGCTGACGCCATTTCACCGAAGCTCGCCCAGCTGGCGAGCCTTGCCGGGCACTATGCCGATCCGGAATTTTCGGTGGCGCATGGCGGTCATGTCCGCACCATCGCCGCCGGGCACTATACGGTTTCCGGCCTGTCGCGGCATGTGCGGCTCGGTGAATTCGTCGCCCATCGCAGCGCGACCGGCATTCATCTCGGCGAAGTCGTGCGCGTGGAACCGGACATCTGCTATGTCTGCCCCATCGAACCCGGCGAGCCGATCGGCATACACGATACCGTCATCCGCAAGGGCGCCTTCCGCGTCTCGCCCGACGACAGCTGGTGCGGGCGCACCATCAATGCGCTCGGCGAGCCTATCGACGGCCAGGGTCCGCTGACCTCCGGCATCGAGCGGCGTTCGATTTCCAACAATGCGCCGCCCTCGATGACGCGTAAAAGGGTGGAGACGCCGTTTAAAACCGGTGTCAGGGCAATCGATATCTTCTCGCCGCTTTGCCTCGGCCAGCGTCTCGGCATTTTCGCCGGTTCCGGCGTCGGCAAATCCACATTGCTGTCGATGCTTGCCAAGGCAGACGCCTTCGACAAGGTGGTGATTGCGCTCGTCGGCGAACGCGGCCGCGAAGTGCGCGAATTCATCGAAGATACGATGGGCGAGAATATGAGCAAGTCCATCGCCGTCGTCGCGACAAGCGATGAAAGCCCGATGCTGCGCAAGATGGCGCCGCTTTCCGCCGTCACCATCGCCGAACATTTTCGCGATCAGGGCGACAATGTCCTTCTCATCATCGACAGCGTGACGCGCTTTGCCCATGCGATCCGCGAAGTGGCGGTCGCCTCGGGCGAGCCGCCGGTCGCCCGCGGTTACCCCGCCTCGGTCTTCACCGAATTGCCGCGCCTTCTGGAGCGGGCGGGGCCGGGCGCCGAAGGCACCGGGACCATCACCGCCATCGTCTCCATTCTGGTGGATGGCGACAATCACAACGATCCGATTGCCGATTCGACTCGCGGTATTCTCGACGGCCATATCGTTCTGGACCGCAGCCTTGCCGAAGAGGGCCGTTACCCGCCGATCAATCCGCTCGCCTCGATCTCGCGTCTTGCCAAGAAGGCCTGGACACCGGATCAGGAAAAGCTGGTGTCGCGCCTCAAGGCGCTGGTGCACCGCTTCGAGGAAACCCGGGATCTTCGCCTCATCGGCGGTTATCGGCCCGGCACTGACCCCGATCTCGACATGGCGGTGAAGCAGGTCCCGATCATCTACGAAACGCTGAAACAGCTGCCGAGCGAACCGGCGGCGCAGGATGCCTATGCCGATCTGGCGACGGCGCTGCGCGGCGGCGCGCAGAATGGCCAGCCGCAGGTAAACCCGAGAATGAGAGGCTGACCCGTGAACAAAAAGCGGAACGACAAGAGCGACGTTGACGACGTGCGGCCGCAGCCTGTTTTCTTCACGCCAGACCGTATTCTGGCATGGACTGGCATAGGGCTTGCCGCTGCGGCGGCCTTTTTCCCCTGGTACGTGTTCTTCAATGAGGAAAAATTCGGAATAAGGGTGGCCGGCGGCGACCGCACCCGCGATCTGCCCCATACCGGCCCGCGGGAAGTCTTCAGCGTTTCGCCCATGGCCATGACCAACCGCAACAAGGAAGACACCCCGCCACCGGCGGAGCTGCCCGACATGCTGACGACGGCGACCGTCAGCGCAGGCGGCAGGGAAAAACAGAACAATCTCGCAGCCGGGGTCGAGGATCAGCCCTTCCCCGGCCAGACCTCCTTCCGTCTGCTGCATGTTTCCAACGGCCGCGCCCTGATCGAGGACGGTTCCGGCATGTATATGGTCAGGGTCGGATCGACCCTGCCGGACAATGCGATGCTCACCAGGATCGAGCAGCGCAACGGCGAATGGTTGATCGAGACATCCTCCGGGAAAACCTATCGCCCTGAAAAATAGAATATTTTTCTCTGGTTCAAAAGGCGTGCCGCATCTGTCGGCGCGCCTTTTTTTGTTTTGGGCAGGCCGCATCTATGTCCGCGTCTTGCGCCGTTCCGCACCTTCTCCCCTCCCCGCAAGTCTGACGCAAGATTAGCCCCGTAGGTTCGGGCCATACGAGATGGAGAAGTCTATGCAACCGATTCAACTGTTCGATCTGGCATCCCGCCAAGCGGAATGGCTGAGCGTGCGGCAGGAAGTCGTGGCGACCAACATCGCCAACGCCAACACCCCGAAGTTCCACGCCAAGGATGTCAGCCCCTTCGAAGCGGTCATGCAGGCCACCAGCCAGCAGGTCGGCATGGCGAAGACGCATCCCGCCCACTTCGGCGAAAGCACCCTCAGCGACAATATCGCGGTGCGTGACAACCCGGTCAACAACGAGATCGGCATGCAGGAATCGGGCAATTCGGTCGCGCTTGCGGAAGAAATGACCAAGACCGGCGAGATCAAGCGGCAGTACGACCTGAACGCCAATCTCGTCAAATCCTTCCATCGCATGATGCTGATGACGGTAAAGAGGTAAGCCATGGATCCCTTGAGTGCGGCGAGCAAGATCGCCGGCAGCGGCCTGGAAGTGCAGTCCACGCGACTGCGCATCGTTTCGGAAAACATTGCCAACGCCAGATCCACCGGCGACACCCCCGGCGCCGATCCCTATCGCCGCAAGACCGTCACCTTCGGTTCCGAGCTCGACCGCGTCAGCGGCGTCGAGCGCGTGACGGTGAAGAAGCTCGGCGTCGACCGTGGCGACTTCGTCAACGAATACGATCCCGGCAACCCGGCCGCCGATAGCAACGGCATGGTGAAGATGCCGAACGTCAACATCCTGATCGAAATGGCCGATATGCGCGAAGCCAACCGCAGCTACGACGCCAATCTTCAGGTCATCCGCCAGACACGCGACCTCGTCGCCTCCACAATCGACCTTCTGAAGGCATCGCAATGATCGACGGTATCAAGCAAGTCAGTTCCCTTTCGCTCACCCGCGGCGCAAGCGGCGTCTCCTCGCTGACGGAAAGCCTTTTCGGCGGCGAGCAACAGACGACGCCCGCCCAGCAGACGGGTCAAAGCTTCGCCAGCGTTCTCGGCAACGTCTCGATGGATGCGATGAACAACCTGAAGAAGGCGGAAGTTGCGTCCTTCGAAGGCATTCAGGGCAAGGCGAACACCCGTGAAGTGGTCGATGCCGTGCTTTCGGCCGAACAGTCGCTGCAGACCGCCATCGCGCTCCGAGACAAGATCGTGTCGGCCTATCTCGACATTACCAAGATGCAGATCTAGCCCAGCAGGAATATTGACATGAGAGCTCTTGCCATCGCTGCCACCGGTATGGACGCCCAGCAGACCAATCTGGAAGTCATCGCCAACAACATCGCCAACATCAACACCACCGGCTACAAGCGCGCGCGTGCGGAGTTCACCGATCTGCTCTACCAGACCGAGCGTATGCAGGGCGTGCCGAACCGCGCCAACCAGGCGATCGTGCCCGAAGGCGCCAATATCGGTCTCGGCGTGCAGACCTCGGCGGTGCGCAACATTCATACCCAGGGCAACCTGATCGAGACCGGCAACAAGCTGGACGTCGCGATCATCGGCCAGGGCTGGTTCCAGATCGAAGCGGCTGACGGTTCGACGCTCTACAGCCGCGCCGGCGCCTTCAACAAGAATGCCGACGGCAATCTGGTGACGATCGATGGCTACAACGTCATTCCCAACATCAATATCCCGACGGACGCGCAGGACATCACCATTACCCGCACGGGTCAGGTGACAGCGCGCATCGGCAATGCCACCGACTTCACCGAACTCGGCCAGCTCACCATCGCCAATTTCGCGAACGAGGCCGGCCTGAAACCGCTCGGCGACAACCTCTTCGCCCAGACGCCGGCTTCCGGCGATGCGGTGGTCGGCGTGCCAGACGATCCAAGCTACGGCTATATCAAGCAATCCTACCTCGAAGGCTCGAACGTCGACGCCGTCAAGGAAATCACCGACCTCATCACGGCGCAGCGCGCCTACGAGATGAATTCCAAGGTCATCACCACCGCTGACGAAATGGCTTCGATTGTCAGCAAGAACCTGAAGTAAGAACGGAAAGGCAGGCGAACATGAGGTTTGGCCGGAAACATAGCAGCAGCAGAACGGCGCTCGTCCGTATATGCCTTGCGTCTGCCTTTTCACTTGGGGCTCTCGCTCCCGCGCTGGCTCAGGCGCCCATGGCGCTGGTTCCCACCCGCACGATCTATCCGGGCGAGACGATCACGCCTGAACAGGTGAAGCCGGTGGAAGTGACCAATCCCAATATTTCCTCGGGTTATGCGAGCGATATCAGCGAAGTCGAAGGCAGGATCTCCAAGCAGACACTGCTTCCCGGCCGCACGATCCCGGTCGCTGCGCTGCGCGAGCCCTCGCTCGTCGTGCGTGGCACAAGCGTCAAACTCGTCTTCACCATCGGCAACATGACGCTGATGGCTTCGGGAACGCCGATGACCGACGGGTCGCTCGGCGAGGTCGTGCGCGTGCGCAACATCGATTCCGGCGTGATGGTCAGTGGCACGGTCATGAAGGACGGAACCATTCAGGTGATGGCGAAATGAGAATGCTTCGTATCATAGCAGCAGCCATTCTGTTCTCGGCCCAGCCGTTCCTTTCCGTGCCCGCAGCCCATGCCGATACGTCCCGCATCAAGGATATCGCTTCGCTGCAGGCGGGACGCGACAACCAGCTGATCGGTTACGGTCTCGTCGTCGGCCTGCAGGGTACCGGCGACAGCCTGCGCTCCTCGCCCTTCACCGAGCAATCGATGCGGGCGATGCTGCAGAACCTCGGCATCACCACGCAGGGCGGCCAGTCGAACGCCAAGAACATCGCCGCTGTCATGGTCACGGCCAACCTGCCGCCTTTCGCCAGCCCCGGCAGCCGCGTCGACGTGTCGGTAAGTTCGCTGGGCGACGCTTCGTCGCTGCGCGGCGGCACGCTCATCATGACCTCGCTTTCCGGTGCGGACGGGCAGATCTACGCGGTCGCGCAGGGTTCGCTTATCGTCAATGGTTTTTCGGCCCAGGGCGATGCCGCGACATTGACGCAGGGCGTGACCACCTCCGCCCGCGTGCCGAATGGCGCGATCATCGAGCGGGAGTTGCCGTCCAAGTTCAAGGATTCGGTCAATCTGGTCCTTCAGCTGCGCAATCCCGATTTTTCGACGGCGGTGCGCGTCGCCGATGTCGTCAATGCCTTTGCCCGCGCCCGTTACGGCGATCCGATCGCCGAGCCGCGCGATTCGCAGGAAATCGCGGTACAGAAGCCCCGCGTCGCTGACCTCACCCGCCTGATGGCGGAAATCGAAAACCTGACCGTGGAAACGGATACGCCGGCCAAGGTCGTCATCAACGAGCGCACGGGCACGATCGTCATCGGCGCGGATGTGCGCATTTCCCGCGTCGCCGTCAGCTACGGAACGCTGACCGTGCAGGTGACGGAATCGCCGCAGGTCATTCAGCCGGCGCCCTTCTCGCGTGGCCAGACGGCCGTGCAGCCGCAGACGGATATCATGGCAATGCAGGAAGGCAGCAAGGTCGCCATCGTCGAGGGACCTGACCTTCGCACGCTGGTTGCCGGTCTCAACAGCATCGGGCTCAAGGCGGATGGCATCATCGCCATTCTGCAAGGCATCAAATCCGCCGGCGCCCTTCAGGCGGAGCTTGTGCTGCAATGATGGACAATCAGAAGAAAAACGCTTTCCCGAATGGCCTGAATGGCATTGCCCGCTTCGCTGCCGTCGCCTCGCTGCTTTTCCTGCTTCCCGCTGCTGGCGCCGAAAGCCAGCAGAACGTGGTTTCGGAACTCAGCACGCAGGATGAAATCCAGAAATTCTGCACCAACATCGCCGATGCGGCCCGCGACCAGCGCTATCTGCTGCAAAAGCAGGAGCTGGAGAAGCTGCAGTCGGACGTCAACGAGCGTATTGCCGTGCTGGAAGACCGCAAGGCGGAATATGAGGACTGGCTGGCCCGCCGCGAACACTTCCTCAATCAAGCGAAAAGCAACCTCGTCGACATCTACAAGACGATGAAGGCCGATGCCGCCGCGCCGCAGCTTGAAAAGATGCATGTGGAAATAGCGGCCGCCATCATCATGCAGCTGCCGCCGCGCCAGTCGGGCCTCATCCTCAGCGAGATGGACGCGCAGAAAGCCGCTCTCGTCGCCGGCATCATGTCGCAGGCAACCGATAAAAACACTTCGAAGGATCCTTCATGAGCACGCGTCGTCTTCCGGCCCTCCTCCTGCCGCTCGCCTTGCTTGCCGGCTGCCAGAACAACCAGACCCTGAAGGAAATCGGCAACGCACCCGCGATGAGCCCGATCGGCAGCGGTCTGCAATTCAGCCAGACGCCGCAGATGGGCCTGTATCCGAAGCAGCCGAAACATATGGCGAGCGGTTATTCGCTGTGGAGCGACAGCCAGGGCGCCCTTTTCAAGGATCTGCGCGCGCTGAACATCGGCGACATCCTGACCGTCAATATCCAGATCAACGACAAGGCCGATTTCGACAACGAGACCGAGCGCAACCGCACCAATTCCAGCGGTTTGAACTGGAAGGCGGATGCGCAGCTGTTCGGCTGGAACCCGAAGGCCGATTCCAGCATCAATTACGGTTCCGACACCGACACCCAGGCCAAGGGCAAGACCAAGCGCTCCGAAAAGCTGACGCTGCTCGTGGCCGCCGTGGTGACCGGCATTCTGGAAAACGGCAACCTCATCATCAGCGGTTCACAGGAAGTGCGCGTCAACCATGAAATCCGCATCCTCAATGTCGGCGGTATCGTCAGGCCGCAGGATGTGGATGCACAGAACATGATCTCCTACGAGCGCATCGCCGAAGCGCGCATCTCCTATGGCGGTCGCGGACGTCTGACGGAAGTGCAGCAGCCCCCGGTCGGGCAGCAGGTCGTCGACCTGTTCTCGCCGCTCTGACCTCGGCACACGGGAACGGGACTGACCCATGGAAAACGAACAGGCAGAGGGCAAGAAAAAATCCTCCCCTCTGGTCATGACCATCGCAGGCGTTGCGATCCTCACCCTGCTCGGCGCGGGCGGCGGCTGGCTCGTGGGCGGCATGATCGCGCCGAAGATCGCCGGGGCGGAGGCGCATGCCCCCGCTGCGGCTGCCGGCGGGCACGGTGAGAAGAAGGACGAAGGTATCGAGAAAATCTCGGCCGAGGCGAACGGCATCGTCCAGCTCGATCCCATCACCACCAACCTCGCCTATCCCTCGACGAACTGGGTGCGGCTGGAAGTGGCGCTGATGTTCAAGGGGCCGGTCGAGGTGGGTCTGGCGGAAGATATTCACCAGGACATCATGGCCTATGTCCGCACCGTTTCCCTCCAGCAGCTGGAAGGGCCGCGCGGCTTTCAATATCTTAAGGATGACATTCAGGAACGAGTTGACCTGCGCTCTCAAGGGCGCGTATCCAAGGTCATGTTCCGGACCTTTGTCATCGAATGATTCGATTTCTTGTAACCATCGCCGTCCTCCTCGCTTTGCCGGGCCTTGCCAGTGCCCAGCAATTTCCGTCCGATCTGTTCAACACGCAGATAGACGGCTCCGTTGCGGCGTGGATCATCCGCACCTTCGGCCTGCTGACGGTCCTCTCGGTCGCACCGGGCATTCTGATCATGGTCACGAGCTTTCCGCGCTTCGTGATCGCCTTTTCGATCCTCAGATCCGGCATGGGACTGGCCTCGACGCCGTCGAACATGATCCTTTTGTCGATGGCGATGTTCATGACCTTCTACGTCATGTCGCCCACCTTCGACAAAGCCTGGACGGACGGCGTGCAGCCGCTTCTGCAGAACCAGATCAACGAACAGCAGGCCGTGCAGCGCATTGCCGAACCCTTCCGCACCTTCATGAACGCCAATACGCGTGACAAGGATCTGAAGCTTTTCGTGGACATCGCCCGCGAGCGTGGCCAGGAAGTGATGACCGACAATGTCGTCGACTACCGCGTGCTGGTTCCGGCCTTCATGCTGTCGGAAATCCGGCGCGGTTTCGAGATCGGTTTCCTCATCATCCTGCCGTTCCTGGTCATCGATCTCATCGTCGCCACCATCACCATGGCCATGGGCATGATGATGCTGCCACCCACCTCGATTTCGCTGCCGTTCAAGATCCTGTTCTTCGTGCTGATCGACGGCTGGAACCTGCTCGTCGGCAGCCTCGTCAGATCGTTCAACTGACAGCCATTCGTGCCCCGCTGATACATATTAACCCTGTTTTTTAACCCCGCGTGCCGAAAGCCGCGGGGTTTTCGCATTTTAGTGCTTTGGTTACCATTTTCACTAGCAACCGGGTAACTATCTTCCTAAATAAAAAAATTACCATTTAACTACATCAAAAAGTAACCATAAGTATTTTCCAATATTTCTTGGCGCTCAAATTAATAATTGGGCAATTTTTCGCTGCGAATTTCTTTCCACACGCAGCGGGTTTGGTTTCTGAAACTAAGCATTTCCGAACCGAGTGGCATGAAGCCGAAACGTTGCGACCGGTAATACCAAACCCGGTATGTCCCCACTCCAGTATCTCGTAAAAACAAGGGACAATTTTATTATGGCAAGCATTCTCACCAACACCAACGCAATGGCCGCTCTCTCGACCCTGCGTTCCATCGCTTCCGACCTGTCGACCACGCAGGACCGCATTTCTTCCGGCCTGAAGGTTGGTTCGGCTTCGGACAACGCTGCTTACTGGTCGATCGCGACCACCATGCGTTCCGACAACAAGGCTCTCGGCGCAGTCTCCGACGCACTGGGCATGGGCGCTGCCAAGGTTGACACCGCATCTGCCGGTATGGAAGCCGCTATCGATGTTGTCACCCAGATCAAGGCCAAGGTCGTTGCCGCAAAGGAAGAAGGCGTCGACAAAACCAAGATCCAGGAAGAAGTTACCCAGCTGCTCGATCAGCTGAAGTCGATCGGCACGGGCGCATCGTTCAACGGTGAAAACTGGCTCGTTTCGACCGCCAACGCCACCAAGACGGTCGTATCCGGCTTCGTCCGTGACGACAACGGCAATGTCAGCGTCAAGACGACGGACTACGCGCTGGATGCCTCGTCCATGCTTTACACCGAAGCAACGCCGGGCACGATCGACGCGAACTCCGGTATCCTGAACGCTACCGGTGCAACCACCACCGTCGGCGCCAAGACCTACACCCAGATTTCCGTTCTCGACCTGAACGTCGGCACCGATGACCTGGACAACGCACTTTACTCCGTTGAAACGGCCCTGACGAAGATGACCAGCGCCGGCGCCAAGCTCGGCTCGCTGTCTGCCCGTATCGACCTGCAGACCGACTTCGCCGACAAGCTGTCCGACACCATCGAAAAGGGTGTTGGCCGCCTCGTTGACGCCGACATGAACGAAGAGTCCACCAAGCTGAAGGCTCTGCAGACGCAGCAGCAGCTGGCAATTCAGGCTCTGTCGATCGCCAACAGCGACTCGCAGAACATCCTGTCGCTCTTCCGTTAAGAGCCGAGCTTCTCATAGCCCTTCGGGGCTGGGGGACCCATTTCTTCCCAAAAGCAATCGGGGGCTGACCGAGCGCAGACCGGGATGGAAGGCACAAAGGTCCGAAAGGCTGAATCGGACTGAATGCATCAATGAGGCCGCATCCGGAAACGGGTGCGGCCTTATCTTTTTTTTAAACTTTTGAGGATACGCGCGCGTGCGCGCGAGAGTTGCATTTTTTAATTTTGACGAGGCTGAATTTCTTTCTGCGCTTATCAATTCATTAACCAAACCCGCGTTACCTAATGCTCATCGAAACGGCGAGCTAACGTTAAAAATCAGCCAGTTAGCAGGCATGATGCTGTGCGCCGTTCCCGGTGAAACCGGAATGTCCCTTCTTTAATCAGCCATTCAAGGGGCACACTACTATGACGAGTATTATCACGAATGTCGCAGCAATGTCTGCGCTCCAGACCCTGCGCTCTATCGGCCAGAACATGGAATCCACCCAGGCACGCGTTTCCTCCGGCCTTCGCGTTGGCGAAGCTGCTGACAACGCTGCTTACTGGTCGATCGCAACCACCATGCGCTCCGACAACATGGCACTCTCCTCCGTTTCCGACGCTCTCGGCCTCGGCGCCGCCAAGGTAGACACCGCTTCTGCCGGCATGGAATCGGCAATCGAAGTCGTCAAGGAAATCAAGGCGAAGCTGGTTACGGCTACCGAAGAAGGCGTCGACCGCACCAAGGTTCAGGAAGAAATCGATCAGCTTCAGAACCAGCTGGTATCGATTGCGCAGGGCGCATCCTTCTACGGCGAAAACTGGCTCGTTGGCGCTTCGACGCTCGGCGCTACCACGCCCGGCACGGACCCGGACAAGTCGGTCGTTGCCGGCTTCGTTCGCGCCACCGGCGGTGCCGTCAGCGTCACGACCACGAAATATGCCCTCGACAACACCGCGACCGGCAACACGCTTTTCGGCTCGGTCGACTCCGCAGGTGTCCCCGACACCTCCGGCATTCTCGGCACGACCGGAACGTTCACGACTGTCACCGCCCAGTCCGTCTACACGCTTGATATCACCCAGTATGCAGCTGCAGACCGCGCCACCAACATGGCCGAAGCACTGACGCTGGTTGAAAACTCCCTGAAGGCGATGACGAGCGCCGCAGCAAAGCTCGGCTCGCTCTCCATGCGTATCGGTCTGCAGGAAGACTTCGCTTCCAAGCTGTCGGACTCCGTCGAGAAGGGCATCGGCCGCCTCGTGGACGCTGACATGAACGAAGAGTCCACCAAGCTGAAGGCTCTGCAGACGCAGCAGCAGCTCGGCGTTCAGGCTCTCTCGATCGCCAACAGCAACTCCGAAAGCATCCTGTCGCTCTTCCGTTAATCGAAGATCGAAAGCGAAAAAATCAACCGCGCCGAAAGGCGCGGTTTTTGTTTGTGCCATTGACTGCAAAATTCATAAATTTCTTGATTAAGACTTCATTAACCAAATCACGGCTAAATCAGCGCATCGAAACGACTCGTTAACCAAGACGAAAAAGAGGTTAACAGGCATCACGCCGCGTTGTCGTTTCCGGCGATCCCGGAATGTCCCTTCCCATTTAGCCAGCTCAGAGGGGCAATTATGACAAGCATTCTGACAAACACCGCCGCCATGTCGGCACTTCAGACTTTGCGTGCAATCAGCGGCCAGCTCGAAGAAACACAATCCAGAGTATCTTCAGGCCTGCGGGTCAAGACCGCATCCGACAATGCCGCCTACTGGTCGATCGCGACAACGATGCGCTCTGACAATATGGCCCTTTCCGCGGTTCAGGATGCGCTGGGTCTCGGTGCAGCGAAGATCGATGTCGCTTATTCCGCGATGGAAAGCGCCGTCGAAGTCGTCAAGGAAATCAAATCGAAAATCGTCGCGGCGACCGAAGAGGGTGTCGACAAGACGAAGATCCAGGAAGAAATCGACCAGCTGAAAAAACAGCTGGAATCGATTGCGCAGGGCGCCTCTTTCAGCGGCGAAAACTGGCTGCTGGGCACCGGCGCCAAGACCGTCGTTTCCGGTTTTGTCCGTGACGGCAGCGGTTCGGTCAGCGTGACGAAAACCGACTATACCCTTGTTGACACGACGACCGCGACGGAAACGGCCAACGTTATTTTTGGCCTGACCGGCACACCTGCAACGGTTGATACGACAAAGGGCATCATCGGCGAGGTTGGGACAGCCTCTGGCATTTCCGTATGGGACATCGATCTCAAACTTTTCGACAGTGCAACGCCCCCCACCTACACGATCGGCAATCTTCTCACCGATGTCGAAACCGCGTTTCAATCGCTGAGCAGCGCCTCTTCCGCCCTCGGCTCGATCAAGATGCGCATCGGTCTGCAGGAAGATTTCATCTCCAAGCTCACCGACTCCATCGATAGCGGCATCGGCCGCCTGGTGGATGCGGATATGAACGAAGAATCAACACGCCTCAAGGCATTGCAGACACAGCAGCAGCTGGGCATCCAGTCGCTCTCCATCGCCAATACCAGTTCCGAAAATATCCTGTCGCTATTCCGTCAGTAAGCGGCGCCCGATGGCTACGGGCGGTTTCGTCCCGCTCTGGCAGCAACAGAATATTCGGATGTGGAAACCGCGCTTCGCAAGGGGCGCGGTTTTCCATTGGCCCCAACCGTGCGGCGCGCGCAGACATCGCACTTGCCGGTTCAAGCGGGTCAAACCATCACATAAATATTTGAAATCATTTGGGTAAATGGTGCTGCTAGAGAGATTTGAACTCTCGGCCTCTCCCTTACCAAGGGAGTGCTCTACCCCTGAGCTATAGCAGCATCCGGTGCCGAAGCGTTTGCTTCAGCATCAAGCGTGGCGGCCTATTGCCATAGGTTTTTGACGAGCGCAAGTCGCAAAACGATATTCTTCATCAAGCGGGGCAAAAAAGCGTGCCCCCTGTTGAAAAATACATTTTTCAGATATTGCTGAATCTATGAACGAACATCATGACAAACAGGCAAAGGCAGCGGTTTCCGCAGAGGCATCCGCTCCGGTGGCCGATGGCAAGCCGCAGGCAGGGCCCGGCGAAAAGGCACGCCAGCGCGAGGCGGAGCGCAAGGCGCGAGCGGCCAAGAAGCTTCGCGAAAATCTTTTGAAGCGCAAACAGCAGGTTCGTGCGCGCCGCGCCGGCGAAGAAGACGAGACGATTGGCCTGCCTGCCGCAAAAACGGACGAATCATCCTCATAGAGAATTCACCAGCATAAAATTGAAACGCCGCGGAAACTGGTCTAAGGACACGCCTTTCCGCAAGGCACGATAGAAAGGCGGGCACAGGCCCGTAGGGACGCATGGATCGCATCAGAATTACGGGTGGCAACAAGCTCAACGGCATCATTCCCATCTCCGGCGCAAAAAACGCCGCCCTGCCGTTGATGATCGCATCGCTTCTGACCAGCGATACGCTGACACTCGAAAACGTGCCGCATCTGGCTGACGTGGAGCAGCTCATCCGCATTCTCGGTAATCATGGCGTCGATATTTCCGTCAATGGCCGCCGCGAAAGCCAGGGCGAGGCCTATTCCCGCACCGTGCATTTCACCTGCCGCACCATTGTCGACACGACCGCGCCCTATGAGCTGGTCTCCAAGATGCGCGCAAGCTTCTGGGTCATCGGCCCGCTTCTGGCGCGTGAAGGCCGCGCCCGCGTTTCCCTGCCCGGCGGCTGCGCCATCGGCACGCGCCCGGTCGACCTGTTCATCGAGGGTCTCGAGGCGCTGGGTGCAACGATGGAGATCGACGGCGGCTACATCAACGCCACCGCACCCAAGGGCGGCCTGATCGGCGCTGTCTACACCTTCCCGAAAGTTTCCGTCGGTGCGACGCATGTGATGCTGATGGCCGCAAGCCTTGCCCGCGGCACCACCGTCATCCACAATGCCGCCCGCGAACCGGAAGTGGTCGATCTCGCGCACTGCCTGATCGCCATGGGTGCGAAGATCGAAGGCGCCGGCACCTCCACCATCACCATCGAAGGCGTCACCTCGCTTTCCGGCGCGCGCCACCGGGTTCTGCCTGATCGCATCGAAACCGGCACCTATGCCATGGCAGTGGCCATGACCGGCGGTGACGTGGTGCTGGAAGGCACGCGCGCATCGCTGCTGGACAATGCGCTCGACACACTCAAGCTTGCAGGCGCCACGATCAGTGAGACGGAGACCGGCCTGCGCGTCGTGCGCAACGGCAACGGCATCCAGCCGGTCGATATCGTCACCGAGCCCTTCCCCGGCTTCCCGACCGACCTGCAGGCGCAGTTCATGGCGCTGATGACCCGTTCGCAGGGCGTCTCGCACATTACCGAGACCATCTTCGAAAACCGCTTTATGCATGTGCAGGAACTGGCCCGTCTCGGCGCCAAGATTTCGCTCTCCGGCCAGATGGCCCGCATCGAAGGCGTTTCCCGTCTGAAGGGTGCGCCTGTGATGGCGACCGATCTGCGCGCCTCCGTCTCACTGGTCATTGCGGGCCTCGTGGCAGAAGGTGAGACGATGGTTTCGCGCGTCTATCACCTCGATCGCGGTTTCGAGCGCCTCGAGGAAAAGCTCACCCGTTGCGGCGCGCTGGTCGAACGCGTCAGCGATTGATCCTGTCTTCGCCGCTCATCCGTTTTCTACCCGTTGCAGAGTGGGCCCGGACTGCCTATTTCCATTGCAAGTCATGGAAATAGCGGTCCGCACCGCAGAAGAAGGAAGAAAACGATGAGCGGCCTGAAATTGCTGGCGCTGGATACTGAAGATCTCTCCGTCATCTCGACACATATGCAGGACAGCGTCTTCAAACTGAAGGACGTTGCCTTCGAACCGAAGCACGGTCAATTCACGCTTTCCGCCAATCGTTTCGTCTGGCAAAGCACTGAGAAAAAGAACCTGCCGCCGGAACGCTGCCGCAGCGTGGTTTTCCTGAAACGCGTCTCCGCCGTTCGTTCGCAATCCATCAATCTAGCGGACAGGGAGCAGGTGCTTTCGCTTCTGGCGATGCGCTTCACACCGAATGGCGAAGGCCCCGATGGCCTCGTGGAACTGGCGCTTTCCGGCGGCGGCACCATCGCGCTTGATGTCGAATGCATCGAGGCGCAGCTGACCGATGTCAGCGGCGCATGGGAAACCGCCACCAAACCGCATCATCCGGACAGCGAATAAACGTTGCGAGCCTTCGCAACGGTTGCCTTTCCTTGCCGTTTCGATTTATGCCACATACCAGAGCCGCGATTATTGCGCGGCAAGTTCGTGCACCTCGCGGGATCGCCCGCGGGGACAATGAAAGGGTAATGGCGTGGCAATCTGGCTGGAGCGGGCATCGGCTGATTTCGAACAGAAATTCGCTGCCTTCCTGACAACCAAGAGAGAAGTTTCCGAAGACGTCAACGCGACCGTTCGCGACATCATCAACGATGTCCGCCATCGCGGTGATGCCGCCCTTGCCCATTATTCCCAGAAATTCGACGGCATCGATTTTTCCAAGGTTTCGATGCGGGTGACGGTGGATGAAATCGATGCCGCGTTCTCGTCAGTCGACAGAAACGTCATAGAAGCCCTCGAACTCGCAGCCCGGCGCATCGAAAAACACCATGCGCGGCAGATGCCGAAGGATGACATCTACGAGGACGATATTGGCGTCGGCCTTGGCTCGCGCTGGACGGCGATCGAGGCCGTCGGCCTTTATGTACCGGGTGGCACGGCCAGCTATCCAAGCTCGGTGCTGATGAATGCCGTGCCGGCAAAGGTCGCCGGTGTGGAGCGCATCGTCATGGTCGTGCCGGCCAATGGCGGTGCGGTCAATCCGGCCGTACTCGCTGCGGCGCGTATTGCCGGCGTCGAGGAAATCTACCGTATCGGCGGCGCGCAGGCCGTCGCCGCACTTGCCTATGGCACCGAGACCATCGCGCCGGTCGCCAAGATCGTCGGTCCCGGCAATGCCTATGTGGCGGCCGCCAAACGGCAGGTCTTCGGCACCGTCGGCATCGACATGATCGCCGGGCCTTCAGAAGTGCTTGTGATTGCCGATAAAGATAATGACCCGGACTGGCTGGCTGCCGATCTATTGGCGCAGGCCGAGCATGATCGCGGCGCGCAATCCATCCTGATCACCGACAATGCCGAACTCGGCAAGGCCGTTGAAGCCGCCGTCGAGCGGCAGTTGAAGCGCCTGTCGCGTTCCGAAACGGCAGCGGCCAGCTGGGCCGATTTCGGCGCGATCATTCTGGTCGAAAAGCTTGCCGACGCCATCCCGCTCGCCAACCGCATCGCCGCCGAGCATCTGGAGCTTGCGGTCGATGATCCGGATGCGCTGATGGCCCATATCCGCAATGCGGGCGCGATCTTCGTCGGGCGCCACACGCCGGAAGTGATCGGCGACTATGTCGGCGGCTCCAATCACGTTCTGCCGACGGCGCGCTCGGCGCGCTTCTCCTCCGGGCTTTCGGTGCTGGATTTCGTCAAGCGCACCTCGATCCTGCGGCTTGGGCCGGAGCAATTGCGCCAGCTTGCACCGGCGGCAATCACCCTTGCCAATTCGGAGGGGCTGGACGCGCATGCGCGCTCGGTCTCCATTCGCCTCAATCCGGAAAGTTAAGCGATGGCTTCAGGCGATTTCCGGCTCTGCGACGTGGTACTGGACGACAGCATCGGCCGGTCCACACCCGATGTCGAGCATGAACGCGCCGTTGCCATTTTCGACCTGATCGAAGAAAACACCTTTGAACCGCTCGGCCATGCCGGTGGGCCTTATCGGCTGCACATCTCGTTGGTCGATGCCAAGCTGGTCTTTTCGATCCGCACCGAAGACGAGAAGGATGTCGCGACCCATATTCTGTCGCTGACGCCGTTCCGCCGCATCATCAAGGATTATTTCCTGATCTGCGAAAGCTATTACGAGGCGATCCGCTCCTCCACCCCGAGCCAGATCGAAGCGATCGACATGGGCCGGCGCGGCATTCACAATGACGGCTCGCAGACGCTGATGGACCGGCTTTCCGGCAAGATAAAGGTGGATTTCGACACGGCGCGCCGCCTCTTCACCCTTGTCTGCGTGCTTTATTGGCGGGGTTAGAGATGATCGATCCTGCCGCAGCGCCAAACGAGGGACGAGCGCCCAAATCGGTCCTTTTCATGTGCGGCATGAACTCCATCCGTTCCCCCATGGCGGAGGTTATCGCCAAACGGCTGGTGGCGCCCGGCATCTATATACAGTCCGCCGGGGTTAGGGCGGGCGAGCGCGATCCCTTCGTGGATGCGGTGCTGGAAGAACAGGGATTTTCGCTCGGTAAACACAAACCGCGCACTCTGGACGAGATCGAGGATGATTTTTTCGATCTGATCATTACATTGACGCCCGAAGCCCATCACGCCGCACTGGAACTGACGCGCTCGAATTCACTGGATGTGGTCTATTGGCCGACCATGGACCCAACGGTGATTACAGGCACGCGCGAGCAGATCCTCGACGCCTATCGCGAGGTGCGGGACCATCTGGCAAAGCTGATCTCGGAACGACTGCCGAGGCGGCAGCAGCCGGTGGCGGACACGCTTTCAAAAGACTGAAAACTGCCCCGGCCTGTTAAAATCAATCGCGATTTTCACGCCGATGCTTTAGAGGTTCACAAATGTGCCGGGATTGTGTAGTTTCCGCGCAATTTTCCCGGACTCGATATGTCCGGCACTATCAACAGGAAGAAAACCCTTACATGACAAAAGAAGAAGTCCTTGAATTCCCGGGCATCGTAACCGAATTGCTGCCGAACGCAACTTTTCGCGTGAAGCTTGAGAACGACCACGAAATCATCGCCCACACGGCGGGCCGCATGCGCAAGAACCGTATCCGTGTTCTGGCCGGCGACAAGGTGCTGGTCGAAATGACGCCTTACGACCTGACCAAGGGCCGCATCACCTATCGCTTCAAGTAATCCACCTTCCGCATCGGACGCCCGGGCAGCGCAATGACCAATTCAAAACAAAAGCTCGTTCTGGCATCCGGCTCGCCGCGGCGTCTGGAACTGCTGCATCAGATCGGTATCGAACCGGCACGTCTGATGCCGATGGATATCGACGAGACGCCTGCTAAGCTCGAACATCCGCGCACGCTCTGCCGCCGTCTGTCATTGCAGAAGGCGGAAGCCGCGCAGGCGGCGCTGAAGAACGAACAGGCGTGGAAAGACGCCTATGTTCTGGGGTCCGATACGGTGGTCGCCGTTGGTCGCCGCATCGTCGGCAAGGCCGAATATACGGAAGAGGCCTCGGCGGCGCTGCATCTTCTCTCGGGCCGCAGCCACTGGGTCTATACCGGCATCTGCCTGGTGACCCCCGGCGGCAAGATCCGGCAGAAGGTCGCGGAGACCAAGGTGCGCTTCAAGCGCCTCTCCACGCGGGAGATCGAGGCTTACATCGCGTCGGGCCAATGGCGCGGCAAAGCGGGTGCCTATGGCATCCAGGGCATTGCCGGCGCCTTCGTGCAGAAACTGACCGGTTCTTATACCAATGTCGTCGGCCTGCCGCTTTATGAGACCATGTCGCTTCTTTCCGGAGAAGGGTTCGAGGTGACATCGGGTTGGCTCGAGGGATAGGCCATGGCAAAGTCCCCCACTGAAGGCGCTGGAAACGTCACCCCGCTTCGCAAATCCCAGCCATGCCCGGAATGCGGGAGGCCCTCGACGCGCGAAAACTACCCTTTCTGTTCGGATCGCTGCCGCTCGCTCGATCTCGCCCGCTGGCTGAACGGCTCCTACGCCATTCCGGTCGCGGACGACGAAAGCAGCGCCGGCGGCCAAGATGGCGGCAAGAATAACGCCGAATAATACCCGCACCGCCGGAAACTTCGGCGGTGAATTGCATAAGTTTTTCAGAGCGACCGCTCAAACCACATATTCACCGGGCTGCCGGCAGCCCGAAAAGCCATATCAGAACCGGCTGACGCCCTCCCCGCCAGCCCTTTAAGGTCTTGCGATGGACGCAGGCTTGCAGAAGAGAGTAAGCCACGGTGCGCTGCTGTTTGCGGTGCTCATCGTTTGCCTTGCCATAGGCGCGACGGTGTTGCTGGCCAATGACAAGACGCACCTCAAAAGCCTGCTGACCTATCTCAATCTGGCGCCCGCCACGCGCTCCGCCGAACCGCCGCCGAAGACGAGGCCCGTCAAACGGCAGAAACCTGTCGCCCAAAAAGTCTTTCTGCCGCCCCATCTGCTGACGTTCGAGCCAGTGGGCGGCAGAGCGTCTTTCGCACGTGATTTCGTTGTTTCCGGCAAGGAGCTCTGCGACCGATTTACCGCCTCGGGTTTCTCCAACCCGCAGGGCTGGCGCGCCAGCCCGGTCAACATCCGCAATTTCGAATGCATGGCCGATCTTGCGCCGGGAAAGGCATCAGAACCGGCAGAGCGGGCATCGCTCTTCCTCGAAATCAGGGGCGAAGCGTCCGGCGAGATTCGATCGATCAGAATGAAGGCCGTTGCGCCCAGGACGCCGGACGGGACAGCCGTTCTGACGAAGCTCGATGAAGCGCTCGCCATGATTATCGGACAGACCCGCTGGGCCGATCTGGCAAACATGCTCGAGCCGGCGCGCCGGCTGCAGCCCTATCAGGCACAACATTTCGGTATTTCGGTTTCCGTAAAACCGGAACCGACAGCACCGCATCGCCTGAACGTGATTTTGCTCGCAAACGAACAATCCCCGGGGTTGAAGCTGACACGCAGCTTCTTTGACCGGGATCGCTGGCTTCGCCCGGCCGCCGCGCTGGACCGACCGGTCCTCTATCCGTCCATCAGAAAAGATCGTATCCGGTGACGCGAAGGCCGCTCAGCCTATTGCCGCCAGCTTGCGCCGCACCGGCGGAATCCTGTCGCTTTGCTGGGCTTGCCGCTTGGCCTCCCATTGAAGCGCGGTGCGAACGATGGTCGCCAGATCGTTGAAGCGGGGACGCCAGCCAAACTCCGACTGGATACGCGCCGAATCCGCCACCATGGCCGCAATATCGCCCGGACGGCGCGGACAATGGATGATCGGGAAATCGCTTCCCGATTCCCGCTGCACGGCCTGAAGGACGTCGAGAACCGAATAACCAACGCCATAACCGCAATTGAGCGTGCGTGTGCCGCCACCGGCGCGCAGATGCGCCATGGCCAACATATGCGCATCGATCAGGTCGCTGACGTGAATATAGTCGCGAACGCCGGTGCCATCCGCAGTCGGGTAATCCGTTCCATAAACTTCCACCCGGTCGCGGCGACCGGTTGCGGCTTCGCACGCCACCTTGATGAGATTTGCAACGCCTGTGGGGGAAGGCCCGGCGCGGCCCTGGGGGTCGGCTCCGGCAACGTTGAAATAACGCAGCGCCACGTAATTGAAATCATGTGCCTGCACGACATCGCGCAGCATGATTTCCGAGGCGAGTTTCGACAGGCCGTAGGGGTTTTCCGGGCTGAGGATCGCGGTTTCAGGAACCGGGCCATCAAAGGGCTGGTTTCCATAGACGGCGGCTGTCGAGGAGAAGATGAAATTGCTGATGCCGTGGGCGACTGCCGCCGCGACGAGCGCGCGGGTCGTGCCCGTATTGTTTTCGTAATATTCGAGCGGCTGGCTGATGGATTCAGGAACGCTGACAGAGCCGGCAAAGTGGAAAATGGTTTCGATCTGGTTTTCTTCGAAAATCTGGTCGAGCAAGGCGCGATCCGCCGCATCGCCCAGATAAAAACGCGCCGCCGGCGCGACTGCCCAGCGCGACCCCGTCGAAAGCCGGTCGACAACAACGACCTCTTCCCCGGCATCGAGCAAAGCCCACACCATGTGACTTCCTATATAACCGGCCCCACCCGTGACCAGAACAGCCATGACACTACTTCCCTGTTTGCTTTTCTTGAGCTCATCAAAGCCAATAATTCTTCATCATTGATTACTTGCACAGCGAATACGCAGCCGATCCCTCGCCCCATTAAAAAGGTGGCTTACGATTGGTTAGCGCAATGAAGTGCTTTTTATCGATTAGTGAAAATGTTCTCATAAATGGAACAAGGAGCGCATATCACAGAAAATCCCCCACGTCGATGGTTGCGCCGTGGGGTTGCAGTTTTAGGTCTTTGCTGTGATTCTGTTGTCGATTTCCCTACCGCAGCGCGATCCCGGCCCGGCAGGGAAAACCATTGCACGGCAAGCCGACGCTTACCTGCCGAGGATATAAGAAGCCAGCCGGTCGGCCGCGTCTTCTATCTGCCTGGGGTTGCGAAGGAAACAGGCGCGGAGGAACAGTTCGCCTCCCGGGCCAAAGGCCGTGCCGGGCGCAAGACCAACCCCGGTCTTGTCGACGATATCGAGCGCCGTGGCCCGGCTATCCGTCACACCGTCAATCTTCAGGAAGGCATAAAGGGCGCCGTCGGGCTTCAGGGTTTCCACACGGTTCGTCGCGATGAGCGCATCGCAGAGAATATCGCGGGAGGTCAGAGCGCGTTCATAATTCTCGCGAACGAAACCATCGCCGTGATCGAGGGCGGCGACCGCGCCGCGCTGCATGAATTGCGCCACGCCTGAGGTGGAATATTGAATGAGATTCTCGATCACCTGGCCGATGGCCGGCGGGGCGACAAGCCAGCCGACGCGCCAGCCGGTCATGGACCAGTTCTTCGAGAAGGAATTGGCGAAGACGATCTTGTCGTCCGGCTCCATGACGTCGAGGAAGGACGGCGCACGGCTGCCGGAATAATGATAGAGCGCATAAATCTCGTCAGCGACGATCCACAGATCGTGTTTGCGGGCGAGAGCCAGAACGTCGCGGAGATTGTCGAGCGTCGCCGTCCAGCCGGTCGGGTTGGAGGGCGTATTGATGAAAAGTGCCTTCGTCTTGCCGGTGATCGCGCTTTCCAGCCTGTTGATATCGAGATCCCAACGGCCGTCGCGGAAATCGATACCGACCGGAACCGCCTTCGCACCCGCCACGCCGATGGCGGCCACGATATTCGGCCATGTCGGAGACAGATAGACCATTTCGTCGCCCGGCGAGGTCAGCGCCTGCACGGCAAGCACGATGGCCTGCATGCCGGAACCCGTCGCATAAAAATGTTCCGGCGGCAGCGACGCTGCGAAATGACGTTGATAATAACGGCTCAGCGCCTGGCGCAATTCGGGAATGCCGCGCTGCCAGGTATAGAAGGTTTCGCCGTTGTTCAGCCCATCAATGGCGGCCTGATTGATGAAGTCCGGGCTCGGCAGATCGCCTTCGCCGACCCACAGCGGCAGGAGATTGTCCCGCCCCCGGGCATAATTCACGACTTCAACAATGCCGCTCTCGGGAGCCGCCAGAGAGCGCGCACTCAGACTGTTCAAAATGGACATTAAAGACACTCCGTTTGGTGCCTTCTTATCGCATCGAACCAGCCATGTGCATGATATTCCGTGAGGCGATCATGGATTTTCTTTATGGGTCATCCCCGGCAGGAGATCGCCGGCCGCACGGGCCGGCACATCAGGCCGGGGACGATGCCGGCAATCAACGCGTCTTCAGCAGATCGCGGATTTCGGTGAGGAGCTTGACGTCTTCCGGCGGCGGCGCTGCTTCCGGCTTTTCCTCGATCTTCTTGCGTTCAACGGAATCACGAAGCTTGTTGACGCCCTTGACCATCAGGAAAATGATCCAGGCCAGGATCAGGAAGTTGATGAGAACCGTCAGAAAGTTGCCGTAGGCGAAGACGGCGCCCTGATCGCGGGCAGCGGCAAGCGACGTGGCGTTGACGCTGGAGCTCAGCGGCAGGAAGTAGTTCGAGAAGTCGAAGCCACCGAAGATAGCGCCAACGATCGGCATGATGAGATCGTTGACGACGGAGTCGACGATCTTGCTGAAAGCCGCACCGATAATAACACCCACGGCCAGATCCATGACATTGCCGCGGGCAATGAACGTTTTAAATTCGTTAAGCATTCAGATTGTCCCTCTCTCCTGCTTCGCGAGCTGAAGCTATGTGACTGTCCCTACGGGTCGAACCATATAGGGTCCGGGCATCATTTGGAATCCGCGGGATTGCATTTATTGGCCTTTTTGCACGCTCACCTTGAACTTTATGCTCAGACCGCGCTCATTCTCAACGGCGCGGAATTCGCCTATGCTTGATATCAGGGAATTCTTGCATGGGGAGGATGCGTGCTTCCTGGGTGGATCATATTCGGCTCGGCCTTCGCTTATATCCTGCTGCTGTTCGCTGTCGCGAGCTACGGGGACAGGAAAAGCCGTGAAAGAAACGCGCCGAAAAAGGGGCGCCCTTTCGTCTATGCACTCAGTCTCGCCATCTACTGCACCTCCTGGACCTATTTTGGCGGTGTGGGGCTCGCGGCAGACCGGGGGCTGGAGTTTCTCGGCATCTATACCGGTCCGATCCTTGCCTTCACCATCGGCATGCCGATCATCCGCCGCATCGTCGAACTGGCGAAAACGGAAAAGCTGACTTCCGTTGCGGATTTCATCGCCGCCCGCTACGGCAAGAACTCCACCGTAGCGATGATCGTCGCCATCATCGCTCTCGTCGGCGCCATTCCCTATATCGCCCTGCAGCTGAAAGCCGTGTCCAGCTCGGTGGCGACGATGGTCGATCCCGGCGATTACGGCATTGGCAGCGGCAATCTTTATTTCCTCGATCTGCCGCTGGTCGTCACCATCGTCATGGCGGGCTTTGCCGTCATGTTCGGCACCCGCCACACCGATGCCACCGAACATCAGGACGGGCTCATTCTGGCGATCTCGATGGAATCGCTGGTCAAGCTCGTCGCCATGTGCACCGTCGGTTTTTACGTGCTCTTCGTGCTCTTCGACGGTCCCGTGCATCTCTGGCAGCTCGCCTCCGATAACGAACAGGCCATGCGGGCCATGTCCTATCACACGCCCGTCAGCCGCTGGATCGTGATGACGCTGCTTTCCGGCTTCGCCATCATCCTGCTGCCGCGCCAGTTCCACGTCACCGTGGTTGAAAACCGCACGCCGGAAGAGCTGCGCATGGCGGGGTTCCTGCTGCCGCTCTATCTCATCGCGATCAACATCTTCGTGCTGCCGATTGCGTTGGCCGGTATTCTGACGCTCGGCGCCAATGGCGATGCCGATCTCTACGTGCTGCAATTGCCGCTCAATCATCAGATGCCGGTCGTGTCGCTGATCACCTTCATCGGTGGATTTTCGGCGGCAACCGCGATGGTGATCGTCGCCTCGGTCGCACTGTCGATCATGATTTCCAACGATATCGTCATGCCGATCTTCCTGCGGCAGAAGCTGCTGAACCGTTCGCCGCACCGGGACGACTTCGCCAAGACGTTGCTCAACATCCGCAGAACGGCAATCTTTGCGGTGATGCTCTTGGGTTACGGTTATTACCGCGCCGCCGACAGCGCCACGGGCCTCGCCTCCATCGGCCTTCTCGCATTTGCCGCCATCGCCCAGATGGCCCCTGCCTTGTTCGGCGGGCTGTTCTGGCGGCGCGCCAATGCGCGCGGCGCAATCGCCGGCTTAAGTTCGGGCTTTTTCGTCTGGGCCTATCTGCTGTTCCTGCCAAGCTTCGGCGGGCCTGACAATTCCGAGGTCGCGGCGAATATTCTCGGCTTCCTGTTTTCCGGCAGCACGGTGTTCAATGGGCCGGACGCCGATCCCTTCGTGAATGCGGTCATTCTCAGCCTGCTCGTCAACAGCCTTGCCTTCGTGCTCGGCTCGCTTTCGCGCAATCCGAGGCCGGTGGAGCGCATCCAGTCCGGCATCTTCGTCAAGCGCCACTCGAAATCGCAATTCGCCACGCGCGGCTGGAAAACCCGTGTCAGTGTCGGCGATCTCAAAAGCGCGGTCGCCCGTTATCTCGGCGAGGAGCGCATGCTGCGATCACTCGCGACCTATGAAAAAACGGCGGGCAGGAAACTGAATGACGACCAGCCGGCGGACATGGCGCTGATCCATTTCTCCGAACAGTTGCTGGGCAGCGCCATCGGCTCCTCCTCCGCCCGTCTGGTGCTTTCGATCATTCTTCAGAAGGCGGAAGACACCAGTGCGGACACGGCATGGCTGCTCGATCAGGCAAGCGAGGCCCTGCAATATAATCAGGACATGCTGCAAACGGCGCTGGCCCAGATGGATCAGGGCATTGCGGTTTTCGACAGTTCGCAGCAGCTGACCATCTGGAACCGGCGCTTCCGCACGCTGCTGGATTTGCCCGAGCAATTCGGGCAGGTCGGCGTACCGCTCACGGATATCGTTTCAATGCTGCAGGAACGCGGCGATATGCCCGAAGGCGACACGAACGAGCTGATTACCAGCTTCCTGACCATGGACCTGCCCTTTTCGCTGGTGCTGGCGGGCGGCGAGCGCATCATCGAGGTGCGCTCCAACACCATGCCGGACAAGGGTATCGTCGCCACCTTCACCGATATCACCCAGCGGGTGGCGAGCGATCAGGCGCTGAAACAGGCAAACGAGACGCTGGAGCAGCGCGTGGCGGAGCGAACCGTGGAGCTTACCCGCGTCAACCGTGAACTGGCGGAAGCAAGGGCATCCGCCGACGAGGCGAATATCGGCAAGACACGGTTTTTCGCCGCCGCAGGCCACGATATTCTCCAGCCGCTGAATGCCGCCCGCCTCTATTCCTCCTCGCTGGTCGAACGGCTTGGCGCCTCGGGAGAAAGCGATCTCGTCCACAATATCGATTCGGCGCTGGAATCGGTCGAAACCATTCTCGGCGCGGTTCTCGATATTTCCCGCCTCGACACCGGCTCGATGAAGGCGCGCATGACATCCGTGCCGCTGAATGAGCTGCTGAAACGCATCGAAACCGATTTCGCGCCGATGGCGCAGGAGAAGAACCTCGACCTTGTGGTCATGCCGACCTCGCTCACGGTCCGCTCCGACCCCAATCTCCTGCGGCGTCTGATACAGAACCTGGTTTCCAACGCCATCAAATACACGCTGAAGGGAAAGGTGGTCGTCGGTGCGCGCCGACGCGGCGGCGAAGTGGTCATTCAGGTGACGGATTCCGGCATCGGCATTCCCTCATCCAAGTTTCGCACCGTCTTCAAGGAATTCGCCCGATTGGACGAGGGCGCAAAAACCGCATCCGGCCTCGGG
The DNA here is from genome assembly GCF_044769685.1 of Agrobacterium sp. NPDC090283. Taxonomy (NCBI): domain Bacteria; kingdom Pseudomonadati; phylum Pseudomonadota; class Alphaproteobacteria; order Hyphomicrobiales; family Rhizobiaceae; genus Agrobacterium; species Agrobacterium sp. NPDC090283. The sequence continues at coordinate 32,190 of NZ_JBIVYG010000015.1, read as the reverse complement.
CTCGGTCTTTCCATCGTCGACCGGCTGTCGCGGATGCTGCACCATCCGGTGCAGCTGATTTCCACCCCCGGAAAAGGCACGACCTTCCGCATCCACCTGCCGCGCGAGGCGGATCGCCTCGTACCGGCCGAAGCCGATGGCGGGACAATCAGTCCTGCAGCCAGCGACCGCCTTCAGGGCGTCCGGGTCCTGTGCATCGACAACGAGCCGAAAATCCTCGAGGGCATGACGCTGCTGCTGACCGGGTGGGGATGCGAGGTTTTACCCGCAGGTTCCGTAGCGACGCTGGAAGAACCCTTCCTCACCTTGGCCGCAGCCCCCGACGTCATCGTTGCCGATTACCACCTGGACGACGGCGACGGCATCAGCGCCATCCGCCTCATCAGGACATTTTACGGCAAGACGATCCCTGCCCTGCTTGTGACGGCGGATCGCAGTCCGGAAGTGCGCAGCGATGCCGAAAAATACGGGATTTCGGTTCAGCACAAACCGGTCAAACCGGCGGCGCTGCGGGCCTATATCAACCAGATATCCAGCACGGTGCGGGCGGCAGCCGAATAAAAACTCCCGGACCTTGCGATCCGGGAGCGGTTTGACCTTCAAAAAACAGACCTGTCAGGCCGCCTGATTGTAGCGATCCCTGCCGGTTGCCGAACCCTGTTCCATCTGGAAGCGCTGCACCAGATCGAGCAGCGCTTCCACCTCGCCTGACAGTACCCGGCTGGCCGCGCTCGACTGTTCGGCAAGTGCCGCATTCTGCTGCGTCATCTGGTCCATCTGGTTGACGGAGCTGTTGACGTTGTGAAGGGCGGAGGACTGGTCCTGCGTCGCCGTTGCGATGGTTTCGACGTGCTGGCTGACCGTCACGATCTGCTGGCTGATGGCGGAAAGAACCGTGCCCGCCTCCTGCACCAGCTTCGAGCCGGAGCTCACCTCATGCGTCGACTGGTTGATGAGCTGCTTGATCTCGCGGGCCGCGTCGGCGGAGCGCTGGGCAAGCTCGCGCACTTCCTGCGCCACGACGGCGAAACCCTTGCCCGCCTCACCCGCACGCGCCGCCTCGATGCCGGCATTGAGCGCAAGAAGATTGGTCTGGAAGGCAATATCGTCGATGACCTCGATGATCTGCTCGATCTTGCGCGAGGCGTCTTCGATGCGGCCCATGGCATCGACGGCGTTGCTGACGACCGAACCGGAGCTGTCGGCGCTCTGCTTGGTGATGCGGACGGCTTCATTGGCCTCCCGCGCCCGCTCGGCGGACGATCTGACGGTAACCGTGATTTCGTCTACGGCGGCGGCAGTCTCCTCCAGCGAGGCGGCCTGGTTTTCGGTACGCTTCGACAGATCGACCGACGACTGCTCGATTTCAAAGCCGCTATGCTGGATGATGAGCGTGCGCTCGCGGATCTGCCCCAGCGCATCGCGCAGGTTGAGGAGGGATTCGTTGAAATCCGTGCGCAGGCGGTCGAGGCGGCCGGCGAAAGGCGTCTCGATCGTGCGGCTCAGATCGCCACGCGAAAGCCTGCCGAGACCGGAAGCAATCTCGCCGACTGCAAATTCGATCTGGCTGTCCATTTCCTGCTTCTCGGCATCGTTGCGGTGACGTTCGGACTCCGCCGCAGAGCGTTCCTCCGCGCTTTTGCCCTCAATCGCCAGTTTCTCGATCGCATTTTCGCGGAAAATCACCAGCGCGCGGGCAATGTTGCCGAATTCATTGGTGTTGGTGGCGTAGGGGATCGACGTGTCGAGATTGCCGCCCGAAAGGGACTTCACCGCATCGGTCAGCTTGCCAAGGGGTTGAAGCGTGCGCTTGATGACGAAATAGGCGAGCAATCCGACGCCAAGCATGGCGAGCGCGCCGCAGATCAGCATCATGTCACGCAGGCTGTATATCTGCGCATTGTAGAAATCCATGGGAACGCCCACGAACAGGATGCCGACCGTTGCGCCGGTCTTGTTCGTAACCGGCATATAACCGGTCATGTAGCTGGTGCCGAACAGCGTGGCGGTGCCAAAATAGGCCTCTCCCTTGGAAACTTTCGGGAAAGCGGGATGATCGGTGGCAAGCTTGGTGCCTGCTGCTCTCTCACCCTTTTCGTTCTTCAGATTGGTGGTCAGGCGAATGAACTCGCCAGCCTTGGCTTCGAAAACAGTAGAGATACCGCCGTTACCGGCAGCCGTGCGATCGACGAGGTCATTGTCACGCATCGTTCCGATGCTGGCGCGACCGACGCTCTTCAACTCGCCATCCACCATTTCGAGCGCAACGCCGCCAACCTTCATCTCGTAGAGGATGGCCATGCCGCGCATTGCGCTGTGCGTATCACGCAGCGCAGTGGCGATGACGTTGTCCTTCAAGCGAATGTAGGTCGAAAAACCAACTGCCGCCACGCTGAGCGCGATCAGGCCGATCGTCAGCGCGACGACCTTGCCAGCAACGGACTTAAAGAGCCGGTTGTGCATGAAACAGTTCCCCAAAGCCAAACTTACGAAAGTTCTAATGGGCAACTGTTAAAAAAACGCGAAGTGCCGATGGCGCCTTTTAGGGGAGCATGAAAGCCGGCCGGCATTCCGCAGGATTAAAGGGGACGGGAGAACCCCGTCCACCATCAATGGATGTAACCGAGCCTGATGGCCTTGGCGATCGCCTGGATGCGGTTGACGGAATCGAGCTTGATCGTCGCCGAACCGAGATAGGCGTTGACGGTGTGCACGGAAAGGCCGAGCTTCACCGCGATTTCTTCGCTGATACGGCCGTCCCCCGCCAGTTGCAGGCAGGCGATTTCCCTCTCGCTCAGGGCCTCCGAAGGGGCCGCCTTGCGCTCGTCCAGCGCCAGCATGTCCACCATGATCTCACAGCATTTGATGTGCTGTTCGATCACGACCTCATTGTCGAGAACGAGGTTGGTGCCGCAGAAAACGATATAACCGTTGCCGATGGTGCCGAGCCGCACCGGCAGCGCCAGCCCCGCATAGGGCAAGGTATCGTTCTCGATGCGGCGCAGAAGTGCCGGCACATCGGGAAGATCGGCAAAGCCGCCGGCGTTTTTGTTGCGCCAGATGACCGGCAAAAGCGATGTCTCGATATGATCGAGAAGAATGTCGCCGACGGCGCGGATGAACTGCGTGCTCTGCTCCGCGGCATTCATGCCCCAGTTTTCCAGCTCGCAGGTCAGCTTTTTCTTGTTCGGGAAACCGGAAGCGGCAGCCTTCGTCACCACGAAATTGCGCGCGCCGACCAGCTTCTGCATGGCGACGAGCTTCGGAAAAAGATCCGACCGGCTCGTCACGACAGGGCTGCGGTAATACATGCCCGTTTGACCTGTACCCTCATTGTCTTTCGTCTGTACCATCCGTCCGACCATTATACGAGGTTGTTGCGCACGGCGTAGGCAATTGCCTCCGAGCGGGTTTTTGTCGCGGTTTTACGCATCACGCTTGTGATGTAATTATTGATCGTATTGCGCGAAATGCCAAGGATCATCGCGATTTCATCGCTTGTCTTGCCTTCCGCGATCCAGAAGAGGCACTCGAGTTCGCGCTCCGTGAGATCGATATCGCGAACGGTCTTTGCTTCGCTGGCAATGCCGAAACTGACACAATAGCCCGTCAGCAGGGCGATTTCCCGAAGCCTTTCCGGTGAAGGCACTGCTTCTTCCGGAAACAACAGCAGCAGGGAAAGGCGGATGCGGCCCACGCAGAAAGACAGCGCCGAATATTGCCGGTCTATGCCATAGGGAACCGAAACATCGTCGGGAAGGAAAAGCAGCCGCGGCTGCAGAAGCGAAAGGCATTTCTCCATTTCGCTCGACCGGTTCTGGCTGTTGGCCAACTCGATGCCAAGCCTGCGGACCAGATCGAAAGGCCAGTCGGAGGTGACGATGAATTTCAGTCCGGTTTCTTCGAGAAGATCGTCGCGCGCCAGCAGATAATGCGAGGCGCCAGCGTAGGTTACGAGCAGATCCAGTGCGCCTGCAACGTTACCGGCAGCAGCCGTGGCTGCGACGTTTTTAGCAAGCTGATCGCGCGGCAAGGGCTTACCCATGCCCTCCATAGGCTTGGCAGACAGCCTGCGGATATCAACATCGACTTTCAATCGCCTACGCCCTCTTGCTCCCAGCGGGAGATTATACATCGGGATGGAATCATTCCATTCGAGAAGCTTACCAAAATGGGATGGCGCGCCCCGGAGACCGAATCACTTCATTTTATGGAACCGACCGGAATTTGCCATTACCTGGCAACAGCCTTTCCACGTATTTCCCTGCTCGTCTATTACTAAAAAAACATACTGAAAAGCTGTTCAATCCATAAACGGCATTCTCAGCCAATTCCCAGCAAACTGTATCGTTGCTGAATTTTTTGTAAACACTGTCCCGAAACGAGATTGCCACGGCTCGCCCGCCAAGCATAGCAAAAACCCCAAAAACAGAAAAAAGGCCGGGTAAAACCGGCCTTTTCGACATTATGCTGCTTTTTCCACCGCCCATTTGCGCAGGATCTTGGCGGCTCTTTCCTCGCTGATTTCCACCATGCGGGAGAGCCTGCGTTCCGGCCCTTCGCGAACCCGGCGGTTGAAAGTGCCCTCGCCATCGCCGCCCGCCAGCAGATCGTCGGTACTGTCGAAGCCGAAATCCGCCCCGAAACCTTCCATGAGACCGCCTGCGCCCGCATCCATGCCGGGAGAGAAATCCGGCAATTCGAGACCGGCAGCCTCCTGGCTGAGCTGGCCTGCGGCGGCGCCGTTGCTGGTCACCGTGCGGACCAGAGGGCGTACACCAAGCCAGACGACAAGGAAGGCGACGGCGACAAAGGCGAGCGAGTTGATGATGCCGGCGGAATTGCGGCTCAGCACTTCCATGATGCCTGGGCCGGTTGCGGCTTCATCCAGCAATTGCGTTTCGAGGAAGTCCATCGCCGTCAGGGTGACCATGTCGCCACGATCGGAAGAAATGCCCGCGGCCGAGGTGACGATCTTCTGCATTTCCGCAAGATAGGCGTCGATCTTGGCCTGATCGGCCGGTTCGCCGACCATCTTGGCAATGCGGCCCTTGTTGACGACCACGGCAACCGAAATCTTCTCGAGGGTATAGCCGTTCTTGACCGTGGCAACCGTCTTGGAATTGATCTCGTAGTTGGTCTGTTCTTCCTTCTTGGCCGACTGATCGGAAGACTGCGGGCCACCGCCGCCGCCCTGGGGCGCGGCCTGCGGCACGTTCTGCTCCACGGTCGCGGCCGTGTCGGGCTGCGTTTCCTGGGACTTCTGGTCTTCCTTTACCGTGCGCACGGAGCGCTCGACACGCGATTCCGGATCGTAGACGGTTTCCTGGATCTGGCGGCTGTCGGTATTGAGCTGCGCCGTCACGCTGGAGCGGAAATTGTCCATGCCGAGGAAGGGCGCCAGCGCCTTGTCGATATTGGTTTCGATTTCCTGCTGCACGTTCTGCGCCAGCGTCAGCGAGCGGTTCATCGCGGCATTGGTGACGTCGTCGCCGGAAGCGAGAAGCTGGCCGGTCGAATCAAGCAGGGTCACATCATCGACTTCAAGGCCGGGAACGGCCGAGGCGACGAGGTGACGGATGGAGGCGGACGCCTTGCGGCCGGCCGAAGCACTGGCGCGAATCATGACCGATGCGGTGGGCTTCTGTTCGCCACGGCGGAAATTGCCGACGTCAGGCATGACGATATGGACGCGTGCGGCCGCAATGCCGTCGATCTGCTGGATGGAGCGGCCGATCTCGCCCTCAAGGGCGCGAACGCGCGTCACTTCCTGCATGAAGGAGGTCAGGCCGAGGGAACCGACATTGTCGAAAAGCTCATAACCGGCATTGGCGCTGTCGGGCAGGCCACGTTCCGCCAGAAGCAGCCGTGCCTTGCTGGTGAGGCCGACCGGAACCTGAAGGCTGGAACCATCGGTCCCCACCTGGAAGTCCAGACCCGATTCGGCAAGCGCAATGCTGATCTTGTTAAGGTCGCTTTTTTCAAGCCCCACATAAAGGGTCTCGTAAGCAGGACGGTTCACGTAAAGCGCTGCCGCAAGGATAATGGCCATGGACACGACGCCCACGCCGCCCAGCATCAGCAGCCGCGTCTGCCCCAGCGCCGCGACATTCTTCAAGACCTGAGGGATTTGATTTAACAGATTCATTCTGTTCCGCACCGTCATTCATAGAGTCCGAGACCTTTTGGCCCCGTCGTGACAATAGGGTGCGAAGCTTGCGCGAGCGTTGCCTTTCTCCGCATTGCGCGAAGGCAGGAAATGCAGGCCGAAATGCGATCTAGAACAGGTCGAAGTCGCCGGAAGCCTTGTCGAGCGGCTGGGAATGGCCATGGCGGAAGGCCGCGCCGAGCGCCTTCTGCATTTCGGCAAGCTTGACGAGGCTGAGTGCGGTGGAGACATCCACGAACCAGTCCGCGGGGATGGAGCCGGTGATGGTGTCGATGAATTCGGCAAGGCCGCGGGTCTTCTGGACGGCAAGGTCGATGCCCTGCAGCAGCTTGACGCCTTCGCTGGACAATTGACCGCTGGTCACTTCAAGCAATTGCGGCTCGATGCGCTCGATGAGATAGGCGACGTCGTGCAGTTCCGATACCACGCGCATCAGAACGTCCGGCAGGGCTTCTTCGAACGGAGTGGCGGCGGTGTGCTCTGCAAGCTGCATTGGAAACTCCGTGACTAGAAAAATTCGATGTCGTTGGCGACGGGCTTGGGGGCCGGCACCGGACGCGTTTCCATGGCAACCGTCTTCTGGGTTTCCGCGCCGCTGAGCGGATGCTGACGTGCACGCCCGGAGACCGGCCAGAATTCGATCTTTCGGCCGTGATCCCCGCCCGTGGAGGAGCTTAAGACCGGAATGCCTTCGTCCTTCAGAAACTGCATGGCGAAGATGGCATTCTGCTCGCCGACATTGGAGAAGCTGGCGATCGTCTTCGCCCCGCCGAAAACCTTGGCTTCCAGCCGGTCGCGCCGCGCCCCCTGCTTCAGGAGGCCGTTGATCAGCAGCTCCATGAGATGCACGCCGTAACGCGTCGCGTCCCCGCCGGTCACATTGCCCGTTCCCGGCAGCAGGAAGTGGTTCATTCCTCCCAGGCCGGCAACGGGATCTCTCAGACAGGCGGCCACGCACGAACCGAGTATCGTCGTCAGCACCACATCGGGATCGCTGACGACCTTGTACTCGCCCTGAATGATATGTACGCGCTTGGCCGCAGCTTCAATCATTTCAGCGATCCGAAAACCGCTTCGATGGCAGCGCGCATCTTGTCGATCGTGAAGGGCTTGGCCAGCACGTTGTTTGCGCCGAGCTGGGCGGCCTTCTGCACCAGCGCGCGGTCGCCCTGCGCGGTGAGAATGATGAAGGCGGCCTTCTTGGTCGTCGGGTTGGCCCTGACGGCGTGCAGGAAACCGAGACCATCCATCTTCGGCATGTTGAAATCGGAAATGACGAGATGATGGGGCTGCTGCTCCATGATCTTCATTCCCTGCTCGCCGTCACCGGCGGCAGTGATCTGCTTGAAGCCGAGCTGTGTCAGCGCATCGCTGAGGAGCAGCCGGCTGGTCACCTGATCGTCGACGATCAGAACTTTGATCTTTTCTGCGAGAGACATTAGTCAGCACCTTCTTTGCGGGCAGTGGTTAGTTTCAGGATTTCTTCGCCGATGGAGGCCAACGGCAATTGCTGTTCCACCGCGCCAAGCTCATAGGCCACGCGGGGCATGCCATAGACGACACATGTTTTTTCGTTCTGGCCGACGGTGCGGGCACCGGCATGGCGCATTTTCAGAAGCCCGGCCGCGCCATCGCGGCCCATGCCGGTCAAGATGACGCCGACGGCGTTGCGGCCGGCAAGCTCGGCCACCGAATCGAACAGCACATCGACGGAGGGGCGATGGCCGTTGACGGAATCACGATCCACGAGCCGGCAGCAGGGCGCGGACCGGTTGGCGATCTGCAAATGACGCTCGCCGCCCGGTGCAAGATAGATCTTGCCGGTCTGCAGACGTGCGCCGTCCGTCGCCTCTTCCACGACAGGGGCGCAGATGCGGTTCAGCCGCTCCGCGAAACTCTTGGTAAAGGTCGGCGGCATGTGCTGGGTGATGACGGTCGGCGGGCAATTGGCCGGGAACTTCTGCAGCACGGCGATCAGCGCTTCGACGCCGCCCGTGGAGGAGCCGATGGCCACCACCTTGCGGCCCGCCCGATATTCGCTCATCGGGACCGGCTGGGGCGCGGCAGCCGCTTCCGGCCGCGCCGCGCGATAGGCGGCATGTTGCGAGCGGGCGGCGGCCTTTACCTTGTCGGCCAGATCGCCGAAGGGGCGCGCATCGCCGGGAGCCGGTTTGCCGACACAGTCGAAAGCGCCGATTTCGAGGGCGGCCAGCGAAGCGTCGGCGCCGCGATGGGTCAAGGACGAGACCATGATGACCGGCATGGGCCGCAGGCGCATGATCTTTTCGAGAAATTCGAGGCCGTTCATCTCCGGCATCTCGATGTCGAGTGTCACGACATCGGGATTGAGCTGCTTGATGGCGGCGCGTGCCTCCATGGCGTTGCCGGCCTGGCCGACCACTTCCACTTCCGGATCGGCCTTGAGCACGGCCGAGATCAGGCCACGCATGGTGGGAGAATCGTCAACGACGAGGACCCGTGCGAGTGCGCTCATGCCTTCCTCCCGGATGCGTGACCGATGAAGCGATAGGTGGTGATGCCGGTATTGTCGAACAGGTTCTTGGCATCACCGGAGACGCGCTCGGAATGGCCGATATATAGATGGCCACCTTCCGGCAGCAGCCCGGCGAAACGCGACCAGATGCGCGTCTGCGTCGGCTCGTCGAAATAGATGACGACGTTGCGGCAGAAGATCACATCGAAATTGCCCTTGAAGGGCCATTGCGTCATCAGGTTCAATTCATTGAAGGTGATGAGCCGTTTGACCTTGTCGTCAATGCGGAACTTGCGGCGACCGCCGGCATCGACTTCCGTGAACCATTGTTTGCGCATGGCGGGAGACACGGTTTCCAGCGCATTGTCGTCGTAGACCCCTGCCCGGGCCTGCGCCAGAATCTTCGGATCGATATCGGTGGCCAGAATCTTGAAATCGTAATCGGCCGCATTCGGGAACATGGCAAGCACGGTGAGCGCTATCGAATAGGGTTCCTGCCCGTCGGAACAGGCCGCCGACCAGATGCGGACACGTCCGCCGCTCTTTGCGCGGGCAACAAGACCCGGCAGGACTTCGTCACGCAGATGTTCAAAATGATGGTTCTCGCGAAAGAACCGCGTGAAATTCGTCGTCAGGTGCGACAGCATTTCGCGTCGCGCCTGCGCGCCCTCGGGCGAGGACACCAATGCGCAATATTCGCGGAAACCCGACAGGCCGAGATTGCGGATATGCTTCGACAGGCGGGAATAGACCAGCGACGCCTTGGTGTCGTTGAGATAGATGCCCGCATCGGCATAGATCATCGCCGCGATTTCCGACAGATCGCGTCTCGTCAGCGGGTATTCGCCGCTGGCAAGAACGTCTTCGGAAGACTGGCGCTGGTCGCTGAAATTAAGTGCTGCCATGGATGATCCGCTTTCAACCTGTCGCCGCAAGCGACATTTCCTGCTTCAGTGGCTGTCCGCGCGAGGCGCTGACGATGGCATCGACATCCAGAATGAGAGCGACGCGCCCATCGCCGAGGATAGTGGCGGCGGCAATGCCCGGAACATGGGTATAGTTGGCTTCCAACGATTTGATGACGACCTGGCGCTGACCCTGGATCGCATCGACCATCAGGGCACGCTGGCCGCCGCCTTCCGATTCCACCAGAAGGGCGACACCTTCGACCGGATCGGCCTGGGTCGGGCGGAAATTGAGAACGCGTCCGACATCCACCAGCGGGCAGAAGGAGTTGCGGATGGAGATCAGCCGCTGGTTCGCGCCGAAGGAGTGAATGTTCTTCGCCTCCGGCTGCAGGGTTTCCACAATCGCCGTCAAGGGCACCACCAGCGTCTGGCCGGCAACGGTCACCACCATGCCGTCGAGAACGGCAAGCGTCAGCGGCAGGCTCATGGTGAAGGTCGAGCCATGGCCGGGGCGCGAGGAGATGCTGATGCGGCCGCCAAGCGCCTGAATGGAGCGCTTGACGACATCCATGCCAACGCCGCGGCCGGAAATGTCGGAGATCTTGTCCGCCGTGGAGAAGCCCGGCGCGAAGATCAGATTGTCGATCTCTTCATCCGTCAGGTTCGCATCGGCAGCGATGAGGTCGTTATCGATCGCCTTCTGGCGAACGCGCTCGCGGTTGATGCCCGCGCCATCGTCCTGCAGTTCGATGAGGATGCGGCCCGAGCGATGCTTGGCCGAAAGCTTGATGGTGCCTTCCGGGTTCTTGCCCGCGGCTTCGCGCTTTTCCGGCGTTTCAATGCCGTGGTCGACGGCATTGCGGATCATGTGGGTCAGGGGTTCGGCCAGCTTGTCGATGACCGTCTTGTCGACTTCGGTATTCTCACCTTCGGTGACGAGGCGTATCTGCTTGCCGATCATGTCGGCGACTTCGCGGACGATACGCGACATGCGCTGGAACACCGGCTTCACCGGTTGCGCACGGATCGCCATGACGCTGTCCTGGATTTCGCGCGTCAGCTGCTGCAGTTCGTCGAGGCCCATATTGACGGCGGAGGTGCCGCTCGCATCGTTTTCGATGACGCTCTGCGACAGCATCGCCTGGTTGATGACGAGCTCGCCGACGAGGTTGATCAGGCGGTCGACACGGTCGAGGTCGACGCGGATGGTCTGGCCGGCGCTGGCATTGGCCGCTGCATTGGCGTTCGCCTGGGCCGCGGCAGGTGCTGCCGCCGCTTCACGCTTTTCGATGGCGGCATTGACGCTCTGGGCGATCTGCGTCGTCGCGACGGCCGTTTCGACGGCTGCGGCAACATAGGAGGCTTCCGCTGTGGCGATCTCGACAACGGGCTGTTCTTCCGATCCGCTATCGAGAGCCGAAAGATCGAACGGCACCGGGATCATCGGAAGCTCTTCCTCGTTGCCTGCGGCATCCGAAACAACCGGCACGATTTCCAGATCGCAATCCCATTCGGCAAATTCGAAGACGCTGCGGATACCCTCTTCGCCCTTTTCGGTGGTGATGGAGACCGTCCAGGAGAGATAGGATGCTTCAGGATCGAGCTTGTCGAGCGAAGGCAGCTCCGACATGTCACAATTGATGCTCATTTCGCCGATGCGCGAGAGATCGCGCAGGAGAAGTGCCGCCTCGTTGCCCTTCGAATAAAGCGACGCATGCGGCTTGAAGGTGATCTGGAACGACGGCGCTTCCATCAGCGGCGTGGTTTCGTCGGCAAAGTCCGTGAAGGAGAAAGGGATCGGCTCGAAGCCGCTCTCATCCGTCGGCTTGGGTGCGACGGGTTGCGGCGCCTTGACGGCAGCCGGCGCCGGTGCCGGTGCCGGTGCGGAAACCTGCACGGTTTCGCCGTTTGCCAGCGCCTCCAGCTCCTTGACGAGGCCGCGGGTGCGGCTTTCATCGACGCTGCCGCCGTCTCTTGCCGCATTGGTCAGGTCCGCCAGCACGTCGGCGGAGCGCAGCATGACTTTGAGAACGTCCTGTGTCGGCTCCAGCTTGTTGGAGCGGACGCAGTCGAGGGTCGTTTCAAAAACGTGGGCGAAGGCCACGAGGTCATCGAGACCGAAGGCACCCGCCCCGCCCTTGATGGAATGAACGGCACGGAAAACGGCGTTGACGGTTTCCGGATCACGGTCGCCGTCATTCAATTTAAGAAGCCCCGATTCCAGTTCAGCGAGCTGCTCCTCGCACTCCTGGAAAAAGATTTCCTTGATTTCGTTCATATCCATCGTGAAATGTCCCGTATCAGGCGGTTACGCGCTCAATGGCATCGATGAGTTTTGCAGGGTCGAACGGCTTGACGATCCAGCCGGTCGCACCGGCCTGGCGGGCGCGGTTCTTCTTCTCTGCATCGCTTTCGGTCGTCAGAACGAGGATCGGGATCGCGCGGTACTTTTCGTTGCGCCGCACGCCCTCGATGAAGCCGAAACCGTCGAGACGCGGCATGTTGATGTCAGTCACGATGACATCGGGGTTGCTCTGTTCCAGCACTTCGAGACCCTCGACGCCGTCTTCGGCCTGAATGGTCTCGAAACCGGCATTGTTGAGGGTGACCAGGAGCATGTTCCTGATCGTCCGGGAATCATCCACGGTAAGAACTTTTTTCTTCACTTTTGCATCTCCTTAGGGAGCAAATGGTCGATATCGACGCCTATCAGTTTCATGGTCTTGTCGAATGCATCGGAAACCCTTGCGAAACCGAAGGGTTTGCCATCCTCTTCCCAGGATTTCGCGCCGGCCATGAGGACCTGGGCGCAAAGCGCGCCGATGCGCTCCACCTCGGACGCATCGACCGACAAAGGTGCTCCTCTCAGCGTCATCAGCTTGCCGTGCAGGGCCGATGCTTCGTTGAGGTCCAGCACCGGTGACAGTTTCAGCGTCGCCTCAGCTGCTTTTCTGGCTGCCATTACATGACTCCCTGACGTCTGAATTGTTGGTAATCCTGGCCGTAATCCGTGCGGTTATCCGCGCGGGCCATAAATGAAGTGTTCTGCCGGTCCGCACCGGACGCCGCTTTTGCCTGGGCCTGACGGGCAATGCGGAATTCGCGGATGGTGTGACCGAGTTCGATAATAACGGTTTGAAGCGCGTCGGCCTCGGAGGCGCTCGCGCTGATATCGGCGGCGTTCCGGCCCGCCTGCCTTTGCTGCTCGCCGATATCGGCGGCAACCGATTGCAGTTCGCCGGCCTGCTCGGCCGTATGCCGGGAGACTTCCGCGATCATGTCGTTGATACCAGAGACCTGCCGGACGACGCCGCCGATTGCGTCCTGCGTGCGGTTGACCATGCGCACGCCGCCCTCAACCTGCGTCTTGGTGGTGCCGACAAGGCTCTTGATCTCCCTTGCAGCGTCGGCGGAACGCTGGGCGAGCGCCCGGACTTCCTGCGCGACGACCGCGAAACCGCGGCCGCTTTCACCCGCACGCGCCGCCTCGATGCCGGCATTGAGGGCGAGAAGGTTGGTCTGAAAAGCAATTTCGTCGATCGTGCCGATGATCCTGCCGATGTGCTCGGCGGATTGCTCGATGTCAGACATGGCGTCGATTGCCTCGCCGATTGCCTTGCCGCTTTCGACAGCTGCGTCGCGGGCGCGGGAAACGGCCGTTTCGGTCGCCGCTATGCGGGCGCCGTTTTCGGCCACATTCCCGATCATGGTCTGGATCGCGCGGGAGGTTTCGGCAAGGGCTTCCGCCTGCTGGCGGGAGCGCTCCGCGATGGAGCGGCCCATATCGGCAAAGCGCGCACCAAGCGCCTCAGCTTCGCCAATGCTGTTTTGCGCGCCGATCAGCGAGGCGCCAATCGTTTCCAGAGCCGTATTAAAGGACACCGCAACATCGCGATAGGCTTCCGGCACATCGCCGCCGATACGGGCCTGCAGATCGCCTGCGGCAAAGGCCGTCAATGCCGTGCCCAGCAACTTCGCAGCTTCCGAGCGGTCATTGTCGCGCTGTTCCGCCAGTTCGCGGCCGTGGCGCAGGCGCAATTCGTTGAAGCGCAGCGAGACAGCGATTTCGGTATCGACCATCACCAGACGGACGACGTTCTTTACGGCTTCCGCCAGTTCACGGGTTTTCTTGCGGTTGCCGGGCAGGATGGAGCGCGGCGCATGTTCGGCAACCAGCCCACCGACGAGATGTTCGAGAACCACCGCATGGCTGGCGATCTGCCAGCGCGGATCGAGACCCATGCGGCTGGCATTGTCGGAAAGAACCTTCACCCGCTCGGCATAAAGCGCATCGAAACGGGCATCCGTCAAAACGCTCCAGTGCGAGGATTGCAGATCGTGCAGGCGGTCGAGCTGGTTTTCGCTTTCGAAAGACGGGGAACAGTCCGGCATGGACTGGAAACGGGTCATCACATCGCGCAGGCCGGCCTTGACGTAAGGCTCCAGCATGCCGCGATAGCTGCGCAGGAAATCGGATTGCGTCTCATCGAGGCCGGCAAAGCGCAGCCGTCCCGCCAGGCTTCCGCCTGCCGATCTGCGCGCTTGATCTGATGGCAAGTCCTGCCCCAACCGACGTCCCCAACACCATGACGGCCGGTAAAACCCGGCCAAATTGACCAAGGTTCAGAACGCCGGCACCCTAAAGGGGATTTTTGAACGAACATACCCATCGCGGACGATGCGGCATCGACGCTTGCCTGACCTTCTTGAACCAAGAAACGAAAATACCGGATCGGGCCCGGTACGGCAGTGCGGCGTCATGCCTGGAAGGGGAGGAACCCCATTCCGCCGTGGAAATACTACCAATCTTTATGGTTAATTCCTTGCTTGAAAGTTAAGAAACGCAAGCACCGGCGTCAAACGGTAAAATTTGTAAAAGCTTTTAGCCATTGCTGCCCTCACTTTGCCGCAAACGGACAAAAACGAAAAGGAATCGGACGCCGCGGACGGTTTTTCCCGCGTGCGTGCTGGACAAGCATGTCCGGCTTCCCCTAAAACAAATCAACAGGATATTCGCTCAACGGTGATGCTTTAAAGAGACCTTTACGATCAAGGAGATGCCAACTTGCCACGGATGGAGAAAGGCCGCAGTTCAAGGCGCCATCCGCAAGTGTTGATCGGCCTCGTGGTCGCGAGCCTGCTCGTCATGATCGGCTTTCAGGCGCCCTCCGGCGTCAAGGCACTCTCGAAGACCAGCCGCCTCGAGCGGTTGCAGAGCGTCGATCTCAGCCGTTCCCTTTCTCTTCGCGACAGGGATTGCGATAGCGGCAATGATTACGGCTGCCGAAGCGGCGATGCCGGTCGAGGATTCCGGCAGGAGGAGTTCTTCTCACCCACCTTCAGCATGACCGACGATGCCAGGGCCTCGCTCGTTGCTGTTGCCATCGTGCCACAAGCTTTCCGAGACTTTGCCAGCGTGGTTCCACGCGCGCCTCCGCATATTATGTATTAGTCATTCCGGCGGTCGTCATTATCAGGTTCATTGCGAACCTTGAGGGATCGGAGTCGTCGGAAACCCGCCGTAAGCTCCCATTCCAGAGAGAAAACCGCCGCCGCATATGACACTTGCAATCATTCTTCCATTCATTGTCGCATTACCCTTCGTTGGCGCGCTCCTGACGGCTTTCATGCCGCGCGAGGGTGCGGCCGCCGGTCCCGCCTCCGTTGCCGGCGCGGTCGCCCTTTTTGGCCTCGTCAGCAGCATTTTTCTTTATACGAGCGTCAGCGGCGGCGCTGTTCTTAAATATGATGTGGAATGGCTGCCCCAGCTCGGCCTGAACTTTACCCTGCGGCTGGACGGATTTGCCTGGATATTCGCGATCCTCATTACCGGCATCGGCCTGCTGGTGGTGCTTTACGCCCGTTATTACATGTCGGCGGAAGATCCGATCCCCCGTTTCTTCGCCTTCCTGCTCGCCTTCATGGGCTCGATGCTCGGCGTGGTGCTCTCCGGCAACGTCATCCTGCTGTCGATCTTCTGGGAAATGACGAGCATCTTCTCGTTCCTGCTGATCGGCTACTGGCACCAGAATGCCGGCGCGCGCGACGGCGCCCGCATGGCGCTGACGGTGACCGGCATCGGCGGCTTCAGCCTTTTGGCTGGACTGCTGATCCTCGGCCATATGGCCGGAAGCTATGACCTCGACAGGATCATCGAGGCCGGCGCCACCATCCGTGCCCATTCGCTTTATGTGCCAGCGCTCATCCTCATTCTCGGCGGCGCACTGACCAAGAGCGCGCAGTTTCCGTTCCATTTCTGGCTGCCCAACGCCATGGCGGCGCCCACACCCGTTTCCGCCTATCTGCATTCCGCCACCATGGTGAAGGCCGGGGTGTTTCTGCTGGTGCGGTTCTGGCCGGTGCTGGCGGGAACACAGGAATGGTTCTGGCTGGTGGGCGCGGCCGGCATCATTACCCTGCTGCTCGGCGCCTATTTCGCCATGTTCCAACAGGATCTGAAGGGGCTGCTCGCCTATTCGACCATCAGCCATCTCGGCCTCATCACCACGCTCCTGAGCCTCGGCAGCCCGCTGGCCGCTGTGGCCGCCATCTTCCACATGGTCAACCACGCCACTTTCAAGGCCTCGCTTTTCATGGCGGCGGGTATCATCGACCATGAGACCGGCACGCGCGACATGCGGCGCTTAAGCGGGCTTTATACCTATATGCCCGCGACCGCGACGCTCGCCATGGCGGCGAGCGCGGCAATGGCCGGGGTGCCGCTGTTCAACGGCTTCCTCTCCAAGGAAATGTTCTTCGCCGAGGCTGTCGAAACCCATGCCGACTCGCTGCTCGACCGGGCTCTGCCCTATGTCGCGACGCTGTCGGGCGCATTTGCCGTCGCCTATTCGCTGCGCTTCATCCACACGGTCTTCTTCGGGCCCAAGCCCGTCGATCTGCCAAACCCCAATCCGCACGAACCGCCGCGCTGGATGCGTTTTCCGATCGAGTTCCTCGTTTTCGCCTGCCTGATCGTCGGCATCGTTCCGAGCCTGTCGATCGGCCCGTTCCTGCATTCGGCCGTGCTGTCCGTGCTCGGCGCGCAAACACCCGTCTACAGCCTGTCGATCTGGCACGGCTTCAATCTGCCGCTGATCATGAGTATCGCGGCGTTGATCGGTGGGGTTACGATCTATGTCCTGCTCGGCGGTTATTTCTCGCGCTGCGATGACGGTCCGCCGGTCTTCCGGCATCTGCGGGGCCAGCGCATCTTCGAGCGCATTCTCGTCACCGTGTCCTGGAAATGGGCGCGGTGGCTGGAAAGCACGCTCGGCACGCGGCGTCTGCAGCCGCAGCTGAGACTTCTCATCCTCGTGGCGCTTCTTGCCGGTTTCTCGCCTCTCTTCCTTTCGGAATTTTCCCTCTCGCTGCCGCGCGTGACGACCTTCGATCCGATCTTCGCCATCCTGTGGCTGATCGGCATGATTGCGGCCATGGGCGCCGCATGGCAGGCGAAATATCACCGCCTTGCCGCCCTCGTCATGCTGGGTGTCTCGGGCCTCGTCACCTGCCTCACCTTCGTCTGGCTTTCCGCGCCGGATCTCGCCATCACCCAGCTCCTGGTGGAAATCGTCACTACGGTTCTCATCCTGCTCGGCCTCCGCTGGCTGCCGAAACGTTTCGAAAAGGTCGACAGCAGCGACGAATTGCCGGCGCAGCTTCGTCGTGCCCGGGACTTCCTGCTGGCCGCAGCCAGCGGTATCGGCATGTCCGTCATCGCCTATGCCGTGATGACCCTGCCGGTTCCGAATGCCATTGCGACCTACTTCCTGGAGCGCGCCTATACCGAAGGCGGCGGCACCAATGTCGTCAACGTCATCCTTGTCGACTTCCGTGGCTTCGATACCTTCGGGGAAATCGCGGTGCTGGCCATCGTGGCGCTCACCGTCTTCGCGCTGCTTCGCCGTTTCCGCCCCGCGCATGAAAGCATCGGGCTGCCGGAACAGCAGCAGATGCAGAACGCCTTCGATGCCGAACGGCCGGACCGCAGCAATGGCGATACGGTGCGCGACTATCTCTACGTGCCGTCCATCGTCATGCAGTGGATGTTCCCGGTCATCATCACCTTCTCGATCTTCCTGTTCATGCGCGGCCACGATATGCCCGGCGGCGGCTTTGCGGCCGGCATCACCATGGCCATCGGCTTCCTGCTGCAATATCTCGCCGGCGGTGCGCGCTGGGCGGAAGACCGCATCCGCATCCTGCCGCTGCGCTGGATGGGCTTCGGCCTGTTGATGGCGGCGGCGACGGGTATCGGCTCGTGGTATTTCGGCTACCCGTTCCTGACCTCCTATTTCCAGTATACGGAGATACCCTATATCGGCAAAATGCCGACCGCATCCGCCCTGCTGTTCGATCTCGGCGTCTTCTCGCTGGTCGTCGGCTCCACCGTTCTTATCCTGATAGCACTGGCACACCAATCGTTGCGTAACTACCGCGTTCGCACGCCTGACGCCGCAAAAGCGGAGGACGTGTAATGGAACTCATTCTTGCCATCGGCATCGGCATCATGACCGGCTCCGGCGTCTGGCTGGTGCTGCGCCCGCGCACCTATCAGGTCATCGTCGGGCTCTCATTGCTGTCCTATGCCGTCAATCTCTTCATCTTCGGCGTCGGCGGCATCAAGACCAATGCGCCGCCGGTGCTGGTGAACGGCGTCGACAGCTCCACGCTGGCCGACCCCGTGCCGCAGGCACTGGTGCTGACGGCCATCGTCATCGGTTTTGCCACCACCGCATTGTTCCTCGTCGTGTTGCTTGCCGCCCGCGGCCTGACCGGCACCGACCATGTGGACGGGAGGGAGACGAAATGATGTCGTTCCCCTTCCATATCGTCATCGCCCCCATTCTGCTGCCGCTGATCACCGCAGCGCTTCTCCTGTTCTTCGATGAGCGTCAGCGCGTGGCGAAGGCGGCCATCAGCCTTGCCTCCACCGTGCTGTTGCTCATCGTCGCCATTCTGCTGTTCCGCGAGGTGAATTCGACGGTCAATACCGAGATCGCGGCCGTCGTTTCGAGCGGCGTCTACCTGCTCGGCAACTGGCCGGCGCCGTTCGGCATCGTGCTCGTGGCCGACCGTCTTTCCGGACTGATGGTGCTTTTGACGGCGCTGCTTGCCATTCCCTCGCTGATCTATTCGATGGCGAAGTGGCACAGGTCGGGCGCGCATTTCCATTCGCTGTTTCAGATGATGCTGATGGGTGTCAATGGCGCCTTTCTGACCGGTGATCTGTTCAATCTCTTCGTGTTCTTCGAAGTGATGCTGGCTGCCTCCTATGGCCTGCTGCTGCATGGCTCCGGCCAGCAGCGTGTGAAGGCCGGGCTGCATTATATCGCCATCAACCTCGTTGCCGCCCTGTTCTTCCTGATCGGCGTCAGCCTCATCTATGGCGTCACCGGCACGCTCAACATGGGCGACCTTGCCCACCGCATCGAAGGGCTGAACCCGGACCAGCGTATGCTGCTGGAAACCGGTGCTGCGGTTCTGGGCGTCGCGTTTCTGGTGAAGGCTGGCATGTGGCCGCTGAATTTCTGGCTGCCGTCCGCCTATGGCGCAGCGTCTGCGCCGGTTGGCGGCCTGTTCGCCATCATGAGCAAGGTCGGCATTTATGTCATCGCCCGCCTGTCTTTCCTGCTTTTCGGACAGACAGCAGGCGAATCCGCCGGTTTCGGCCATGACGCCCTGCTGGTTGGCGGCATCGCCACCATCATCTTCGGGGCCATCGGCGTTCTGGCGTCACAGGCGCTCGGGCGGCTGGCCGGGTTTTCGGTTCTCGTCTCATCGGGAACGTTGCTTGCCGCCATGGGTACCGGCAATCCGACGGTGGCGGCCGGCGCGCTCTATTACATGGTCAGCTCCACCCTCACCATCAGCGCCTTCTTCATGCTGATCGAGCTGGTGGAACGCGGACAGGATGCCGGTGCGAACGTTCTCGCCGTGACCATGGAGGCCTATGGCGAGGGCGAGGAAGAAGACGACGAAGAGGAAGTCGGCGTGACCATGCCCGCCACCATGGCGGTGCTCGGTGCCTGTTTTGCGGCCTGCGGCATTCTCCTTGCCGGCCTGCCGCCGCTTTCGGGTTTCATCGCCAAATTCTCGATGCTGACGGCCATTCTCAATCCTTCCGGGCTTGGCGCCAATGACAGCGTATCCACGCTTTCCTGGTGGCTGGTTTTCCTGATCGTCTTTGCCGGTTTCGCTTCGCTGATCTCGATGACACGCGCCGGCATCCGCACCTTCTGGGCCTCCATCGAAGGTACGGTGCCGCGCGTGCTCGTCATCGAAATCGCCCCCGTCATGCTGCTGCTCGGCCTGACGCTCGCCATGACCGTGCAGGCGGGACCGGTGATGCGTTACATGCAGGAAACGGCGCGTATTCTCGATCTGCCCGCGAGCTATATTCAGGGTGTCATTTCCGCGCCGCGAGCGGGCAGCAATCCGGAGGCAGAGCCATGATAAGCCGTCTCCTCCCCTACCCGCTGCTGACGATCTCGCTGATCTTCTTCTGGATGACGATCAACAGCTTTTCGCCGGGGCACCTGCTGCTCGGCACCTGTGTCGCCCTCATCGCCTCCTGGGCGATGGCGTCGCTGAGGCCGGCCAAGCCGCGCATCCGCAACTGGCACAGGCTGGTGCAACTGATCTTCATCGTGCTCTACGATATCATCAGGTCCAATCTCTCGGTCGTGAAGATCATCCTGTTCCAGCGTGAAAGGGACCGCAAATCCGGCTTCCTGGCCGTGCCGCTCGAGATTCGCGACCCCATGGCGCTGGCCGTTCTGGCAACGATCCTCACCTCGACACCGGGCAGCGCATGGCTCGAATATAATTCCAGCCAGGGCACGCTGCTGCTTCACGTTCTCGACGATGTGGATGAGGCGGCATGGATAAGCCTCATCAAGAACCGATATGAAAAACTGCTGATGGAGATATTCGAATGAGTTCGATTATCCTTTTCTGGTCCTTTTCGCTGGCGCAGTTGATGCTCGCCATCGCCATGATAATCTCGGTCTACCGCATCGCCATCGGCCCGCGTGCGCAGGACCGCGTGCTGGGCATGGATACGCTTTATGTCAATGCCATGCTGCTTCTGCTGACCTTCGGACTGCGCACCGGCAACGACATCTATTTCGAAGCGTCGCTGCTCATCGCCATCCTCGGCTTCGTCTCCACCGTGGCCCTTTCCAAGTTCCTGATGCGCGGCGAGGTGATCGAATGATCGAGGCGCACGAATTCCCCCTCTGGGCCGCCATCCTAGTGGCCTTCTTCGTGCTCTTGGGCGCCTCGCTGACGCTGATCGGCACGATCGGCTTTGCCAGGCTGAACAGCTTCTATGAGCGCCTGCACGCGCCGACGCTGGGCACCAGCTGGGGCACCGGCGGCATCGTCATGGCCTCGATCATCTATTTCTCCGTCTCCGGCGACCGCTTCGCCTTCCACGAAATCTTCATCGGCATCTTCATGACGGTGACCACGCCGGTTTCCCTGATGCTGCTGGGGCGCGCGGCGCTTTATCGGGACCGGGCGGAGCAGAATACGGATAATCGGGAGCATTTGTGATCGCTCTGATCAGGGCCGTTTCAAAGCCAGAACCTTGCGGAAAGTGAGGGAAATCCTTCTGCTTCGGGCGGTCTTTACCCCGTTAACAATATCGGATTTGCGAGCCGGGATTTCATGGCTCCAATCGTAGCGGCCGGAGCCACTGAGCAGAACACCTGAACGAGGGTGAAGCACAACGCCGCATGTGTTCGGTCCGTGCAAATCGCGGAAAATCATCTCGCATGCGGATAAAAGGCTTATCGATACGATCGTATCATCAAAACAGGGGACACAGTCCACATGCGCGCTGATGCCCTGCCCCGGAAGATACTCGTTCGCAATCACTTGATCCGGCAAGTTCCGGCAGTAGCCATCCTCCACCAATCGTTCGGCGAACAGGCGAAGCCAGGGCGGCAAAGGCCCTAGATAGGCATCTGGCGTAACAGCGCGCGCTTTATAGTCATACCGATAGCCGAAATGCTGCACACGACGCTTCAGCTCCGTGCTCCACTCGCCGGCATCCAATCTGTCCGTGACGGCGACTTCCTCATCTGGAGAGAGGAAGCCGTCAAAATAAATGATGTCGGGCGGTAGGACAAATGGGCCTGCGAATTCGTCCATGTGCAGGCTGCTCTCCAACTGCTTGAAGCAAACAGGGGCTAGCTGCATAGCTATATCATTTATATCAAGAGTACGTGACAACGAGGCCTGCGATCAAAGCTTGGTCGCACCTCGTACACGGGCAAGCCGACACAATCATTCATAAAACGATGAAGTTGAGAAAATGGTGCCCGGAGGCGGATTTGAACCACCGACACGCGGATTTTCAATCCCCGCGTGAAAAGCCGAAAACAAAAGCTTACCGGAAAAAAACTGTCAAACCCGGCATCGAAAGTCAAGCACTTAGC
Source organism: Agrobacterium sp. NPDC090283 (assembly GCF_044769685.1). Classification (NCBI taxonomy): domain Bacteria; kingdom Pseudomonadati; phylum Pseudomonadota; class Alphaproteobacteria; order Hyphomicrobiales; family Rhizobiaceae; genus Agrobacterium; species Agrobacterium sp. NPDC090283. The sequence continues at coordinate 10,173 of NZ_JBIVYG010000015.1, read as the reverse complement.
GAGGATTTGTCAAACCTTCAGGAGGACCCAGAGAACGATAAAGCGCCGCTTTTTCCTTCCAAACCTTCGGTGGACACGCTGGACATGTTCACTGAAGCTGGCGTTTCTGACGCTACGCGTGGGGTCCGGGGGAATACAGATCGACCACCTGTATCAGGTGGTGCTTCGGCTCAAGAGACAGGCGCCGAGACGGGTGGGCCATTCCCTGCAAAATTCGACGCTGACAGCTTCAAGATCGATCTCGTCCGGCTAGCGCTAGACATCCATGGGCAAAAGGTCGCTCAAGCGCTTTGGCACGAAATGGGCTTGCCTATGCCCACGCCACCGCCCCCCAGCACACTGGCGACTTCCGAAGCGACCGAGATGGTCTCTGTGTTCCTCAAAGAATGCACTATCCCAGACCCTCGGTGGCGAATGTCGGCAACGGAGCTTCATAGGCGCTACGAGCGCTGGATGGTCGGTCGAGACGGCACGCAATTAGGTCTGCACGCGTTCGGGAAGGCTGCGATCAGGTGTGGCGCGAAGCGGCGACGAAGCAACGGCTCAATCTACATCGGCATTCGGCTTTGCGATGAAGGCGGGTCTAATGGTTGAAACCCGGACCCTTTGCTTGTACGACCATGCAAGATGGCGTGTTTCTGTCTTTCGCTATGTGGCGAGTTACAGGGGTTTTTGGACGGCTAGGACAGCAATCTTTACGGCACGGACACGAAGCAGGTTTGGCCCCAATCAAAAATCGACATATTTTCCAGCGACTTATTTACCTTGGACAGGAAGGACAGCAATTTCCGGGTTTTTCATGATGTGCGTATGTGCACATGTGATAACTCCGAAATCAGTTAGCTACATCTTTTCTTTCTCGCGTCATATAAAACCCGGAAATTGCTGTCCTTCCTGTCCATCTATTGATTTCATTAAAGAATATAGCTCTATTGCTGTCCTTCTTCATGTCCATTCAATTCTAATCTCTGTCCTATCTGTCCAAAACAGGCTGAAAAGCACTGTTCTCTTGGTGAAGGTTGCTTTTCCAACGGTGTTGGAAACAAAAAATTCAAGAGGAAGGGTGTCAGTAGTATGGACACCCTTTAGTTTGGCTGAGGATAAGGGATCGCCCGGTGAACCCACCCCCCTGGGTCTAGGGACCGTACCTGTTTCTTTCTCAGTGCGGGCCGGGACGACCCCGCAAAGCCGGCAGTCAAACAGCCCCAAAATTTGGGTTAACGCAGTTAACGAGGTTAACGGTGAGGTTAACGCCCATGGTTGACGTCAACGCATGGGCTGAAGAAGAGAACGCCGAGTGCGTTTCTGTAGTCGATCAGGTTGCGGCGCTACGGGCAGTTTTCGAATTCCTCGAACATGGAACACCGATCCCACCGGATGCGAAGTCTCGGGTTTGCCCTGGTCTCAAGGTTTATCTTTCCGATCTGGAGCGGGGCCGCGCTGCCTCGCTGGATTTCGCACTGGGCCTCAAGAGCCATGGCGGCGTGACGGCTCACAAGGCGGTCTTAAAAGCCGAACGAGACACCCTGTTGCAATCGCTGGCCCGGAACCATTGGCCGGGCCAGCCGGTCGCAACAGTCAGCCGGCAGATGTACGCGGAGTTTTGCCGGTACGAAAAAACCCGCTGGCAGCGTGAGCGCCAACGTCAGCAGGCTCCATCGTCAGAACCGCATCGCACGTTCTGGCAGTTGCTCCAGATGCGCTCCCGTGTTCCCGGCCCGGACCATCTTCGCAAAATTCTCGCCGTGGTTTTTCAAGACCCCATTTGAAAAACCACGACTCGGCGGGATGATCGCTCCATCACAGGAGTTTTCGATGCAGCAACCGACAATCGATCCGGGCCGACTGGATGCCCTTCAGACGATCAGCCATCGCGAGAAATCCGCGATGCAGGCGGCGCAGGATGAGGTTAGCGCCAAGATGGACCGGGCCGCCACGCTGCGCCGGGACATCCAGAACATCCAGCGTCAGATTGACCGCGCGCCCGGCGAAAACCTCTCGAAACGTCTGGCGGCCCTCAAGGTCGAACAGAAGCGCCTCGATAAAAAAATCGAGGAAGCGAACTATCAGGCCGAAATCGCCCGTGAGCGTTACGTGTGTGCTTCCCGGCTCGCGAAAAACTGCGCCGACTTCGTTTCTAACCAGCAGGAGGCATCGCGTTGACCGCTGACGCCAAGAAATCCGTTTCCAAGTCCAAGCGCGCCAGCGCTGACCTGTTCGAAGGTCTGGAAGATATCCGCTTCAAGGTCGTTCTCGCACGGGCCGCCATCGGGGAGCTTGAGCGTGCGCCGGTAGCGCTGTCCATCGCGAGTGATCGTGTGGATACCTGGCTTTCCGATCTGCACAAGGAAGAAACCCTGAAGCTTTTTGTTCGGCGCTTCGTGTTCCCGTCTTACCGCGCTCCGCAGCCTGCCGAGGCGCTGGATTTCATCATGGGCATCCTGTCGCAGATGGTGCGCGGCGAAATGCTGAAGCTGCTCACGGCCAACTATGGCGATATCGATGGCCTGACTGACGCCGACCGCAAAAGCCAGATCGAGGCGAAGACAGCGGAAGTGCTGGCTTTGGAACTGTCGGAAGAGGCGATTATCCGTCATCTCGAAGATTTGGGCCTCGATATTCTCCGCCGTTTTGACGCGGATCCTCTCGCGGTTCTCGCCAGCAAGGAGAGCCTCGAATGAGCGCGTTCGTTTCCAATGGCAAGCTGTACCTCAATGGCATGGTGGGTGACTACACCTGGTTCACCAATGATTGTTTCACCTTTGAAGACGTGATGACCGCTCTCGATCAGACGGACCGGAGCAAGAAGCTCACGGTGCACATCAACTCGGCCGGCGGCGATGCGATTGAAGGCGCTGCGATCTATTCGACGCTGGCCGCCCTTCAGAACGGCGTCGATGTTGTCATCGAGGGGATTGCTGCCTCTGCCGGATCCCTGATCGCCATGGCCGGAAAAACCGTGACCATGATGACATCATCGGTGATGATGATCCACGATGTCAGCCAGTTCACCGATGGCAATTCCGACGATCACAAGCGCGCCCTGTCTGGGCTAGAGGCGACATCCAACGTTTACGCCGGCGTCTATGCCGCCAAGTCGAAAAAATCTGTCACGGCCTGCCGCAACCTGATGAAGGCGGAAACGTGGTTCGAACCGGATCAGGCCGTGGCGGCAGGATTTGCCGACAAGGTTTCCGGCCCCGGAGCGCGTGGCCTGATGGTTGCCGCTTTCGATTATTCCCTGTTTCAGCATGCGCCAAAAAAGCTTGTCGACCTAGCCGCGGCGAAAAACTGGAAAGCCGAGACTAAATCCCCTGTCCCACCGAAGGAAAAGACGATGTCGAACACACCCGCCGCGACGGCACGGGCCGAAGCCGCTGCGCGTATCAAGGCCATCATGATGCATGCGGAGGCTAAAGGCCGCACCGCCCTTGCCGAACACCTCGCCTACGAAACCGACATGGAGCCAGAAGAAGCGGCGAAAATGCTGGCGCTGGCCGGCAAGGAAACGCCGGAAAAGACGATGACTTACGAGGAGCGTCGCCTCGCTGCTATGGGCTTGACCGAACACGACCGCCGCCGCGCCGCCGCGCTGCCGCCGGGCTATACTTCCGCTATTTCTGGACTTGCGAGACCGGATTATGTCGTCGGTGGCGACCCGAAAGCCAGTGGCCTTGTCGCCAACATGAAACGCCGTAACGGCATCAAGTAAGGATCGGCCGCCATGGAACATTACAGCATCAAAACCGACAGCGATGTCGTCAAGGACGAAGGCAAGAACCGCTTTTCCCGCGACACCGACACACTGGCGTCCGGCTCCGGCAAGGTCATTCCCGGCGCTGTCCTCGGGCAGGTGACGGCATCTGGCAAGTTCAAGCCGCTTGCACCTGGCGCCAGCGACGGCACCCAGACCGCCGCCGCCGTCATCCTGCAGTATGCCGACGCGACGACTGCCGATCAGACTGTTGTCAACCTCAAGCGCCGCGCCCAGGTCGTTCTGCAGGCTCTCGTCTGGCCGGCCGGCGTCACCGACACCCAGAAATCCACCGCCATCGCGCAGCTTAAGGCGCTTGGCATCGTCCCCCGCATGGGAGTGTAACCGCACATGTCCACCGTACTCGATTTTCTCAACGCTCCCGAATTTGCAGATGACAATCTGACGGAGGCCATCAACGTCGCGCCCTACACCACGGGCCGCGCCGCCCAGCTGGGTATCTTCACCGATACGCCGATCCATACCACCTATGTTCGCCTCGGTATCGAGGAAGACGAACTGACCGTGATCCCGGCCCGCGAGCGCGGCGGTGAGAGCAATCTCAACATGCGTAACGACCGCAACGGCGTCCAGTTCAACATTCCGCATTTCCCGCTCGATGACGCCATCACGCCTTCCGATATCCAAAACCTGACGGTCTGGGACGGCCACGTAATGGCATCGCTGGAAGACGTCTATAACGACCGTCTGACGGCGATGCGCGGCAAGCACGATCTCACCCACAGCTATCTCGACTGGGGCGCGTTGAACGGCGTCGTCATGGACGGTGAAGGCAAGGTTCTGCTGAACCTCTATGACAAATTCGACCTGACGGAAAACGTCGTGGATTTCAACCTCGATGATGTCAACACTGCCGTTTCCGATAAGAACCGCGAGGCCAAGGGCATCATCCGCAAGGAATTGCGCGGCACGGCATCCACCGGCGTCATTGCCCTTGCCGGCAAAAACTTCTTCGACAACTATGTGAAGCATCCGAACGTCCTTTCGGAGTTGCGGGCCTATCCTGGCGCGACGCCCAATCCCGGCCGCGATGACATTCAGGACCGCTTCAGCTTCGCCGGCATCACGCTTGAGCGTATCGACGAGGAATACAAGGTCCGGCAGGCGAACGGCACGCTGATAAGCAAGAAGGCCGTTCCCGACGACGAAGCCATCCTGTTGCCGCTCGGTACGCCTTACTTCAAGCGCTACGTGGCCCCGCCTGATACGCTGAGCGGCGCGAACCGCAAGCCCGCTCCGGATGCCAAGATTTTCGTGTCGACGGACGATCTGCCGCATGACAAGGGCCGGGAAATCCACACCGAATCGAACGTGCTTCCGATCTGCGTTCGCCCGCCGCTTCTCGTCCGTTTGCGTCTCACCTGACCGGGTTCTCCTGCCCGGTCTCGTGTGGGGGTGGCCGCTGGTTTGCTGGCTGCCTGGTAGGCCACCCCCTCCATCAAGGGACCGTACCGCTTTCTTTCCCAGTGCGGGCCGGGACGACCCGGAAATATCTCCAGTGTGAGGCTAAAACTGAAGCCTAAAGCCTAAACTAAAGGACTAAAACTGAGAGAAATAATTCCTAATCCGGGTGCTTCCGTTGCCGTCGAAATTCGCCATGTAAAGAAGGAAATATCTAAATGAAATACCACCCACCTTATGGGTCGATAGATCCGAATGCGTCTTACGTCGACAAAGACGTTCCCGGCGCGGTGCGAGGATCTGCGATCCCCGCCAAAGCGGTCGAGGTTCCACAGCGCGAAATCGTCAATGTCATCAGCAAGACAGGAAAAGAGCCGTCTGACGGAAATCAACTCGCCTCTGCTATTCAGTCGGGGAAGTTGAATTTCAGCGCGATTGCTGGAACAGCTAACGCGCTGACGATGATCCTTCCTGAAGCTCCTGCGTCGTGGAATGACCTGGTTGGAACGCCACTTCGCGGCATCATCGCCACGACGAACACCGGAGCCTGCACGCTGAATGTCAACGGCCTCGGTGCGAAGTCGATCAAGATCGACAACGGCAGTGATCCGATTGCCGGCGACCTGAAATCGGGTTCCGTGGCCGTGTTCGTCTATGACGGCACGAACGTCCAGATCACGTTCTCGTCTTCAATGCTGCAAGCTCGATTGAACAAGGGTAGCACGATCGTCGCATTCTCTGCGACGGGTGTGTCGTCCTGGACGCCTCCAGCCAACGTTCGCTCGGTTTTTGCCCGCGTATGGGGCGCAGGCGGTGGCGGTGGCGGCAACCAAAGTAACGGCGCGGGCGGCGGCGGTGGCGGCGGTGGATATGCAGAGGGTCATGTTGCTGTTACACCCGGCACTCCAGTGAATGTTACGGTCGGAGCTGGTGGAACGGGTGGAGCAGGCAACACGACTTATGGAGATGGCGCCGCCGGCGGCACATCCTCTTTCGGTTCTGCTGTTTCCGCAACAGGCGGTGGCGGCGGAAAAGGTGCCCCCAACAATAGCCAAGGAGTGAGTGGCGGCGGCGGGAACGGCGTGGGTGGCCATATTCAAACAGCAGGTGGCCAAGGATCATCCGGAACGTTCATTGGCACATACGGTATTGGCGGAGTTGGCGGCTCTGGAGCTTCAGGCGGTGGCCCCGGCGGCGGTTCATCTACCGGCTTTCCGGCACCTGGGCAAACGCCAGGTGGCGGTGGTGCCGGCGCTGGATCGAATTATGGAGGCGCAGTCGGCGCACCCGGTCTTGTGATCATCGAATATTTCGCGGGATGAGGATAGCCAAATGGCAAATCGGAAAGTTCGGGCAGAGCTTGAGATTGATGGCAAGGATAACACCAGCCCTCTACCTCTCTATGACCTTGGCGATTATCAGATATATTATTCGCATCAAATCTGGGAAAGTGGTGACGACCCCATAGATATAGACAAGAAGAACGGGAATGCCCACGGTAACTAATATACTATTGAATAGGGAACATAGTATCCTGGCGATGGTTTTAGTGCGCCTTGGCCGATATTCATTCCCCTGTCTATTCCGGCTTTTAAATAAGTATCTTTTGTAAAATAACGCGTATGTTGATGGCCAGCCCGCCCCGTGAAGCTTTATGCCAGTAAGAAATGCCGAAGCGCCAAAAAATATCGACAGCGCGCAAAAAGCTCCGCTGAGAAAAAATTGTTCTTTCAGGTCGAGTGCGATCCCAGCGATCGATATCTTGTTATCTTGTCCACTTACTACAGTGAGTAGCGCGGCGATAATTGAATACAACAATGCTCGCGCAGCTTCCTTTTCGAACTCTGCCTCTAACGAGGCCGAGAGCGCGGCATTTTTTCTTAGCCTATACAACTTGGTGTGAATTCCGTAAGGGTAAGGTTAACGCGTCGAGTCTACTTTTATCGGCGTCCATTGTTTTGGTAAGGACAAATTTCGCAGCGATGCAACTGTCGGTCATCGTGCTAGAACCTCCACCACCAAATCCTTCAACTTTTCCATGACGAGTTTTTCCGTAATTTCGTCGGCATCGCACTTCCCAACGAAACTGGTTTGTCCACCACGGCTAGGAGTCATCGTGCTACGATGAAGATTGACCTTGTTGTCATGGGAATATGTGTGGAATGAAAAATTTGGGAAGCCGCTACCAAAGTTTCCAAGTCTCTGTCCAGGTGGCGCGAATGTGAATTTTATAGACGCCTCAGCAACAAAGACTGCAGGTTGATCATCTCGAGGATCGATTAGGAACTCGCATCCCTTTGTATCGAGGTATTCACCAAACTTTCGCATAGCGGGGCGTATCACATCGTTTGCGACGCCAATAAACTTAATAATTCTATCGCGTTGTTGTTTTTGTAGCTCAAGGTCTCGCTGTTTTTGCGCCGTCTGCTCGGCCTCATGCCGCGCAAAGATGTCATCGAGTTCAGCAAATCGTTCTGTCATCACGTCATCCTTTTAAGACACTGCGCTAGAACGTGCCCGCTTCAAAGAAGCGGGCACGTATGCTTATGACCAAGTTCGGCTCTCGTCCTTCAGCCATTTCGTAGCCGGAGTTGTTCGACTGCAAGCCCAGTGTTTTCTCAGTTCCATCACAAAAAGCGTGTCGTTTGCGTCAATGTAGCTATTCAGGTGATCCCGAATTGCTGACGCGGATGACGAGCTATCGACGAAATATGCGGAATCTAGCGCTTTGCAATGCGAGTATCGTTTGATCTGGGAGATTAACGACGTATAGTCTTGACCAGGTGTGTTTAGGTCATATGTCACCATGTAGACTGACATACCTTCCTCCCTAGTGAAGATCTTTGAGATCGCGAGCAATTTCCTCGCTTCCGGGGTGACGGTGGCCTTTCAGGACCTCGTTTACCCGACCTTGGTTGACACCGAAGCTTGCGGCAATCGCATGCTGATATTCGCCTTTCCAATGACGAATCCAAACCTGTACGGCATCTTGTTTTGTGAGTTGATACGAGTGTGACTTCATTGTTCCTATCCGTAAAATTTGGATAGGAAAACTTGACAGAAGGGTTTCTGCGCGTACTCTGCGCCTGTTAACGATACCGATCCGCAAGCTTTCCTAGCCTTTGCGTTTCGATACGAGAGGCCGAGGTTTCGCAGACCTCGGCTTTTTCGTACCATCAGTGAACACTGACACTAGGGATAGAAGTCGATTGTTCATTAACAGTCAAGCGGCGCCGCAGTCATGTTGAACCGTTTTTTCGCGGAACAAAACGTGTAACCTACTGTTTTCATTGGGCGCCATTCGAAAAAATCGCTTATGAATCAGCGACTTAAAGATACTACGATAAGGTATTGTTAATACTATATTTAGTGCTCAAGGCTGCGATATCCACAGTGAATAATTCGCGTTTCGTTCTTTTTTGTTGAAGACTTGGCACGCATTTGCATGCCGACTCAGCGATATTCGTTTTTCCACCCGAGGAATCGCAGAATCGGAGAGGAACGTTAGCGTCCCGTCTTTGGGTTTCAGACGCATCCCTGAACTCCGGACTTCGCTGATAACGATTGTTTTGCAATTTTGTGCAATCAGTAATCGCATCCAATTCTAGGGGGTTTGAAATGTCGATACGGAAATTTTGTCTGGTTGCCACATGCATTCTAGCGTCAAGCAGCACGGCGTTTGCCGACTGGTTCACGAAATCGGAAGAAGACGTATTCAGCGGAAAACAAACTGCCACGATGATTGGTGCCAGCGGGCCGGCCGGATCGGTCTACCTTAACTGCGACGCTGATCGGAATGTTAATGTATCGATCATTTTTCCCTTCAAAGAAGATATTGACACATCCCTCAAAGGCCTTCTTGTCATCAAAGTCGACAGCGGCGAGGCGTTGCGGCTCGACGCGGAAGCTTACCAGCACAACGATAAATACGCGGGTTTCAAAGCCAGGTTGGACGACGCCCAGAAGGTCAGCTTGCTGAAATCCATCTCATCTGCAAAAAAGAAGATCCTCGCAGGGCTGTCCGTCGAAAGCATCGATTCGAAACACTCGATTGACATTTCGCCTAGTGGATCGACGAAGGCTGCGACCAGCTTCATGAAGGCCTGCGAGATTTCGTAAGACGCAAGAACCGATCCTGATACGCAAAGGCGGCGGCGGGAGTGTCATTCTCCCGCATTTTATGTTTTTCACCCTGGGTTGATCAGCACCCGATACCGGACGAACCTTTCCGCCAGAGATCAGCAAGTCAGGTGGCTGCGGCGGGTAAACTTATCGATAGAAATGATTTAGGCCTGCCAGCGCTTTCACGCTGGACAGGCCCGCAAGCCCCTTTCGGGAAGTGACTTTGATATAGTCTGTGAACGCAGAAAATTCAAGCCCAATGTGAAACCATGCTGTCGCATGATGTTGCATGCCGTTTTATTCGGCCGGAAAACCCAATGCATGTTTGAGAGCATTTTCGATGCTCTGTAGATCATCTGCCGTGATGCTTTCGGACAGGAATTTCTTGCCAGATGCCACACGATCGAGGCGCGCATGGGAGACGTGCGCCACCATTTCGCAGATCGCCCATACCGGCTTCGTGATGCTAGCGTATCGATCGTCAGGAATAGCAACGTGCGATGGTTGAGGCGTGCGGGGTTCGGTCACTGACAGCGGCACCACAATGCATTTGCCCGGCACGGCCATGCTCGGCCGCTTATTATAGGATTTTGGGGAAAGGACGATGACGCGGCGACGCTTGCGCATCTCGGGCGGTACCGTTGCCATATCGAAATCGCACATGAGGATGCTGCCGCGGGAGGGCGTAAAAGTTATCAATCGAATCTTGCCTGGATTTTCTGCCTACGCAGGATATCAGGGAACAGATCGGGAATAGTCAACTCACTTTCGGATTTCGTTTGAATAGCCCCGAGTTTCGTAGACACCCTCGGGTTAGATTTTCTGCTGCTTCTCGAACTCGACGGGCGACAGCATCCCGTTCCTGACGTGTTTGC
>NZ_JBIVYG010000014.1:0-171108 GCF_044769685.1 Agrobacterium sp. NPDC090283 | reverse complement strand
GCACAACAGGCCTGATACATGACCGCGCCCGATCACACGTCCAAAATCGTTCGAAGAACTGCTTGCATGAACGGGGGCATCCATACATGACCCGGCGTGGTATTTCATTGAGAATTGACCCATGTTCCAACCTTCTCGCATGTTTTCAGCGGGGCAACCCCCATGACCAATTCGATTGCATGGCTGGGAAGACAGGCAACCTTCCGCCGCCTTGTCAGTCGGGCTCGTGCCATTGATGTTGAGTGAAGCAGAAAAAGATCGTCTCCTCGCTTCAATGATCGATCAAAGGTGCGCCAGTTGACGAAAATTGGCTTCACCCTGCGGGCAGATTGATCTATCGTTTGACCTGACATGACAGTCGATGTGCATCCGGACGGCGAAGGTCGCCAAGGCAGTGTCCGGCCACAAGCGACTTCCAAATTCGGCCGGACTCTCAATGGAGAGTCGTCATGTCGGAACTATCTGCTGCATTGCCATCTTTGCCACTCTTACCCGTTGAAGTGTGTGACGGAATACACGCTGCTGTGGCCTTTGAGGTGCTACGCGATCTCTATGGCTTGCAGGCCGCGACCATAGCGGCCTGGTGCGCCATAGAAGCACGTACTCAAGGCGATGACGTCCGGTACCGTTTCTGGTTCGGCGTTTTTTGCGATCTCCGTAAGGCTTCGCCTGTCTTCTCTCTCATGCTGCCCTCAGCCTCGAAAATCGGGCTGCCTCTCTCCAAGGATGACGATTTTCAGACTGCGGAAAACACGCGAGGCGACCTTGATCGCTTGCTGGGCTCCCGGGATATCGGAGTTTCTATTATTCGTGAAATTAGATCAATAATTGAAAATTAATATTAGATTTTGCGTGCACTTCTTTCGCAAAATCTACCCGTAGCGGCAATAAATCGAACAAACGTGAGGGTGAACGATGAAATTGAAAATCCTGCTTGTTACATTAAGTGTAACAATGACTATGGCCGCCAAGGCGACCGCCGAGCAGTTGATCGTCAACAGCTACGGCGGACCGTACGAAGATATTATCCGCAGTCGGATCATTGAACCCTTTGAAAAAGAGTTCAATGTGACGGTTATCTATGACGCCGTGGGGTCTGCGTCACAGGATTATGCAAAAATCAAGGCGACACGCGGTCGGCCGGGCTTTGATGTCGTCGTCATGACTGCCTCACAATCGCTCGACGGATGCCACGATAACCTTCTCGAAAAGTTCTCACCGGAAACCGTACCGAACATCGCGAAACTGAATCCGGAGATCAGCGCCATCGCCGGCGCCTGCGGAGCCGTCCACGAGGTCCAGTATCTTTCTCTTCTCTGGCGCAAGGACAAACTCGCGAAAGCGCCAATCTCCTGGTTGGCGTTCTTTGATGAAGAACTAAAGGGAAAGGTGATCCTTCCGACTTTCCAAAACATCATGGCGGCATATCTCATGCAGATCATGTCTGTCACGAATGGCGGCGATCTCATGGACAACGTTGACCCAGGTTTCGAGGCCATGGGCAGGCTCGCCAGCCAATCGATGGGCTTCGAGCAGTCCTCGTCGATCATGGAAAATTACATCAAGGAGGGCGAGGTCTGGGCCATGCCATTCTGGAACGGGCGTGCCCAGCTCCTCGTCGATAGCGGTCTACCGGTTGACTACGTGAGACCGGCGGAAGGTACCATCCCGCTCGTTGCGACCTTGAATGTGCCGATTGGCGCTCGCAACAAGGACATGGCGTACAGGTTCGTCAATTTCTTTCTCGAAAAATCCAGCCAGGAAGCATGGGTGACCGGCTATAACGTCGGCAGCGCCCGCACCGATATTGAAGTCCCCGATGCCGTACGCGCGCGTCAAATCACCACCGAAGCCGATCTGAAGACACTTCTTCTTCCCGACCTTTCAGGTCTCGCAGCCAAGTTGCCCGAATGGGGTGCGCGGTGGGAGCGTGAAGTGATCGCGGCAGCGCGATAAGGGGGCGACCATGACAACAATCGAACTCCAGTCACCATTTGAACCCAAACGCCATCGGAGATTTACACTCAGGCCCTATGCTTCGCTGGTGCCGCCTTCAACGGTCCTTTTGCTCTTCTTCGCTCTGCCAATGGGCATGATGATTGGAATGAGTTTCCACGGAAGCGACGACCAGGCGTGGACCATCGCCAACTATCAGCGGTTCTTTACTGATGATCTGATGATGGCGGGTCTGGGGCGCACGATGCTGATGTCGGGCCTCGTCGCCATTTGCGTGACCGTCATGGCGTATCCGCTTGCTTATTATCTGGCTCGTTCGACGTCACGATGGCGCATGGTTGTGTTCGCACTTGCAATCGCACCGGAACTCGCCGGTGTTGTCCTGCGCACCTATGGCTGGCTCGTGATCCTCGAGGACCGGGGTTTTGTAAACTCGATGCTGCTGTGGGCGGGATTGATCTCCGAACCGCTGCCATTGTCGAGAAGCATGTTCGGCGTCGTCGCTGGCCTGACGCATGTCGTTCTGCCTTTCGGGGTTCTTTCCCTGATGACGAGCCTGCAAGGCATCAATCCCAATCTTGAAAAGGCTGCACAAGTCCTGGGGGCTTCCCGTCCAGCCGTGCTGCGCCACATTGTTCTGCCGCTTTCCATTCCCGGGATCGTCAGTTCCCTGCTCATCGCTTTCACAATGGCGGCCAGCGCCTATGCGACGCCAGCCCTGCTTGGCGGTGCGGGCTTCAAGGTACTGGCAACAATGGTCTACGAGCAGGTGCTTTTTTACATCGACTGGCCGTTCGCGGCCGTGATGGCGAATGTGTTGCTCGTGGCAATGCTCGTTGCCGTCTTCATCGGCTCGCGCATTGAAGCGCGGCTCCACAACAAACTGCATCTGTAGGAGACAGTCGTGAACAGGTTTTTATCTGTGACATTCAGGGTCTCGCTTGGACTCATCCTCGCGTTCATCACGCTGCCGCTGCTGGTCGTACTTGTGGCATCCGTCAGTCCGACGGCGAGGATTGTTTTTGAGCCATCTCTCTGGACAACAAAATGGTACGGCGCCCTCATGTCCAGTCGCTGGATTGACCCGTTTTTGCTGAGTGTCGAACTTGCGTTGATTGTCACGGTTCTGAGCGGGCTGTTCGGGCTTCTGGCAGCTTTTGCCGTCGCCTACGAGAAGTGCCCGGGCCATGCCGCAATCATGTCCTTCCTGTTATCTCCCCTCTCCGTGCCGCAAATCGTCAAGGGGGTGGCGATCGTTTTGTTCCTGTCGTCGACCGGGTTTTACACTCTCCTTGGCACGCCGGGCCTGATCATGGCCCACGTCATCCTCACCCTGCCATTCGTCGTGAGGATGATCGCAGGAGCAATGTTCAATGTCGACAAACGGCTTGATCTTGCCGCACGTGTCCTGGGCGCAAACAGGTTGCAAAGGATCCGCTACATCCTGCTACCGCTGATCAAACCCGGCCTGTTTTCAGGAATGACCTTCGCCTTCATTCTCTCCTTCAACAACATCCCCTTGTCGGTCTTCCTCGTCCGGCCTGGCGAAACGACACTACCCATCACCGTCATCAATCACCTCGAATACAGCCTCGACCCGGTGTTGGCGGCGGTCAACGTCGCCTCCCTCCTATTCATTCTCGCAGCCGTCTTCCTGTTCGAGCGGATCGGCGGTTTTTCGACACAGATACATGGTGGAAGCAAATGAACACAGTGGACATAGAACTGATCGCGGTTTCAAAGAGCTATGGAGCCAATCGGGTCGTCGACAATATCGATCTTTCCATTCCGGCAGGAGAATTCGTCAGCATTCTGGGGCCGTCCGGGTGCGGCAAGACAACCACCCTGAACATGATCGCCGGCTTTTCCGATCCTTCCGGTGGAGACATCAGAATCAGGGGACGGAGCCAGTTGGGCGTTCCCCCGGAGAAACGCGGGATCGGCCTGGTCTTCCAGAATTATGCCCTCTTCCCTCACATGACGGTCGCCGAAAATGTCGCCTTCGGCCTCAAGATGAAGGGAGTTTCGCGTACGAAAACCGAGACCGAGGTGCAATCGGCACTCAGACGGGTGCATCTTGAGGGTTTTGAAGAGCGGTATCCGAAAGAACTGTCCGGCGGCCAACAACAACGGACGGCGCTTGCCCGGGCGATCGCGCCGAAACCCTCCCTGCTTCTTCTCGATGAACCTCTATCCAACCTCGACCTCAAACTGCGGGAGGCGATGCGGATCGAACTCAAAGAGATACAGGAAGAACTCGGCATGACCTTCATCTATGTCACCCACGACCAGGACGAAGCGATGGCCATGTCCGATCGCATCGTGGTCATGCATGGAGGTCTTGTGGCGCAGGAAGGCAAGCCCGACGACATCTACGATAATCCGCGATCGCGTTTCGTTGCCGATTTTATCGGAAAATCGAATCTTCTGCCGGTTTCGTCCCTGAGAGCGGAAGGGGAATCGACGATTGTCGTTCTCGAAGACGGTCTTGCACTGACGGTCGCATCGTCGGAAAATCCAGGCGCCGTCCGCTACTGTTGTCTGCGTCCCGAGGCCGTCCGTCTCACGCCTGCGGGAGAGGACCTGCCCTTCCCGGTCAACAGGATCGACGGAACCCTGACACGGATCGTCAATCTCGGCGCCTACCGGGAATGCTTTGTCACCCTATCAAACAGGACTGTGCTCAAGTCGCTTGTGCGCTCGACACGATTGCCTGACCTGCACGTCGGGCAACCCGTCGTTCTCTCCATCGATCCCAAAGCCGTGCAGCTTCTCGAAGGCTAGAATTGATCGCATTTCTATATCAATGAACTCAAATTGATATTGGAGACAGGGTGATCAGTCGCGTTACTCTTCCCTTGCAGAGACGAAATATCCAAGGAAGGAACAGACATATGCTCAATACTCGAAAAATTTCAGCGGTCCAGGACGGAAGCAACGTTTGTGCGGATATCGTTGGCTTCGACTTCAACGACTATGACGAACAGGACATTGCAGAGGTTCGCAAATACTGGCTCCACTATGGCGTGCTTCGCTTCCGGAGTGCCAACATCACAGACCAGCAGCAGGTCGACTTTTCCCGTCATTTCGGGGAATTCGTGATCCACCCTAAGCAATTGCAGGAGGGCGGGCACCCCACGCACAAGGAAATCCTGGTGATCGCCAACACCATGAAGGACGGCAAGCCATCTGGGGCCATGGGCAACAGCGAGGCGACCTGGCACACGGACACCTGGTTCTACGAACGTCCGCCCGCCGGCGCCATTTTGCGGGCGGTGGAGGTGCCGGCTGAAGGCGGTGACACCTATTTTCTCTCCACCTATCAGGCCTACGACATGTTGCCGGACGACGTGCGAAAGGAAATCGACGGTCGGCAGATATTCTTCCAGAATGTCTACGACAAGACCGGCAAGCTGCGGCTCGGCAAGCAGGAGCCGAAGACCAGTGATTTCCGTGAGTGGAGCGGTATCGTCCACCCGTTGGTGCGGACCCATGCCGAAACCGGGCGCAAAGCGCTTTATCTTGGAGGAACGGCCGAGGGTACCTGGATTGTCGGCATGCCGCTTGATGAAAGCGACGATCTGCTGAAACGCCTGTGGCGTCACACGACGGATACGAAAGAGGTTTTTGTCCAGCAATGGACGAAAGGCGACATCATGATGTGGGATAATCGCTGCACCATGCATCGTCGGGATTCCTTCGATCCGAACACGATCCGGATCATGCACCGGACCACGACCGCCGGCGAACGCCCGGTCTGATCATTTCAGACGCCAGCAAAGCGACCTCAATCAATGGAACAGTATCGGACAAAAAAGGGAGAGCCTCCTCTCCCGACGGATCTCTGCGCCCTGCTGCAGGATGTTGAGACCGCAACAATCGGACATACCGAACATCTCGGCTTTCTCAGCACGAGTCTCCGCCCGGTCTGCTCCGCAAAGGTCATTGGACAAGCCCTCACCGTCGCGGCTCCAGGCCGCGACGGCGTTGTGATCTACAAGGCGATCGACCTTCTCCAGCCGGGAGACGTTCTCGTCATCGCGAGGATCGATGGGGACGACATCGCCTGTGTCGGCGGCGGTGTCGCGACAGCGGCAAAGGCGCGCGGCGCCGCTGCCATTATCGTGGACGGCCCGTGCACTGACGTTGAGGAAATTGTCGCATCGGGCCTGCCGGTCTGGTGCCGCGGAGTCTCGGCAAAAACCACGAACCGGACATTCCGGATTGGTGGATCCATCAATGTTCCCGTCGCCTGCGCAGGTACGGCGGTCCTTCCCGGTTTCGCGGTGCTCGCCGACAACTCCGGGATCTTCGTCGCAGACCGTTCACGGATGCACAGCCTGGGTGAGGCTGCGCTGAAGCGTCAAGAACGGTCCACCCGGCTGCGTGCCCATCTTGCGGCAGGCCATTCAATCTTCGCGTACGATGAGGGGCAATCCCAATGAAAATATCGCTCATTCAAATGAACTCGCAGCCCGACCGCCGGGCAAATCTGCGTCAGGCGCAGGCTCTGATGCTCAAGGCCGTCAAGGAGGAGGTGCCGGATCTGATCGTCCTGCCGGAACATTTCGACTGGTCGGGCGGTACTGCCGCGGAAAAACTCGCGGCAGCAGACTACATGCCCGGTGGTGCGGCTTACCGGATGGCACAGGAATTTGCTTGCCGGCACGGATTATGGCTCCACGCAGGCAGCATGCTCGAGCGTGTTCCCGGGGAAGAGCGAATATACAACACCACCGTTGTGTTCGATCCCGACGGCAGGGAGGTGGGCCGCTATCGCAAGATTCATCTTTTCGACATCGTGGCTCCGGACGGCAAAGCCTATCGCGAGTCCGCCACAGTCGCACCGGGGCACGACCTTTTTGTCTACGAGGCTGGCGGCTTCCGCATCGGAGCCGCTATCTGCTACGACCTCCGGTTTTCCCGCCTGTTCGATCAACTTGCGGAGAACAAGGTCGATCTTGTCATTCTGCCGGCTGCCTTCACTATGCAGACCGGAAAGGATCATTGGGAGGTCCTGTGCAGGGCCCGCGCCATCGAGTTCCAGGTCTATTTCGCCGCGTGCGGCCAGTGGGGCAGTTACCTTGCCGCCGGTGGCGAGACCCGGCAGTGTTTCGGCAACTCACTGGTTTGCGATCCCTGGGGACAAGTCATCGCCCGCGCCTCTGACGGAACGGGCATTGCGGCGGCACGGCTGGACAGCCAGCGAATACATGATGTGCGCCGGCTTATTCCGATGGCGCGCCATCGTCAGCAGTTTCCGAACGCAGCATCTCGGGTAGGTCTCGCTGAAACGCCGGGGCCAACAACTCAACATTTGGCAGTCGAACATGTTGCCTGCGATGGGCTATGTTCGACTTGCTGCAACAAGACAGATCTCCCTGCCTCCTTTTGATAGTCGAGAGGGCCCCATGACTACCCCCGCAACGCAGACCCTCGCCGGGTACATCATGAATGCGAGTTTTGAGAACCTTCCGTCGGACGTCGTAGAGAAAGCAAAGCTCTGCCTGATGGACTCCGTCGGGTGCTTTTTCGGCGGTCATCAATCCCCGGTCGCTCCGGGTCTGGAACGGCTGTCGGCGGATATCGCCGGAGGGTCCGCCGAAGCGCCCTGTCAGGATCCCGCCTGGCAGGCATTTCATTACGCGACTTTGGCCAACGCCCTTGACCTTGATGACATCTACTGGAAGGGGCATCCCGGGGCAACAGTGGTTGCTGCCGCACTCGCGCTTGCCAACCGTTCGCGCTCCACAGGGCGCGACCTGATTGCTGCAATCGTCGCCGGGTATGAGGTGGGATGCCGCATCGGTATGTCGCTCGTCCACAACACGCCGCGCAAGACAGTCCATGGCCATGGCACCTGGCAAATATTCGGCGCGGCCGCCGCATCGGCGAAACTGCTGAAACTCGATCATCAGCAAACGGCCCATGCCCTGGCGATCGCGGCTGTCAATGCTCCTGTTGCGTCGGTCATGAAGACCGTTTACGGGGCCACACCGACAATGGCGAAAAACAATTTTGCGACCGCAGCAATGGGCGGCGTCAACGCAGCCTTTCTTGCTCGCGCCGGATTTGAGGGGCCGCTTGACGTTTTCGAAGGGGAAAGCGGTTTCTGGCGCATGGCGGGGGCGGACGGCGTCGACCTGTCGCGGCTGAACATCGGTCCCGATATGCGCTACGAAATACGAGACGTCGGCTTCAAGGCGTTCAGCTGCTGCAGGATCATCCAAAGCAGCGTCGAAGCTGCTGTTGAGGCGTTCGCCATCGGGGCTGTTGACGGGACCGGTCATGACGTCAGGGAGATCGAGGTCTTCGCTTCCGAGATCGTCTGCCGTGCCCCGTTCAATGATCCCGAACCTCGCGATATCTGGGCGGCCCAGTTCAGCGCACCTTTTGCAATCGCCATGGGCGTGCTCGGACACGCCGCTGGTCCGGAATGGTTTGCGCCTTCGCGTTTCCTGGATCAAACAGTGCGCAAGCTGACGGCAAAAATCCGGCTCTTTCCTCTGAGGTCCACGGATCGATCGAGCCACCACCACGCTGCAAAGGTTCGTCTTCACCTGCTCGATGGCCGCGTCGTGGAGGCCACTGTCGAGGTTGCAAAGGGCGATGCTGCCAATCCACTCACACCTTCGTTCCTGGAGGAGAAGTTTTTGCGCCTGTCTGCGGGGCGTTTGCACGGAAACGGAAGACTGGAAATGCTCCAGTTCCTCAAGCATCTTGAGTTGAAAGACGACCTGCGGTTTCTGCTCGATAGGATCCGCGCACCAGGAGGCTCGCCTCAATCTGGGGACAGTCCTATATAACCGGAATGCATATTGTTGCATAAAAGATAGCTAATCTTGGCTTTATTTCCCGCCGATTCCTGCTGAAATCGTCTTGCTCGATGTTCGAGGAGGAGCACGCATGAGTGGAGGAATTATCAGTCCAAGCCTGTCAGACATACCGTGTTACTCCGCGACAGAGATCGCCAGGGACGGGGCTCTGCTTGATGGAAAAATCGTCCATGAGGTCGCCGGCAAAGCATGGGACGACATTGCCCGCGGTTCCGCTTACGGCACGAAATCGGTGCTTTCCATCACGCCCGGGGAGATCGACAGGCATCCCTTGATCAAGGATGCAGGTTCGCTGGAGGAGCGCCTTGGCTGGAAGTTATCCTGCCTTTCAAGCGTCAACAGCCGCTACGGGGCAGTGAAAATCGTTGGCGCAAACGCCCTCAATCGCCAGTTCGGTCTTCCACGGTCACGGTCCACAATTATCCTCATGGACAAATTTACCCTTCTTCCTCTTTGCCTGCTCGATGGAACCGACATATCCGCCGCCCGGACGGCGAGTTATGCGACGCTTGTTCTTGAGCGATTGCTTGCGCCCCGTCGGGATGTGTCTGTCTTCCTGTTCGGCGCCGGACCAATTGCCGAGAAAATTATACTGGCGCTTGATCGATGCCACGGGGAGAGGGTTCGCGAGGTCCTTGTCCGTAGCCGGACAGTCGACTCAGCCATACGGCTCGCGAGATCGCTGGGAGAAACGGTAACCTTCGATATCATGCCTGTTCGGGACAACTGCGATCTCGGTCGATGCGATTTTGTGATTACTGCATCAAACGCGAAGGCTCCCGTTTTCGAGGCCAGTGAGATAGGCGACGCTGCCGTGCTTCATCTTGGTGGGGATGAAACACCCCCCGCACATCTGGAACGGGCGCTGCGGTGCGGTCGTGTTCTGTGTGACGACGTGGCGATGGTGTCGCGCCGTGGTTCGCAAAGCCTTGCGCTTCACTTCTCGCGAAAGGGGACGACGCTGGAGCAATTGGGATCCGTGCTGGGCATCCGTCCAATCACGGCGATCATGGATCCTTCGGAAATCGGACAGGAAAAACCTGTCCACATCACCTGTGTCGGTCTGCCTATGCTGGACCTTTATGTGGCCGCCCATGTCTATGAGACCTTGTCGGGCATCACAAACGATAGCGCCGGCGAAGCGACGGTTGCAGAAGCGACCCACTGAGAGATGCTCCCATGTATATGACGAAGCTTCTCGCCGAATGCATTGCTGACCGTGTTTTCGATGCCGTGCCTGTGGAGGTCAGGAACAAGGCGCTCTGCTGCCTGTTCGACGCCGCGACCTGCGCCCTCGCCGGCAAATTTGCCACCGGGTCGACCAGCGCCAGATTGGTTGCAACCCGAATTTTTGGTCCCGGAAACGCACCTCTCTGGTTTTCGGACCGTCGATTATCGACCACCGGCGCCGCCTTTGCCAATTCGGCTTCTGTCTGCGCCCTTGATTTCGATGATGGTCATCGTGCCGCCCGCGGACATCCAGGTGCTGCGGTGATCCCCGCTGTTCTGGCCGCCTATACGGACAGTGAAATCGACCCGGACGAACTCGTCGCTGCGATCGTGGCCGGCTACGAGATCGCCATCCGGATCGCCGCCGCACAAAATCCTGAAAACATAAAAAGTCGCCAAAGCGGTCTCTGGGCCGGCTACGGCACCGTCGCTGCAGCCGGCAGTATCCATCGCACAGGTCGGGATCATCTCGCCCATGCCCTGGCGATCAATGGTGTGTGGGCCCCCAATCAGGCCGCAAATGGAAGTTCCGGCTATTCGAAGCTCACCGGAAATCATGCGAAAGAAGGAATCCCGTGGAGTGTCGTCACTGGCCTCACCGCACTCGAACTGGCCGAAGAGGGATTTACGGGTCCGGAAGACATTCTCGATCACGCGTCCCACTTCAATAGGGATCGTATCGAGAACGGGCTTGGTCTGACCTGGGAAATCCTGGGAACCTATTTCAAGCCGTATTCCTGTTGCCGCTATATCCACCCCGCCATCGATGCAACGCTGGACCTCATGCAAAGCCAGAGACTAGAGCCGAAAGACGTGCTGTCGGTCGAGGTCCACACATTCCAATGGGCTCAGCGACTGCAAAACAAAGTCATGCCGAAAACCCTTGTGGAGGCTCAATACAGTTTGCCTTTTTGTCTGGCCGCGGCCGTCCGTCACGGTGCCTCCTCGCTCGCGCCCACCGATGAGCAACTTCTCGATGACCGGGAAATCTGTTCCCTTGCTGGTGCCGTCACCTTGACGGTCGATGATCAGATCGACCAAAAGTTTCCGGCAGAAACGTTGGCGCGGGTGACATTGACCACTCCGTCGGGCGATATAACGTCCACCACCGCGATGCCGCGTGGCGATGCGGGCCGACCGATGCTTTGGGACGAACTCGAGGACAAGTTTCGTCAGGTTTGCAGAGGAAAAATGAGTACAGCGCGTGAGGACGTTTTCGACAGGGCAATTAACCAGCTCAAATCCGGTGATCCTCTGCCGTTCCTGCGAGAGATTTCGGCCGACCTGTGATTATTGATCCCACCGCTCGGCCGTAGAAGTGCCCGGACCATTGCTATTGATCGTTCCATTCCAGACCACAACCTTGCCACGGATGATGACGTGACGGACGCGGCCCAGATTGAAGCTATCGACGACTACGAGATCCGCGCGCCTGCCCTTCTCGATCAAGCCACGATCGCCTGCCAGTTGAGGAAAGGTGCGTGCGACGTTCCCGGTCGCCAAAGCGACAGCTGCGACCGGAGACATTTGCCTTTTGTGAACAATGCGCTGGAGTGCCACGAGGATGCTATCCCAATGGCCGCCGGCATAGTCAGTCGAGACCGTATCGACGCATCCGGCTTCGATCAGGGCGTCGAAATTTACCGGATTATTCCGCCAACGAGTCTGGATGCTGTCGAGCGTTGAGACATCGATGGTGACGCCACGCCGTCGCAGTTCGTGGGCGAATGAAACGGATTCATCCGGCAGAAACATCGGATGGTTCGAATGACCTGCTACGATGTTTGCGTGGGGATATTTCTCAGCGACTTCGATCAAGCGTTGGACCGACGGCGCAGAACTGTGAAAAATCGCCGGGAAGCCGACACGCGCGGCTTCTCGCGCCACTTCCTCAAAGCCTCTGAGCGCAAGATCGACCGGTGGCATTACGGAAGCGAGAATGACCTGACGCACGGTTCGCGCGCTGCAGACATCGGACAGACCGCATTCGTCGAGTATCGACTGCAATTCGTCATCGGAAACCCCGTCCTCGACTTTAAGGTATCGGCCGACCACGGCATTTCGCAACTGACGTGAAACCAGAGGCGACACTTCCCGTCCCGTCACCCGTTTCATCGCCTCGGGGATGAAACGGTACTCCTGCGCTCCGCCGCCCAGCGTCTGGCCCCCGCCAACCTCGCCAAGCGCTTTTGCTCCTTGCGACAAAGCTTCGTCGACGGATGCATGTCTATGCCGTTCGGATAGACCGGCGCCATCGATCGCCAGGGCCGCTTCGATATTGGAAGGGGTGTGAGCGGTAGAGATATGGACATCAAGCGGATGTGCATCGCCCGCAAACGCCTCATCAGACAACGCCAAACCGCATACATTCAATAACGTGGTCGTCCCCTCGAGGAGGTGTCTGTTCCTGTTCCAGACAATCACTTGCCCGTCGACAGGGAACGACCCGCTCGGCATGGATGGGCCGCTGACGCAGCCATGGGCATGCGCGTTGATAACGCCCGGGATAACCGTGTGGCCGTGAGCGTCGATGACATCGACCTCGTCAGGATTGACGGATATATTTCCTGGCTGGACGAACGCAATTCTGCCCTCGCCGATACCGATGGAAGCGTTTTCATGAAATGTGGCACCATCTCCCGTTATCACGCAAGCGCCGCGTATGATCCTGTCGAGCCGATTAGACATTGCGATCGTCTCCAAAAGCGGCTGGAGCTTCAGGCGATTCCAGAATGTAGCCGACTCCCCGGACGGTGCGGATAAGGTCGGGTTGGCCCTTCCGGTTCAGTCTCTTTCGTAATCGGCCCATATGGACGTTCAGAGTGCGCTCTTCGACATGATGCAGGCCGGGCCACACCGCAGTTATCAGTTCTGCGCGCCTGCAAATCTCGGTCGGTCGCTCCATCAGGCAGGACAAGACAGAAAATTCCAGCGGTCCCAGGTGAATGTTCAGACCATTTCTTGAAACGCGATGATGCTCGAAATCAATCTCGATGCCGCCGTAGGATAGCTGACCTGATCGCGCTCGAGGCAGGGTCCGGCTGAGCGCAGTCTTGCGCAGGTATTCAAGCAGCTTGATCGGCGCAAAGGGCCGAACGAAACACTCTTCTGCGCCGGCCCGCTGCATATCGACATATTGCCCCTCGCCGCCCGCACCAATGATTGCGAGGACGGGAACGCTCGCCGTACGATGATTCCCCTTGATCCTGGCACACACCTCAACCGCCGGAAAGGGATCAGGCCGGCAGTCAAGCAGTACAGCCCTGACCTGGTGATCGTCGGTAAGATGGGACATCTCCTCGACGCCTCTGGCCATTCGAGCCTGATAACCCTCAACTTCCAGAATGTGTGAAAGGAGGAGAAAGAAGTCCGCATCAACCGAACCGATCAGGATCAATTTTTTCATGAAATGCCCTTTGCGTCGGCAGCAGCCCTGAACGCAAGGCGGTTGTTCCCTGCGTTGAGCCATTTTCTCTACCATCGATATATCAATTTCCCTCAATTTGGCTATGAAATCGACTACTAGAAGTAGTAGTCGCCAAATATGACGTAATGTGACATGTTTTAAATTTGGCTTTGCCAACGGGGAGACGATGGCTACCAACACAGGTTGCCTGGAACCGGTCATTCCGCCAAAGTTGCGCGGATAGCCGAACAATAAGTTGAGACGCGCTAAAAGCCTGCCACGGCTTCGACCGAAAGGTGAGCGGCAAGAACATGAGACGCGGGTTGGTCGAAAAACGCCGGCACGTTGTCCGCTGAGCGCCTGTGGGGAGCGAGATGCTTCTCGTTCTGCGCCGCGACACCTCCCCCTCACATCGGAAAGGGTTCCCGCATGAAAACAGTATCTGCGAATCTCGCTGAAGCCATCGAGGCAATCACAGATGCCCCCACAGTCTATGAGGCCCTTTTTTCTGTTCAGGAAATTTACGACCTAGATTTCGTCACCTACCATTTGACCGCAACCGTGATCAGCGACCTTGATGCACCCTTTGTTCAGTCAACCTACAGTCCGGAATGGATCGCACGGTATTTCCTGAAGCGATATGTCCAGGTGGATCCTGTTGTGCAACAGGGCTTTTTACGGCAGCTTCCATTCGACTGGCGTGAATTCGAAATGACGCCCGAAATTGCAGCGTTCTTTGATGACGCCTGGCAACATGGCGTCGGAGAGTTCGGTTATTCGATCCCCATTACTGACAGGGTCGGCCGGCGCGCGATTTTCTCCGTCAATGCGGCACACGACCCGAAAAGCTGGGACAAACTCGTTGCAGGTAACCGGTCGGACTGGATCGAAATCGCATATCAGATTCATATGAAGGCGATCACGGAGATTCATGGAGGAGAAGACCCTGTTCCGGGCCTCAGCGCCCGTGAACGGGAGTGCCTGTCGTGGGTGGCACGCGGAAAAGACCACAAGGATATTGCACTCATTCTCGGTATTTCCGAGCATACAGCAAGGAGCTACCTCAAGTCTGGCCGGTTGAAGCTCGGATGCGCAACTATTTCGTCTGCCGCAGTCCAGGCGATGAAATTCAGGCTGATCACCATTTGATGCAGCAACTCGAACCTGGCTTTCCACCCCGTGGCACAACAGCCATAGACCTCTAACTTTCCGCGCAATACCTCAATTGTTTGTGCCCATCCGTAGCAATGGGCAAGCCGGGATTTACGTGCATTCTGTCCGACACATGATCGGAGATTGGCGCGTGTTCCTTCTCATCCAACCCTATCAATATCACCGGTACGCGGGCCTGCTGGAGCAATCGTTCCGATTGCGGAAACGGGTTTTTCACGATTGTCTTGGCTGGCAGGTCGATGTGCATCGCGGCCTTGAACGGGACGCTTATGACGGTTTGGGCGCCGTCTACCTGGTCTGGTGCGACAAGGACGCGCGACATCTCTATGGCACGGTGCGGCTCATGCCGACGACAGGGCCGACATTGCTGCATGATGTGTTCAGGCGAACGTTGGCGGGAAAGAATCTGGTGTCTCCCGTCGCATGGGAGGGGACGCGAATGTGTCTCGATGTCGACCTCCTGAGAACGGCACAACCGAGGCTCGGCCCACCAAGGGCTTTCGGGCTCCTTTTGCTGGCCTTGTTCGAATGCGCCTTCGTGCATGGCATCAAGACACTTGTGTCGAATTACGAGCCACCAATGAAAAGAGTATATCGGCGAGCAGGATTGATCGTGGAGGAGATCGGCCGTGCTGACGGTTTCGGCCGGCTCCCGGTGTGTTGCGGCGCGTTCGACGTTTCAGACGAAACCCTTCAGCAAATGCGAACAGTCCTTCGAATTGCGCACCCCTTGTACACACCCTCTTTGCCCAAGGCTGCGGGAGCGGCCGCGGTACAAAGGTTCCAACGCCTGGACCATGTCAAAAGGCCGGCAAAAATCGAGAATCTCGGGACCCTCCAATGGTGCTCAATGGCAAAAGCGCCGCTCGAGCCGGTGGGACAAGACGCGGGATGAACGCTTGGCTACGCAAATTGATCGATATGACATCCATGATGAAAACTAGCCGCGCCACGGCCGAACTGCTTGATCATCTGACCCGGGAACTGGGATTTGACTTTTACCATGTGGTGACCGTCCGTCATCCCGGCTTGGGAAATTCCATCTTGTCCAATGCCCCAAAGGAGTGGCTGGACGTATATCGGCAGGAGCGTTTCGACAGGATCGATCCAGTCCTGACCCACGCCCGTGAAATAATGGCGCCATTCGTCTTTGATTTTGAGCATGAAGGAAAAGTTGCGCGCAGACCCCACCAGACATTCTATTCCAGTGCCGACGAGGCCGGCATCAGGGCCGGCATATGCATGCCCGTGATGGCGCCATTCAGCGATTTCTTCACCCTTTCACTTTTCTCCGGTGATGTGGCCTTGCCCCAAAAATACCAACTGCAACCCGTTTTGAGTGCAAACGCTGTGGGGTTACTCCACATGTGCGTGGAGGCAACCGAGGCGGCGTCGATCAGAGCGCCGGCCATCGAACTGACGGCGCGGCAGTCAATGGTGCTCAAGTGGGCCGCTGAAGGGAAAACGACGCAGGAGATAGCCCTCCTTGAGAACATGACACATCATACCGTCAATTTTCACATGAAGAACATTCGACAGAAACTTAAGACCGTCACCCTTCCCCAGACGACTGCATTGGCCACAAAGCTGAAACTGATCTAAGGTACGTTGTGTTGCTGTATCGGTCGTCGTCATCCGCAAAAGAAGTGTTCGTTATCCCGGATCGCTGATAGTTAGGTTTGCTCCCCGGCAGAACATGCAGATAAAGGGCTGGAACTCGATCGGCAAAAAGACCGGCAAATGCATTGCCGAAATGTTGCCCTATCGCTATGTTCCAAAAAAGAATTATAGCGGCATAGAAAGCGGCAAAAATGGTTACGCTCGCAAGCATAGAGCCCCTGCTTCCGGACAGCAGCCGGGAACTTGAAGATCTGGCGATCGAACTGACGTCAGTTGCCAGTCGGTTCGCAGCGCGACTTCATCCCATCATGCGTGCTTCCGTCGGTGATCTCGTGCGCTCGATGAACTGCTATTACTCAAATCTCATCGAGGGACACAACACGCTACCAATCGATATCGATCGGGCCATGGCGGGCGATTTCGCTCGAGAACCGGAGAAGCGCAACCTTCAGCTCGAGGCCCGGGCCCATATCGAAGTGCAGCAGCTTATCGATAGGGGCGAAATGCCTTTCCCTGTGCTGTCGCTCGACGGCATCTGCTGGTTGCACGGTGAGTTCTGCCGCCGGCTGCCAGATGACCTGCTTCTTGTTCGCAATCCCGATACCGGCGAAGAAATCATTATGGTCCCGGGGCAGCTGAGAACGCGGCACGTCAAAGTCGGCGAACACATCGCTCCCGAACCGGAGATGATTGAACCGCTGCTCGCGAGGTTCGTTGAAGCCTACTCGTTCAAGATGCTGTCTAAACTCCAGAAGATCGTTGGGGTTGGGGCATCTCATCATCGTCTTGCATGGATCCATCCATTTTTCGATGGCAACGGACGTGTCTCTCGCCTGTTCTCCCACGCGTTGCTGCGCGACCTTGGGATTGGCTCGGAACTCTGGTCTGTGTCTCGCGGTCTTGCCAGAAACGTCTCCGACTATAAGCGTCTGCTCTCCCAAGCTGATCAGCCAAGACGCGGCGATCTGGATGGACGTGGCAACCTCACTGAGGCGGGCCTTGCCGAGTTCACGGCCTTCTTCCTCTCGTGCTGTCTCGATCAAGTCACATTCATGGAAGAGCTCCTCAAACCTGAGGAGCTCTTGAACCGCGTCGAGGTGTGGTGCAATGAGGAGGTGCAGATGCAGCGCCTTCCCAAGGGCAGCTGGCCTCTGTTGCGCGAGGCCATACTGACGGGAGAGTTCGCACGCTCGCAAGCACAGGCTTTGACCGGATATCAAGAGCGCCAGGCCCGAACCGTGTTGTCCAGTTTGTTGGACTGCGGCGTGCTCACGTCCCCGAGTTCAAAGGGCAAGGTGCGTCTCGGTTTCCCGGTCGATATCATCGAGCGGTGGCTTCCGCGCCTGTATCCGGCCGTTCGCTAGCGTTGGCCACTGTGTGCCATCGACGCGATCGATGTCATCCACGGCCTTGCCAAGCTCGCGAGAGATCATGGGATTGCTCTCGCTTCCCACGACGACGACTCGATTGAAAAGGTGAACTTCCTGAAAGCCCTCGGTGCTGCCATCTGTGAGTTCCCGATCACCCTGAAAGCTGCAATCGAAGCACGACGTCTCGGCATGGCTACGGCCATGGGTGCCCCGAATGCATTGCGTGATCCGCTCTTCGTCGATAAGGTGCAGGACATAGTTGGGCTTTACATGTAGCCGCCGGACCGGGCAGTCGTGCTGTGCTTGGATGAGAAATCGCAAATCCAGGCACTGGATCGCGAGCAGCCTGTTCTGCCCATGGCGCCGGGCGTCGCCGAACGACGCACCCATACCTTTGTCCGCAACGGCACGACATCCCTGCTCGCCGCTCTCGACGTTGCGACTGGCGCGATGATCGGCCAGTGCTACAAACGTCACCGGGCGACCGAATTTCTCAACTTCCTGAAGCGGATTGACGCTGAGATGCCCAAGGGACCGGACGTGCATCTGGTGATGGACAATTACGCGACCCACAAGACGCCGAGGATCAAGGCCTGGCTCACACGCCAACCACACTGGCATGTTCACTTCACGCCAACGTCGGCATCCTGGATCAACCAGGTCGAGCGGTGGTTCGCAGAGCTGACACGAAAGCAGTTGCAGTGCGGCGTACACCGTTCCACTGCAGAATTGGAGGCCGACATTGACGCCTTCATCGAAACCCATAACGAAAACCCCACCCCATACACGTGGGTCAAATCCGCCGACCAAATACTCGCCTCGGTCAAGCGCTTCTGCCAAAAAACAATGAGCCGAACTTCAGATTCAGGTGACTAGCCTCAACTACCGTTTTTCACGGCCTGCTGAAGCTTTTCGATGCGCTCCCGGCAGAGCGTCTCGATCAGGGCATGAAGTTCCGCAGTGCGCTCCTGGAGCCATTGAAGGGCTTCACCGGAAATCTCGAAGTGCTTCGAGTAGCGCGCCTTGACGTAGGCCTCGTTGAGAATGTTGTACCATGCCGTAAAACGCTGATGGTCACGCGGCCAGATGTCGACCAGCCGGCGATCACGATCCTCCGAAAGTCCGCGCAGGAATTTGAGGTTGTGCGAGGGCGGGGAGTAGTTGGTCAGCGTTAGAAGGTAGCAGGAATAGGCGGATTCGACAGCTTGATGGAGCTCAAAGGCGGCCCGCCGAGGATTATTTCGCTCCAGATAGAAGCCGACACCTGCGAGAAGGTCACCGATTTCCTGATTGTGGAGATCGAAATGTTCTTGCGCCACCCTGAGCGCATCGGCAGGGCTGAGCGGTTTCGGCTCAGCCAGCGGCCGGTCATCGAATTCGTAGAGGATGACGCCTTCGCGGGCGAGATCGACGAAGAAGTACTGCCCGTCATGCAGGAAGTTGCTGATCTCGCGGGCGCCATGCACGATGAGACCGACAGGTGTCTCGATCTCCTTGTCCCACATCACCCGGTCGGTCGCCTTGTCCCAGTATTTGGGGTCGGCCAGTTCCTTGTTGCTGACGATGACGAGGATATCGAAATCCGATCGATAGCCTTTCGACGTATGCGGTTCATCCACCCATGTGCCACGAGCGTAGGAACCGAACAGGATGATTTTATAGATCCGTCCGTCCTTCTTGGCATCGGACTTCGAACGCTCGACAATGCCTGCGAACTCTTCGTGGATGATCCGGACGACCCTTTCCAGCTCGCGCTGCTTTGCCTGCGGAAGATGTCCGATATCCGTTTTCATGGCCTCACCATCGATTCTTCTGAGGAGATATTCTAGCCGTTATCGGCAGACGATTGCTACTCCACATTGTTGTAGCCGCCGTGCCATCTGTTCCTACACTATGCAGGTCTCAACGGCCTGTCGCAATCATTGATCACGACCTGTTATTAATGACACATCTGGACCGAGGCGACCGATCACTCTATCCTTCGTGGTATTAGAGGCCTGCCTCGACCTTAATCGCGCGTCCGGCGAAAGGAACTAAAATGGATCTGCGCCAAATGAGCACATTCGTTGCCGTCGCAGAAGAACTGCATTTCGGGCGCGCCTCCATTCGACTCAACCTCGCCCAGCCTGCAGTCACGGCCCAGGTCCAGGCGATCGAGAAGGAACTGGGCCTCCCCCTTCTCATTCGTTCCACACGCCGGGTTCAGCTTACTCCCGCAGGCTCGGTTTTTTACGAGCGTTGCGTTCAGCTGCTTCGGGACGTCGACGAAAGTTGTGCCATCACACAGGCGGTTGCGGGCAAGGCTGCCAGCAAGATCACCATAGGCACAATTCATCCGGCAACCTTCGGTGTTCTGCCTGATTTTCTTACCCGAATTGGCCGACGCTATCCGGATATCCGCATTCACATCCGTAATGGCACAACCGAATCCATCGTACGGGACATTGAGCGCGGACAGGTCAATATCGGTTTCGTCCGGCCACTGGACAACAACGGCGCATTGCGATGGCAGGCGATAACAGAGGAGCGATATTTACTGGCCGTCTCCAAAGACAATGCTCTCGCTGAAGCCCAGACCGTCACGCTTGAGGACTTGCGCCGCCAGAAGATCATTTCCTTCTCGCGTTCGAACCTGTCCTACACGGAGCGATATTTTCTGGATACATACCGTGAGCATGATCTTTCCGAGCGGATCGTCTACACCTGCGACGACACACTTTCACTGATAGCTCTCGTTTCCGCAGGTGTTGGTGTCGGCTTCGTTCCGGAATGGGCGGCAAACCTGCCGAACAGGAACTTCCGTTTAAAGGCGGTGGAGGAGATCGATCTGCGCATCGGCCTTGGACTGGCCTGGAGCAACCAGGACCCGACCGCCAATCGTGACGACATCATCGACATCGGCCGCCAGCTCGCATCCACTATTGCGAAAGCGCCCGCTCGGAAACAGTACCGCAATTGAACCTCCGAAATAGCATGGCGGCAGGCCCCCCCGGGTTTCCCGTTTGCCGGACAGTCTTGGACGCCCTGGCACATGCGCCCATTATTCCTGTGCAACATAGAAAGAAGGCAGACCTGTCGTCGTAACCCCATTGCGCGACATTGCAGGGATCGGTGACCTTCAGACCAGCAACTTCGAACGAGCCCGTGACGCGGGAGGAAGCCGTCGGGTTACGTCTGACCACCGTAGCAGGGATGCTCCGCCGGCCTATAGCATTGCCTGTCTCCTATGCCGGCAATGAACTGGACACAGGTCTGCGGAGCATCGAGGCCGAAGGGATCGAATCCGGCCTTACAAAAGCCGGCAAGGCCTCCCATTTAAGCGATCCTTATAGAACCCACGCCGCCCTCCGCTCGGCGTAGCGGCCAGGCATGCCAACCGCGTGGCGATCCCTCATATGAGCGAGCACCGTTGTGGGTATTTCCCGTCATCAGGACCAACTGCATGCTGTCGTCCATCCCCCGCTGGGCGTCCCGTATGTCGTATATTGGACATATTGCCGAAGGGAGACACTTTTGACGGAGGATGAATGAGGTATCAAAACGTCTCGGAGGCCTTCATTGAGCTAGAGGCTGCGCCGGCGATAGCAAAGAAAATCTGCATGCAGAGCACAGATATCTGCCTGTCGATCATCGACAGGGACAGCGGCAGGCAACTCAACTTCGAGAACGGGTTTGCGATCATCAGAGTCGCTAACGATGGTCTCATCGTACGGGTCTCCGCCGGAGACCTGCTCACGTTCTACGGCATTCAAACGTTGATCGAGGGTCACTTGTGGGAGCTCGCGCCCAGCGCCGCAAGATCAGTGACATGGCTGCCAGCACCAGGGGCCCGGTCCGGGCAATTCCCGAGAGCAGCGACAACGGACATGAGAGAATGAAGTCCATTGGCTCCCTCGGATCAATACAGAAGATTTGCAGGGCGTAGCTGTCGAACCACCAAGTGGACCAGCGTCATGCAGTATTGTGCTTGGCACGGGCCTCGTCGCGAGCGGCTGCCGGCTGCCTCGATTTGACGTAATCAATCCCCTCAGCGACGTTTGTGATCTTCCACCAAACGTTTCGGTCCCGTCGTACCGATTCCTATCGAGTGAAAACACGGCCTCGTTCGATCGTGCGACGCTGGCGCTCGGCGATAATGTTCTGAGTGCTTTCTGCCCGCACCACCTGCTGCAGCACCTGCAGGCGGTCCCGCATCGCCTCGAAGGCGCGGCGTTGCATCGGTGAGACGAGATTGCCGGTATCCTTCTCACCCCTCAGGATCGCATTCCGGCCGAAACGCTCGTCGAGCGCCCGGCTGACCTCTGCAAACTCCCGGACGACACGTGGCTCAAGTGAACCCGCAGCAACACCGCGTCTGGTGTTCTTTTCCTTGTCCTTGTTCTGCCTGTTCACATCTGCCACCAGTTTCCGGAGGGCATCCTCGGCCGCCTGCGACAGCCCGGGGATGGCAACCGCCATGCGCCGACGGTCCTCGGTGACGGCTCGTGTCTCCGCATCAAGGGCTGTCGCCCACGACGCGCCGAGCGAACGCACGCGGCTGGCGGCTTCCGGTACAGCCTGGCGCGCTTCCTTGCGCTCGCGACCGGGGGCGAGCAGCCTGTCCATCAGGCGATCGGAGCCACGCAGCGCACCATAGGCAGAGGGATCGTTGCTGACCGCCGCGGCGATCCGCTCGCCGGCAAAGCCTTTTCCGACAAGCTCCTCGACCTTTCCGACCGCGCCTGCAGGATCGCGCCAGATGAGCGTCGCGGTCTCGGCAAGGGCTGCGCGATGGTGACGATAGTGCGCGACCGCGCCAGCACGGTTGCGCGCTTCTTCTTCCACCGGTGTCTTGAACTCGGTCACAGCGGCGAGCATCGGCAGCATGGGCATCGCTTCCTGTCCGACCTCGACGCTCGCGCCGGCAACGATCTTCGAACGGTCCTGTTTTTCGGCCAAATGCTGTTCCTCGGAAAAACGCCTGACGGCGGCGAACAGGCGGAGGATTTTCTCCCGGCGCTCCGGCGCGAGATCTTCCGGCATGCGCTCGGCGATGTTACGCTGGGCAACCACATCGGCCTTCGCGGTGAAGGCGCTCCAGCCGAAGCGTGCAGTCAAGGCGTCGTTGACGGCCTTGACCTCCTGAACCAGTTGGCGGTCCTCGACGGCATAGGCGAAAGCGGTCTTGTAGGCATCGTCCCCGCCCCGTTCGCGGATTCTCTCGATTTCGACGAGGCGTGCCATTGCCGGCTTCGACAGCATCGGGATCGACATGGACATATGGGCGCGTCGTTGCTGTTCGCGGATACCGAAGCGCTCGGCCTGCCGGCGGAATTCCGTGGCATGGGCACGAGCCAGCGGCAGCAGTTCCGACAGCGCGGCGATGGCCGTATTGCGTTCGCCACGAGCAGCACGACCTTCGACAGTAAGGTCGGAGCCGCGAAGGCAGCCAAGCCCACCTGGTGCAGTGGCGAGATTATCCGCAAGCTCACGCGGCTCGGTCGTCACATTCGATGCCAACGCATTCAAACGGGCAAGCGCTGTATCCGGATCGCGATAGATCCTCTCGAGGACCGGCCACAGGATCGCTTCCCGCTCTTTCCACCGGTCCGAGGCGATCTGCGCCCGCCGTGCATCCTCATCAACGCTGCGGGCAAAGTTGGTGCTGGGCGGG
The DNA here is from genome assembly GCF_044769685.1 of Agrobacterium sp. NPDC090283. Classification (NCBI taxonomy): domain Bacteria; kingdom Pseudomonadati; phylum Pseudomonadota; class Alphaproteobacteria; order Hyphomicrobiales; family Rhizobiaceae; genus Agrobacterium; species Agrobacterium sp. NPDC090283. The sequence continues at coordinate 147,864 of NZ_JBIVYG010000014.1, read as the reverse complement.
ATCAGATATTTCTCTGTTGGCGGGATTTCCGTTGCCAGAGTTTCGGCTCGGTCTTCATTGTACGCAACACTCTGTTCGCGCTCGATCGCAAACCCGAGCGCAACACTCGCCCGCTCCCAAAGCTTTGCCACTTGCGCCCGCTTTTCCGCAACCCACGCCAGCCGCCGGGAAGCGCCCTCCTCCATTCCGGCCGCAGCCTTGGAGAGCGTGTCGATACCGCGCCGCTGCGCGAAATCCTGCGCCTGCGCCTGATAGCCCTCCTCGCTCTCGAAATCGAGTGTCGTGGTTTTCGCACCGGAGCGCGACAGGCGCTCGACAAGACGCCCGAACAGTTCCGGCCGGTGGCTCTCCTTCTCGATACGCTCCTGGCGAACTTCCGCGGATTCGATCTGCTTGGCCGTCCAGACATTGCGATCGACCTCGCGTTCCTCGGTGCGCTTCTCGCCCGTCTTCTCGTCAACGACCGTAATCTCGACCTTGACCTTCTCGACACCATCCTTGCGTAGCGTCACGGTGTCGCCCTCCGAGACACCCCCCTTCTTCAGCGCTTTCGGCAGGCTCGCGCCCCAGAGACGGTGGACGGTTCCGTCATCCGTCCTGAGGTCGGCATAGGGGCTCTCGTCGGCATCCTCGTCATCGGGCCGGAACTTCGCTTCGCCGGTTTCCACGAGCTCGCCAATGACACCAGCCGCATGATCAGCGCGCGGTTTCCATCCCCATTCCGGTTTCGCCTCGAAATCCTCTTTCGCGGCATAGAGGTCGGCGCCGTCGCGATGACGCGTCATCGATACATAGGTCAGGTGCTGGTCCATCATGCCGGTGGCGAGCACCAAGGTCCGATCGACGGTCGACCCTTGGGATTTATGAATAGTGGCGGCATAGCCATGATCGACATTGCGATAGCTGTTTTCGCTGATCACAACATCGCGGCCATTGTCGAGACGGACGGACAACAAGGCATCGCTACGTTTGTCGCCCGTGGAAATGACCGTGCCAAGCATGCCGTTCTTCACATATTGCGGACCGAGGCTTTTGGCCCGGGGTTCCGCGAAACGGGCATTTTCAAGAAAGATGATCCGGTCACCGGTAGCGAACTCCCGCTCACCGCGCTCTGTCTGGAACGAGCGACGATCGCTGAGTGCGCCGGCGTCGATCATCACCGATCGCAATGCCTCGTTCAGGCGCTTGACGTCCTCGTTGGTGTGGGCGAGCACGAGCAGCTCGTCGCCGCGAAGGTGGCCTTCGCGACCCTCCGAGAAGGAAGTCTCGATTGCCCGATTGCGCGCCTTTGTCCAGTCGGCGACCATCCGGCCGACGATCTCATCGCGCGTGTCCGCCTCGACCAGATGGCCATGTTGGGCATAGGCGTCGAGGCCCTTCTCGACCTCGCCGCGCGCAAAGAGCCGGGAGGCATCGCGCGCCCATTGTTCCTGCTGACGGCGGACGCCGGCGAGTTCAGCAAAGCCGATCCGCTCCGATATAGCCCGGAACGCAGCACCGGCCTGGATCGGCTGCAACTGCATGGCATCACCGACGAGGACGACTTTCGCCTCAGCCTCCTCGGCAGCCTTCAGCACGCGCGCCATCTGCTGCGACGACACCATGCCGGCTTCGTCGATGACCAGCACATTGCCGCGCTCGAGCAGATCGCGTCCGCTTGCCCAGGCCAGTTCCCATGACGCCAGCGTGCGTGACCTGATGCCGGAACTGTCTTCCAGCCCTTCGGCCGCCTTGCCGGCAAGTGCTGCTCCGACGACACGGCGACCGTCGCTTTCCCAGGCAACGCGCGCCGCCGCAAGCAGGGTCGACTTGCCCGCGCCGGCAAGACCGACCACCGCCGCGATACCGCTCTCGCCCGTGACATGACGGACCGCATCGACCTGCTCCGTATCGAGCCGGAACCGCTTTTCCGGATCAGCGGTCTCAACGGTCTCGACGGCGGCAGCGACTGCCTGAGACGAAACCACAAAACCCTTGCGCTCCGAAAGAATGCGTGCTGACTGCGCCATGTCATATTCGATGCGCAGCATATCGCGCGTCGTGAAGACGGCCGGTTCCGCCGCCTTTCCGCTCTCAGGATCGAACACCTGCGACTTCAGGGTTACGAGATCGTCCGACGCCATCAGGCGCGCCCGGATATTGGCGAAATCGACTGGATCGTCGACATAGCGATGCAGCGCCTTGGCGATCTCCTTTTCATCGAATGTCGAGCGCTCATTGCCGAGCTGCTTCAACAGAAGCTCCGGTTCCGCGAGCAATCGATCCGCCATGTCCTGCCGGCGGGCAAGATCGGCCGGCGCAAAATACATCTCGACGCCCTTGCGGGCGAGCGCTGCCTTTTCCGGACCGAGATGTTTTTGCGCGATCCCGTCGAGACCCTGTTCCGCATAGGAACGCCCATCGAGACGGATCTCATGACCGGCAAGCGCCAGATGCCGATTGGCCGTGTCCGCCCAGGCAATCTTCCATGCCTTCATGGTTTCCTTATCACCGGCCCAGAGCTTGTAGACGATCTTGCCGTTCGGCCGATCCGGCGTGACGACGCGCAGCGGCTCGCCATCCTCGCCAAGCACAGCAACCTTCTTCGGGCCGAAACCCTCCTCCGTCAGGGGACGCAGCGTCGTCATCAGATGGATATGCGGATTGCCGTCCTTGTCGTGATAGACCCAATCCGCGACCATCCCCTTGGACGTAAAATTGTCTTGCACGAACTCGCGCACCAGGGCGATGTTCTCCGCCCGCGTCAGTTCCTCCGGCAGGGCGATGATCAACTCGCGCGCAAGCTGGGCGTCCGCCCGTGTCTCGAAGGCGTCGACGGCATTCCAGAGCGCCTCGCTAGCGCCGGCGACGGATTTCCCTGCGATCGCCATCTTCAGCCAGGCCGGGATCTGGTCGGGCAGCGCCAGTTCCTCGTGCATCAGTTCGGACGCCCCTCCCCGATAGCTGAAGGACGTCCCGGCCTGCTCGTCCATCATCCGGGCACGATGACGATAGGCGGCTGCCGAGACGATGCTGCGCCCCGCTCCCCTTCCGATCACCTGCGCTCTGACGAACATGATCGCCACTGACGCCTCCCAGCCTTTCAAGCACGTCGCGCCAGCGACGTATATTGCGCCCTCAAACCAATCGGGCCCTCAAACCAATCGGGCCGCAGGGCCGATACCGCTTTTCCGGAAGACGGCCGAGGCCGGAATTCCGGCATCGACGTTTTGGGGACTTGCACAAGGTAGCCTATTTTACTATCGCATTCTAGTCAGTTTAATCGACAGGTTGCAAGATCGTCATGACGGAGAAGGAGACAGATATGGCTGCTAAATCGTCAATTCTGGATATAGATGCCCAAATCGAGAAGCTGCGCGAACGCAGGCGTTCTCTGATAGTTAAATCCGCCGAGCGCTTTGCTCGCGCAGCGACGAAGGCGGGGCTGGCGGAGATGGAGATCGCCGATGAGGAGGTCGATCGCATCTTCGAGGAGATCGCCGCGCGATTTCGCAAAGAGGAGAAGAAAGGGGCTGCTGGCGCATCTGCTCCGGCGCGTCGATCAACGGATAGTGGGGCTGGAACGCCGGAGGCAGTTTCAAATGACGGCTGATCGCAAACAGGAGGCGCGGGAAAAATTCCTGCTTGGCGGCATCGTCGTCAAGGCAGGCTTGTCGAAGGCCGACCGGGCATTCCTGCTCGGCGGTCTGCTTGAACTCGCGGGCGTGACAGCGGGCTCTCCTGAACATCGGCGGCTGCGCGATATCGGCGAAGAAGCATTCAAGGCCCCGGCCCTCAAGGGAGAGATCGCGCGCGCCGGGGAGATGCTGGAATGGCATTGAAGGGAAAGCTGCATCCGAGCCTGTTGCTGGTCCTCGTGCCGATCGTGGTCACGGCGGTCACCGTCCATATCGTCGGCTGGCGATGGACAGGACTGGCGACCGGCATGTCAGGCAAGACCGAATACTGGTTCCTGCGCACGGCTCCGTTGCCGGCGCTTCTGTTCGGGCCGCTCGCCGGCCTGCTGACGGTTTGGATGCTACCCATGCATCACCGACGACCGATCGCCATGATGAGCCTCTTGTGCTTTCTCGGCGTCGTCGGCTTCTATGGCCTCAGGGAATACGGGCGGCTCGCTCCTGCCGTCGAGCGCGGTCTCGTCGGTTGGGACTATGCGCTTTCCTATCTCGACATGGTGGTCGTGATGGGAGCGCTGTGCGGCTTCATGGCGGTCGCCGCCTCGGCCCGCATCTCCACCGTCGTGCCCGAACAGGTCAAGCGCGCACGGCGGGCAACCTTCGGCGACGCCGATTGGCTCTCGATGTCGGCCGCCGGAAACCTCTTTCCGCCGGATGGCGAAATTGTCGTCGGCGAGCGTTACCGCGTCGACAAGGAAATCGTCCATGAACTGCCTTTCGATCCGAACGATCGCTCGACATGGGGACAAGGCGGCAAGGCCCCGCTCCTCACCTACAGCCAAGATTTCGATTCCACCCATATGCTGTTCTTCGCCGGATCGGGTGGATACAAGACAACCAGCAACGTCGTGCCGACGGCGCTGCGCTATACAGGACCACTGATCTGCCTCGATCCGTCAACCGAGGTTGCGCCCATGGTGGTCGAACATCGCACCCGCGTCCTCGGCCGTGAGGTCATGGTGCTTGATCCGACGAACCCGATCATGGGCTTCAACGTGCTCGACGGCATCGAGACGTCGAAGCACAAGGAAGAGGATATCGTCGGCGTCGCCCATTTGCTCCTGTCGGAGAGCGCGCGCTTCGAAAGTTCGACCGGCTCCTACTTCCAAAGCCAGGCGCACAATCTTCTGACGGGGCTGCTCGCCCACGTCATGCTGTCGCCGGACTATGCCGGCAGGCGAAATCTGCGCAGCCTGCGCCAGATCGTGTCCGAACCCGAGCCGTCGGTGCTGGCGATGCTGCGCGACATTCAGGAGAATTCGGCCTCAGTCTTCACCCGCGAAACGTTGGGCGTGTTCACCAACATGACCGAGCAGACATTCTCCGGCGTTTATTCGACGGCATCGAAGGATACGCAATGGCTATCGCTCGACAGCTATGCCGCACTGGTTTGTGGCAATGCCTTCAAATCAAGCGATATCATTACTGGCAAGAAGGACGTCTTCCTGAATATCCCGGCGTCGATCCTGCGATCCTATCCGGGTATCGGCCGGGTGATCATCGGCGCGCTGATCAATGCGATGATTGAGGCCAACGGCGGTTTCAAGCGGCGGGCGCTCTTCATGCTCGATGAAGTCGACCTGCTCGGCTACATGCGCGTTCTCGAAGAGGCGCGCGATCGTGGCCGCAAGTATGGGATATCGATGATGCTGATGTACCAGTCGGTCGGTCAGCTTGAGCGGCATTTCGGGAAGGATGGTGCGACCTCATGGATCGATGGTTGCGCCTTCGCCTCCTATGCGGCGATCAAGGCGCTCGACACGGCTCGCAACGTCTCGGCGCAATGCGGCGAGATGACGGTCGAGGTGAAGGGGAGCTCCCGTAACATTGGTTGGGATACGAAGAACAACGCGTCGCGCAAATCGGAGAATGTGAATTTCCAGCGACGGCCCCTGATCATGCCGCACGAGATCACGCAGTCGATGCGTAAGGACGAACAGATCATCATCGTGCAGGGGCATAGCCCTATCCGCTGCGGCCGCGCGATCTACTTTCGCCGAAAGGACATGGATGCGGCCGCCAAGGCTAATCGGTTCGTCAAGCTCAGTCCGTAAGTGCTGGACCGTGTCCAAGGGCCTCGCCCACTCCTTTTTTCCCGGAGCAACCGGCAAACTGCTGCGGAACAAACCCACCAATCATCATCGCAATGAATCGGTCGGGCCGGATTGATTCAAGGAAGTCGTTGGACGCTGCTTCCAAAGAAAGCGAGACTCCGGCCATGAAGGACAAGGATACAGCAACAGTTCATCTTCGCCGCATCGACCAGTCGCAGAATATGCGGCGGTTCTACTCGATCGCCATTCAGCCGACGCTGTTCGGTGGGGCTTCGGTCATTCGAAACTGGGGCCGTATTGGCGCAAACGGCCAATCGAAGATGGAGACCTTCGACGAAAAGGACGAGGCGACGCAGGCATTCGAACGCCTTGCGCGGATAAAGCGCCGCCGCGGTTATCGCACCGTTGACGCTACCGGAAACGGCTAATCTCCGCGAGATTCTTGCGACGGGCAATGAACTCGCGCAGGAGCGGCAGGAAAAAAGCCTTGCTGAAGCGCCCGATCGGCGGTTCCGGCTCCAGATAGAAAGATCTGCCGACAATATCTGTGTTGAATTCATCGAGAATGATCCAGAGGCGCCGGTCGGAGTCGAGACCTGCACGACGTTTCTCGGTGTCAGGAATCTCGGCGGCAAACCGCGACTTCTCAGGCTCCTTGGTGGTGATTGGAAAGAAAAGCACGAAATCACCATCCATACGGCGAAGCCGGACACCGACGGTGACCGGTCGGTCCTTACGTCCTTCGGTCTCTCCCGCGCGGGCCTGCCGCGCCCAAAGATAAGGATAGCGGATGACGGTAGCGGTCTGGATATCGACAAAGCTCATGACCGGCCCTTCTCGTCCTCCTGCGCATAGGATTTGACAGCCTCCTGAAACTCATCGAAAAGGCTGTCCGGCATCATCTCGATCGTGCCGGCGGCACGGACATCCGACTGGCGCATCAACCGCTCGTAGTCATCAATGTTGAGAAGGACGAGGCGTGGCTTGTTGCGCTGGGTGATCGTAACGGGGTGGCGCAGCGCCTCGGCGATAATGTCGCCAGATTTGCGGGAAAGGTCACTGGTCGAATAGGAACCAACGGAACGAGGCATGGCGATCTCCTATCATTGTTGAGATTGCTGCAATATACAGCATTAACAGCATTTACGCAAATATTGGGGAAAGCGGTCTGCCGAGGCGGCGGCGCTTGCTGCAAAGGCGAATGCGGGAAGCCGCCCTTAAAAGGGCGGCTCGCTGCTAATATGGCCCGCCTGCTCAGCCCATAGGGCCTCGCGCTCAGCCAGCGCCTTCTCGATCCAGCGGCGCTCGTTGCGATGGACGATGTTTCGCAGTTCGGCGCCTTATCCTGACCGAGCTTTCTGCTTGGCCAGTCGTCAAAGCGCTTCCGTTAACCCCTCATGGGCGTTGCCCAGTGTCCCTCGCAGGAAAGTTTTCAGAGAGACTGGAATTTAATGGCTATTTGACTCATACAACCACCAGTAAATTAAATACGAGGTTATTTCTGCCTATGAAGCGTCTTGCGTCCAAAATCGCCATTTCGTTGTTTTGGGGACTATCTCTTTCCAGTTGCGCCGAATCCGCGCCGGAAGTGAGCGATGATCAAATCCTCTTGTTATTTTCTTCCTCCTCCATGTTCTCGACAAATGCCGATGCACCAAAGACAATCCCGAAAAGGGCCGAGGAATGCGTTCGTCTTCTTTCCGGACTGGAAGACGCGGTTTTCAAGGATATGCCGCAGGAGATGCTTGGCCAGTTGAAGACCGAATGCCGGCGCACGATCGGCGAACGCCTGCGTGATGCAGCCCTGAACCCTGTAAATCTAAAGCTCGAAGATGTTGAGACTGCGGAATTTGCGGAGCGGCTGACTGTCATTCGCGCGAAAGCGCAGGAGGAGGCACAGGCATTTGCCACACGTGAGAACGAGCGGCGTAAGGCCGAACTTGCCAGACAGGAACAAGACCGACAACAGAAGCGAATGCAGGAAGCAGCCGATGCGCTCAAGGCCGCCCAGGCTCAGTTGGCGTTGATAAAGGATGAATTGCCGAAGAGGCTCGCCGCGGCTGCAACCGCATGCGCCGAATTCGATCAGGCAAAAGAGAACCTCCGTAAGCGCAATGGGCGGTCTCCAGTTCTCAACCGCGCGTGGCGCCCCAATATTTGCCAGAATAGCTACGCGGAGCGGGCAAGTCGTCAGCTGGATCGGGTCGAGCAGGCGGTCGTGAAAATGGCTTCGGAGAAAAACTCGCTCTTTGTCCCCAGTATGCCTTTCCTCGGCGATGCCGACCCGGACAAGATCAAAACAGAAATCGAAAAGATGCAGGAAACGACCAGGAAAATGAAGAACACTTGATCGTCGCGGCTCGAATACGAAATTCCGAACTGCTGTTCTGTCGCCGGACGCCATGTGTGCATCCAGTACCGGAGTGCCTCACGACTTTCCTGACGTAAGGTACCGCCACGCATTGGGGCTTAGGATAAGGTTGCTTCCCGAACAAGAAGCAATCGAGGTAGAAATATGACAACGAGCAATCCGGTAGAGCTCTGCGAGTCCATTCTTCGCGCTGGGATCAGCTACAATACGGAACGCCATATCCTGCCAAGTGAGAACATCGTAGCGCATCGGCTCCTGTCAAGGCAGCTGGAACTGGTAGAGGCGTATGCAGAAATGGTGGGTAAGCTTCAGAAGCACCGTAATGCTCTGGAGACGTGTCTGGGAGCCATCCTCTCTACGAGCGCGTTTTGGAGCCCGGAAAAGCTCGACAAGGCACGAAGGCAACGAGAACGGCTAGATACGGTGAATGCCGCGATTGCGTCAAAAGCAGGCGAATTGGCACTGCTTCTGGACGAACGCTCGGAGCTTCATAACAAGTCATCTTTCCACAGTGAAACCCACTACGATGTCTGCGATGTTATCGTCCAGGCCGCTGCTCAAAACCATCGTTTCAACTCATTTGTCCGGGCGGAATTTTCTGCCCTGAGCGGGCAATACGATCTCAAGTATTGGCCAACGCTCGGTGATTTCGCGCGTACACTGTCTCGTGATGCCGCCGCAGCAAGGTCACTGGCATGCGATCCATTGACAGCAGCCGGGACCAAGGCACGCCGCGCGTCCTTATCTGACTATTTCAAGGCGTTGTTTGCGGCGATCGAGGAGAACAGTGCGAAGGGTTATGGTTTCCTTCCACTCGGGTTCAAGATTAGTGATGGCACATTGGCATCGATCGCAAATTGCGCGCTCGACCTTGGAGCTGACGACATTGTCGATGCCGCTTATGTGAAGAGGTTTCGACAGAGACAGCGAGAACAATCCGCTCGCAATCATGCAGGTGATTTATTGGAATGAGACTGCGTGTCTTTGATCATCACCAGGGCAAAAACCTCCTTCAGAAGGGAGGCCCGCCGAAGATCGACCGTATGCGTCGGCAAGAAGAAGGTCGCGTTCCACGATAGCCTTGGCGAGTTCCTCTTCGATCTCCTGGCGCTCGTCGCGATAGACGGCGTTCCGCAGCTCGGCGCGTTATCCTGACAGTCAAGTGAAAATGTGGCCAAATGGTAGAAAACGAGGGGGAACCGCCCCCTCGTTTTTATTGCCGACCTCATTCGAGGTCAGCAAGATAGAGTGCGATGTCGCTTGCGAACTGCTCTTCCTCGGCCTGCGCCTGAGCGACAAGGGCGGCGAGCTCGGCCTTCGCCATCGCGCGCTCAGCTTTGGTAAAATAGCAGCTCCGAAGCTCCGCACGCAGTTCGTTGATTTGATCGAGAGTAGTCATGTTGATCGTCTCCTTTTGATGACGTCAACGGGGCGACGTGCGCACGAAGCACGGGTCAAGGAGCGCGGAGCGACCGCCAGCGGCGGCGAGTGGGGTGCCGGTTTTATCGGAGCGCAGGGAAACCGGAGCGGAGGCAAAATCGGGGGCCCACGCTCGTCCTTGAGGCGGACTGAGCAGCCGTAAACTAGGGCGGCAGAAAGAAGAGAACCCGCGGCCCCGGCCAGGGGACGCGACCGTATTCCAGATCGGCCTATCCTCGGGGCAAATCGATTTCGAATAATATCTTCTCGATCCCTCCCAGGTCTTTACGCACAGCCAGGCGGGCTCGATGCCCGCTTTCGCTCCCATGACTACGCGGATTAGTCAGTGCCAAAATGCCGGAGCCGGCCCCGATCGCTCGGGGCCGGCTGCCTGCCACTCAGTTCGGGTTGTTCCAGAGGATCACCTTTTTCGCCGGATCGCCACCAGGGGCTTGGGCGAGATTGCCGAAGATCACGCCGATCTCGGGCGCCTCCAGCTTCACCGAGAGGTATTCCTCGCCGGTCTGGCGGGCAATGCGGTTCCAGCCTGCGCCGATCTCGAAGCCTGTCTTGCGATGGATGACGCGGAAGTCGGGCGCTTCCTCGCTTGCCTTCTGGGCATTCGGGACGATAGCGATCGGTGCGTTGACCCGGATAGTGGCGAAAACGCCTTCGAGGCTGCCGTCGGTCTTCTGCGTCAGGGTTGCGATCGTGGTGGCCATGGTATTGTCTCCTTCGGTTGCTCGGGACCATTCCCGATGGCGCACGAAGAGACGGCCGGCAGCTGCGGTCAGCTCGCCTGAAAATTTTGCAAAATTATATTTTCCGCCAAAACAAGGAACCGAAATAGAATTTTGCAGAAATTTCGGGCGAGTCTTACCCCTTCAGGGGTTGGCCGCAAAAGCGGGCGGTCGTCTATACGAGCGACATACAACGGGAATGGTTCGGGGCAATCGAAGGGCAAGAGACCATCATGGCTGCCCGGCCCGGCGCTGTACAAAGCAACCGTACAGCTCCATCAAGTGTTTCGCCACCATCCGGGGCAACACCACCTCCTGGCGGCCGCCTCCCGGCTCAAAAGGCATGCGGTGACGTTCCCATTTCGCCCTTCCTTCGCGGACGGGACGATCGCCACAGCGACCGTTGTCCATTGCCGACCCTGCGGCAACATCTGGTGGTGCTGCGCCCGCCCGATATCCGATGCGCGATCTTTGCAGCTTACCCGGCTATCGCTCGTTCATCCGGACAATGGATATCCTCTGGCACGCTACCTGCCCGCAGGCCAGCAGCTAAGCGAACTGGGACGGCTTCGTCGGCAAAGCCAGGCCCATCGGAGATCACAAGGCGACAGGATCCGCGCAAGTCACAAACGGAATGCCGTAGAGTGGGACAATTCTGATCCTGCGAAACGAAACACGCCTCCTCTGCCGCGGCCTGAGCCATGAGGAGATGATCGAAGGGATCGCGGTGATGAAGCGGGAGAGCAGCAAGAGCGATAAGATGCGCGTCTTTGATATCCAGCCGATCGAAACCCTGACTCGGCAAGATCGCAAGAATCTCTTCTATATCGGCATCAAGCTTACCGATCCGCAGCTTCACGGTGATTTCCCAAAGTGAAACGACACTGACGAGGACATCGTTCTCAGGATCGCCGATAAGGCTCATGCATGGCTTCCCAGCTTCTCATCGTCGTTCAGCCACCACAACAAGGCATGCGCATCGAGAAGTAGCCTCACGCCTCGTCTTCCATCGAGGCCAAAACATCCGCCGGCAGGGTGTCGAAGTCTTTGGCAATTTTGATCTTCCCGCGCAACGCGCCGGGATTGCGAGCGCCAATATCCTTTGATGGCGGTCCGATTTCCGCGACGACCTTATGATGGGAAGTGAGAACAAACCGATGACCATCCTCGACCTGTTTCAGGAAGGACATCAGGTTGCTGCGAAACTCGCGCAACCCGACACGACGGGGAGCAGATGTCTGTTGCCGGGATTGTGGCATAGCGAGGCTCCGATTGAGTGCAAAAATGCGGACACAAATCACCGAAAATGCAAGGCCGTCTTCATCTGATAGGCTCAACAAATGATGTTAGCTGAATTCTCTCCGCGTCAGCCTATCTTTCAAAGAGTACGGCAGCGTAGTCCGATGCACCATGCAAGACATGAACAATGACCACTTGTTCGGCGTCTACACGATAGAAAATAAGATAGTTCCCATGCACCTGGCGGCGAATGCCGTAGCCTTCATATCGGGGCGCCAGAGGAAACGCCAAGGGATTGTATGCCAATGCTTCGCACTTGCCGCGAAGTTCCTGGACGAAGGAGAGCGCCCGGCGCGGATTATCGTTGGCGATGTAATCCGCGATGTGTTCAAGATCGCTTTCCGCCTCGCCGGAAAATTCAACGATCATGCGGACTGTTCATCCTGTTCAGCCATTGCACGATATTTGGCCTCCAGGCGGTCAAACACCTTACTGGCCGGCTTCGTGCGGCCAGCGTCAGCATCGGCCAACCCACGCATAATCGACGCATCGAGTGCGGCCAGCTTTGTTTCTCTGTCCTGCACAAGCCGCACGCCCTCGCGCAGCACTTCACTCTTGGAGCCATAGCGACCTGTATCGACAAGCTGCTGGATATAGCTTTCGAGCTGTTTACCCAAATCGGCACTGATCATGTCAAAACCTCCGTCGCGTGTATTCGCAAAGGATATTCGATTTATCAACTATTATCAATGCTCACCACTTTTTACGTCACATGCAGTATACCCAATGTGATATTTGGAATGTGGCATGCCCTGCGCGTCACAAAACCCGCATGTCGATCTTGAGCGTGTACTGTTTGAAATCGAGAGCAGAAATAACTTAAATATATCATAATATATACAAGGAGGAGGGAGCCATGCCTCATATCACCCGCGTATTTCAGTCCGGTAATTCTCAAGCGGTTCGCCTGCCGAAAGAATTCGTTTCGATGTCGGGCGATGCACTCATTCTGCGCCCGCACGTCGAGCGTGGTGAGGCGTGGTCGTCCCTGAAAGCAGCGATGGTGCGCGGCGTGAGCGACGATTTCATGAAAGGCGGGCACGAGCAGCCCAAACCACAGGACCGGCCGAAGCTTGATAGGGTGTTTCCGATCTCACATCTTCTCGACACGAATACGGTCATTGCGTTGAAGACTGGTCGACCGAAGGAAGTCAACGGAGAGACAGTAACCAGTGCCCTATCCGGTGTGCTCTGTTCGCAAAAGCCGGCTTGATGCCCTCGGCGAAGAGTAGAAACATTGCGTCGATCAAAGCAAACAAAACCGCGATAGCGCTCAGAATAACAATCATCCATCCGAAAGCGATAATAATCGCAAAAGCAGGCTGTCCGAGTGCCGGTCCCCATAGATCGGCATTGCCGACAATCAAGCCGAAGACGAGAAGGATCAGCACGGAAGGCGTTGCCCGCACCGCGAGAAGCAGGACCTCGATAGATCGCAGCGACGGCGAAACAGCGCTATGCTTCATCTGCCATGGAAAACGGAAGCATATTGATGAGGCCGGATCCCTGAACCTCATCTCAAGATATCTGTGCTTCAGTCCGGGCAGCTCTGATATGAACATCCCGATCAATGCCGCAGCTATGCCAGCACCACGGTTATAGCGTCCGTCCGGCGAGGTCGTCAGTGCGATCACTGAGCGGACAATGCTTGCCAGAACAAGGACCCATATGCCGACTGTTACTGCGGTCGCCAGCCACGATGGACTTTCCTGCTGCCTGAACACAAGCGCAAAATAAACAAACCCAAGAGCACCAAGCACGACGGCCGTGCGGAATGGAAACATGACGAATATCTCCGCTCGACGAAGAGATGAGCGTCGTTGTTCAAACGATGAAACAGAGTTCGGCATAACACCCCTGCCAGTCATACGATATCCTGGTCGAACTATAGCATCCGGCCGTGCGACATCAACCATACCCAGCCAGTGCCTTCAGGCTCAATGTTGGCTTCCCTTGCGCGCGACAGGTCGAGACCACTGGCCACATGATGACTTGGGAATATTTCAGAGGCCGCTGCGGTTGAACCGAACGGCCTCTGAAGGGCGTTTACGGATTGTCTCAGCCGAAGCGCCAGACCGGGATGCCGAACTGGCGGGCCTTGTCGGCAAGATTACCGGTGATCCCGGAACCGGGAAAGATGATGACACCCGCCGGCATGACCGAGAGCATGGCATCGTTGCGACGGAACGGAGCCGCCTTGGCATGTTTCGTCCAGTCAGGCTTGAAGGCGATCTGTGTCGCCTTGCGGGCCTCAGCCCAGCAGGCGGCAATGCGCTCGGCGCCCTTCGGTGAGCCGCCGTGCAGCAGGACCAGATCAGGATATTTGGCATGGGCCTTGTCGAGGGCAGTCCAGATTTGCTCATGGTCGTTATAGTCCATGCCGCCGCCGAAGGCGATCTTGGTGCCAGCCGGTATCAGCACCTCCGTCTCGGCTCGCCTGCGGGCCGACAGGAAGTCGCGGCTGTCGATCATCGCCGCGGTCATGTTGGCATGGCTGACCTTGGAGCCTGTGCGCGGGCGCCAGGCCGATCCTGTCTGCGCCTCGAACAGGTCAGCCGCAAAGTCGCGCATGAACTCGAAGGCGTTGCGGCGCTCCAGAAGCGTGATGCCTTCCGCAGTATGGCGCTCCAGCTCGACACTCTTGACCTCCGAGCCATCCTGCTCGCGCTGACCTGTGCGCTGCGCATCCTCGTTGCGCTGAAGCTCGCGCTGAATGCGTTCGCCTGCACGGTGGAAAAGGTTGGGAACCGACCAGAGCAGGTCTTCGAGATCGGGCTCCAGCCGCGTGTCGCCGAGCATTTCGAACAGGGCGTCGAAGATCGCGGTCAGCGCAGACTGGACGATCGGCTCCTCGGGCAAGGGTCGTGGATCCGGCTCGTCCTGGAAAGGGCGATGGCCGTAAAGCTGCATCTCGTAGATGAAGCGGTCGGTCGGAGAAGAGGTGTGGTGTGGCTCGAAGGTGTCGTCGTTGGGAAGCATGAGGTTCATGATGGTCTCCGTCGGTTTGGGCCGCGCCTCTCGCGGCCTGACGGCGATCCCTGTCCATGCGGAGGCAGACCAGAACCGCAGCGCCCCGCGCTGCGGCCACGCAAAGCAGTGGGCCCCGCCGGGGCAAGTTTTTTGTCCCGCGAGGAGCACCGGCTCCGCATCGGCCCGAAAAGTGGGAACCGGTTTTCGGAGCAGCCGATGCGCGAGGAGAGCCGGTGCGGGGAAAAAACTTTTCCGGCGGCGGCTGGCGGCCCGCCCGCCGCATGGTAAGGGTCGCCTCCCGGCAGGCCCGCGGGCGCGCGCCCATCCGGGCGGCGACCGGCAAGCACCGGCCTTCCCAACCACGCCACCGCAACCCCTCCCCCGTCTCCCCATCACGGCCACGTCACGCAGACAGGAGGACCCGAGCATCTTCCGGGGCGAGCTGCACCCGCAGATTGGCGACCAACCGATCCAGTCCGAGTTGGCGCAGATCTTCGTTGAAGTCGCCGAGTTGCGGGGTTAGCACGAGCGGCAGGATGCCGAGCGCCTGCGTCCGACGGCTCAATCCCTCGATGCCGTGCCGGCCGGCGGCATCCGCGTCCGCAGCAATGTAGAGGCGCTCGCACTCGTCCGGTGGCCGGAAGGCGGCAAGGTGATTGGCGGTCAGCGCTGAGGCCATCGGCATGGTGGGCATAACATGCGACAGTGACAATATGCTTTCGAGCCCCTCGCCTGCGATCATGACCGGCACGGGGCCACGAACCGGAAAGCGAAAGCGCACGGCATTGCCGAGCAGGCCGCCGAGCGCGCGCCTAGGCGTATCCACCTGCGCCTTGCCGATGCTGCCCGAGTCGAGCTCGCAGCGATCGAGATACGTGCGATGTACGCCGGTGATCGTTCCGAAGCGATCGGTCACGGCTGCGATCAGCGCCGGAAAACTGCTCGTCCTGCCCGTGACGAGATCGCGATAGTAGCAGGAGGGGTGAAACCGGAGCGCGGGATGCAAAGCTGCCTGCAGGATGCCCCGCTGGCGCAGATAGCTGTCGGCCAGCGTACGGACAAGCGGTTGCGTCATCCGGAACAGGCGCTGCGCGCGTTCGTTTGCCGGCCTGTCAACCGGCGGATCTGGGCGGGCGTCGTCCCTGAGGGACGACGCGGGATCGGGTTGGGGTTCCTTCAGAAAACGCCGCGCCTCGTCGGCCACGTCGCGGAAATCGACCAGCCCGCAGGTTTCCCGCACAAGATCGAGCAGATCGCCGAACTGAGCCGTCGCCGCATCCGCCCACCTTCCCTTGCGAGAACCAGAGAGGTGAACATAGAGCGACTTACCCTTGTTGTTGGCGACATCACCAACAATCCAGTAATTGCCGGCCCTGCGGCCGGCGGAGAGATAATGACGGCAGACCGCCTCGGCATTGCGTGCGAGACGATCCGCCAGCTCAGATGCGGACGACATGACAGTTACCCCCGACCGGCGACGTCGACGATGCGATATCGCTCGATCAGACGGGAGAGGATCGCCAATCCCTCATCCGAGGTCGGGATGAAGAACCTGACCTTCCAGGCGATCATTTCGGAGAACAGGCCAAGTGATCGCAGCCTGTCGCGCATGCCATCGGAAAAGCCGGTGAGCTCGACGCGATAGTCGTTCATCACCCGGATACGCCTGAGGGTCATGTTGCCGGCAAGCGCGACAACAGAGGAGCCGCCGATCAGCGATTGCCAGACCTCAGCGGCGCTGACGACCTCGGTCTGGTCGAGCCCAAAATTCCGGCAAAGCCGCGTAAGACCCTCCGGGGAGACCAGACGTCCCACGACGCGCTCGCCGTCATCGGTCTGGAGACGATAGATCCGGCAATAATCCTGCGGCAGCAGCTTCCAGATCGGCAGCAACAGGCCGGACACTACATGCATGGTCGATACGGAGAATTCGGCGAGACTGGCGACTTCCGCCTCCCATGCGGCGGAGAAGCTCTGCTCGTCCGTCGCTTCCCAGTTTGTTTCTTCGAGCTGACGCACTTCGAAGCGGATCTCGCCCATCGGACGGATGAGCGCGACGCGCGGCTGGATCGAACCGTCGTCGAGCATGACCGATCGGGTCCGAACCTGCACCGCCGGGCGGCCGGACTTGCCGTTGATCATCAGAATGGCGTGCGGATCGCACGCGGCGAGGCTCAGAGCATCGGCAAGCGGCATTGGCCTGTTGCGATCCATACGCTCGATGGTCAGGAGGTGTGATTGAGCGCCGGTGACCGGATGAGTGTAGACCAGCCGCCGGTCCTTCACCGTCATATGATCCGCTGTCAGCGTCTCAAGACCCTTGTCGTAGACGCCCGCGGCGATGGCACCCTCGATGCGGGCGGCCAGCAATTGCTCGAAGGCGTCGAACAGCAGGTTCTGCATGGCGATGGTCAATGCCAGCATGCGGTTGAGGAAGGTGTGGATCGGCGGCAGTTCATCCTTGAGTCCACCCTCTTCTGCCGTTAGCGACAGGCCGGTGATCGCCTCGAATTTTTCCAGCGAGCAACCTTCGATACCGCCGGCATGGACCAGCTTATAGAACTGCCGCAACGCATCACGGGCATATTGGGATTCGAGGTTGTCTTCACTGCGGAACATGCCCTGACCGCCGGTCTGGCGCTGCCCGCGGGTGATGGCGCCGAGCGTGTCGAGACGCCTTGCGATCGTCGACAGAAACCTCCTTTCGGCTTTCACATTGGTGGCGATCATGCGGAAACGCGGCGGCTGCGCCTGGTTGGTGCGATGGCTGCGGCCGAGCCCCTGGATCGCCACATCTGCCC
Organism: Agrobacterium sp. NPDC090283; assembly: GCF_044769685.1. Classification (NCBI taxonomy): domain Bacteria; kingdom Pseudomonadati; phylum Pseudomonadota; class Alphaproteobacteria; order Hyphomicrobiales; family Rhizobiaceae; genus Agrobacterium; species Agrobacterium sp. NPDC090283. Next base: position 130,533 of record NZ_JBIVYG010000014.1, on the reverse strand, counting down.
GCCAGCCCGCTTCGAGGAGATTGTGGAAGCGCAGGCGCTGGTTCTTCGCTCCAAGATCGGCATGGTAAGACCGCCCCGTTCCCCCTGCCTCGCTGAAAATCAGGATCGGCTTCTCGTCGTCCATGAAGGCGCGGGTCTCGTCGAGGTTGGCGCTGCCCGGCCGGCTCTCGACGGCAAAGCGAGCGATCGTGCCGCCATCCTCGCGCCGAACGATGCGGCGGCCGCGGCCGGTGATCTCGGCCACTTGACCAGTGCCGAATTGCTGGACGATCTGGTCGAGAGCGGTCGGAATGGCAGGAAGACTGCCAAGCCCTTCGAGCAGCGTATCACGGCGGGCAACGGCTTCGCGGCATAGGACGGGATTGCCATCGGCGTCATAGACCGGCCGCGACAGGAGATTGCCTTCGGCGTCGGAATATTCCTCGAAGAGCTGGGTCGGGAAGGAATTGTTGAGGTACTCGGCGACGATCTCACGCGGCGTGACATCCACCTGGATATCGTTCCATTCCTCTGTCGGGATTTCCGCGAGCCGGCGCTCGATCAGGGACTGGCCGGTGGATATGATCTGGACGATCGCCGCGTGGCCTTCTTCCACGTCCGCCTTGATGGCACTCATCAGCGCCGGCGTCTTCATCGACGTCAGGAGATGGTTGAAGAAACGCTGCTTGGTGCTTTCGAAGGCGGAGCGGGCGGAGGCTTTGGCTTGTCTGTTGAGCGTGCCGCCACACGACGTGATGCCCGAAGCCTCCAGTGCCTGATCGAGATGATTGTGGATGACCTGGTACGCTTCGGCATAAGAGTCGTAGATGCGGACCTGCTCCTCGGTCAGTTCGTGTTCAAGGATGTCATATTCAACGCCCTCGAAGGACAACGACCTGGAGGCGTAGAGACCCATGGCCTTGAGATCGCGCGTCAGGACTTCCATCGTGGCCACGCCGCCGTCCTCAATCGCCGCGATAAACTCGGACCGGGTCGAGAAGGGAAAGTCCGCGGCACCCCAGAGACCGAGGCGTTCGGCATAGGCGAGCGCCTCCACCTCGGACGCGCCGGTCGCGGAAACGTAGACAACACGGGCATTCGGCAGAGCGCGCTGAAGGCGCAGGCCGGCCCGGCCCTGTTGCGAGGCAGACTTCTCGCCACGATCCGACTTGCCACCGGCGGCATTGGCCATGGCATGCCCTTCATCGAAGATGACGACGCCGTCGAAGCCTTTTGCGCTTCCTGTCGCGGCGTCGCCGCTCCCCGCCTCTTGACCCAGCCAGTCAACGATCTGCTGGACGCGTGAGCGCTTGCCTTCGCGCTCATCGGTGCGCAGTGTCGCGAAGGTGACGAAGAGGATGCCTTCATCGAGTTTGATCGGTTTTCCCTGCCGATAGCGTGACAATGGCGTCACCAGCAGCTTTTCCTGGCCGAGTGCCTCCCAGTCACGCTGGGCATCCTCGATCAGGGTCTCGGATTTCGAGATCCACAGGTGCCGGCGACGACCCTTCAGCCAATTGTCCAATATGATGCCGGCGGCCTGGCGGCCTTTTCCGGCTCCCGTGCCATCGCCCAAAAACCAGCCTCGGCGAAAGCGGACAGCGCCTTCGGTCTCCGGGGTGACCGCCTTCAAATTGTCGAAACTGGCATCGAGGGACCAGTGGCCGGCAAGATAACCGGAATGGGCCTCGCCGGCATAGATCACGCTTTCAAGCTGGGCGTCAGAGAGATCGCCGCCGGACACGATGCGCTTTGGCAGATGCGGACGGTAACTCGGTTTGGGCGGGGCGACCGACGCCATGGCGACGGATTCGACCAGCTTGTCCGGATGCGGTCTTGCATCCGGAATTCTGATCGCCTGTAATTGATAGGGTTCGTAGATCCCATCGGCGACATCGGCGCGTGCGTCTGTCGCTTCGTCGCGCAGTTCGTAGGACAGCTCGACGACTTCATCGTCGATCCGGAATACCGGCGAGGACGCCGGACGCGGCGCATGAGCGGCTAAAGGGCAGTTTGCTGGAGCCATCACCGCCGCAGGGCGCATGGTGTCGGCCGCTTTGCGGGCAGCCATCTTCGCTGCACAGGCACTCAGGATTCCGTTGGACAGCGCGCCGATGGAGTTCGGCGCGGTGGATGGGGAGCGAGGCGGAAGGCCCGAGATCCAGGTGAGCAACGTCTCCAGATCGGGCGCCACACCTTGCGATGCAACGAGCTTTGCCGGATCGGCGGCGGCGATCTTGTCGATGACCGTCAGGCGGGTTTCCATCGTTGTGCCGTGGCGGGCGTAGATGCTGCCATCGATCGCGGCGCTGAACAGAACCGTGCCGCGGTCCTGAAGCCGGACGAAGGCGTCTCGCCATTTGGGATTGTCGGGAGAAAGGCTGGAGCCGGTGATTGCAACCAGCCGGCCGCCGGGGGCAAGCCGCGCGAAGGCGGAGGCGAGATGACGCCATGCAGCGTCGACCAACCGGCCTTCGACATGAACGCCGGCGGAAAACGGCGGGTTCATCAGCACGACGGTCGGACGAGTCGCGCGATCGAGATAGTCGTCGATGTGGGCGGCGTCATGCTGCGTGATCGGCGAACCCGGGAAGAGATGCGTCAGAAGGCCGTGGCGAACAGGAGCATATTCGTTGAGAGACAGTCGCGCACGAGCGAGTTCCGCGAAGATCGCCATCAGACCGGTTCCCGCCGACGGTTCGAGCACCAGATCACCGGCCATGAGGCCTGCGGCGCGGGCCGCGACATAGGCGAGCGGCATCGGCGTGGAAAACTGCTGGAGCTGCTGGCCTTCTTCGGAGCGCCGTGTGTGGGTCGGGATCAAGCCTGCAACCTTGTTGAGCATGGCAAGCGCTACCTGCGACGCATTTGCACGGGCTGCGATTGCACCGCCGAACTTGCGCAAGAAAAGAACTTGTGCGACTTCCGTTGCCTCATAGGCGTCCTTCCAGGACCAGAAGCCCTCGGCATCCGAGCCGCCAAAAGCGTTCATCAGGATGGTGCGAAGATCGGCTGCGCCGATGGCATGGCCGCGTTCGAGAAACGGCAGAAGCTCACGGCTGGCGTTGAGAATGTTGTCCGCACGGCTGGCGGAAACAAGCGAAGTAGCGGCCGTGTTCGCGGCGCGGGAAGAAATGATGTTCATAGGAGATCCTGTCGAGAGCGGGAAAGGACAAGTCCGCCCGGACGCTCTCCAAACCCCGGCAGGCCCCCCTTTCCGGCCCCTCTCTCCCTCCGGGGCGACATAGGCGGCAGGCTCCCGGCTTGTCATCGGGGCGCGAGTTTGAGGTTGCCGAATACGGCGGCGGCACCTGCCGATACCTCATGCAGGACAGCTTTACCGCCGGCGACGATCCAGTCCGCGGCCTCCTCAGCCGACAATTCGCGAACATGAACGAAATGACGTTCTGCCGTGGCGCGTTGGCGCTCGAAAGCATCACGGTTCTCGAAAGCGTAGAGCGTATCGCCGGGGCCGTCCCAATAAACGACCGCGAAGCAGGCAGGCCGGACGACCTCAGAGCGGAAGTTCAGAAAAACCGGCGCAACGGCCGGCAGCCGGACATCGATTGCAAGAATGGTCATGGTACTCTCCTGAGAAACGAAAAGGCCCGACGCTCCGTGGGGAGCGTCGGGCCTGGCTGGGGAGGGGATAGCTGAGGCTAATCACACGACAAGCGCTGCCGATCAGGGCAGGCTCGCGGGCACGCCTTCGAAAAAGACTTTGTCAGTATTGGCTTCGAACGGCTTCAGGATGCGGCCGTTAACGGCGACGCACTCACTGATCCAGTTGTAGTCGAGCTTCGTGTGTCTGCCGAACCGGTCGGCGGGCACATAGACGATCGTGAAATGCCGATATTCCCGTCCATCGGCCGTGACATGGACATGGGGACCTTCGATTGTGATGACTATTCCGCCCGTGCCATAAGAGGTACGGATCATCATGCCGGGACGAACGAGCGCAGCGACATCCGGCGCACCCGGAGGCGTCGAACGGTAGCAACCCGGATCATGCGCCCCAAGTCGAGCTGAATAGAGCGAATGGGCGAGATGCTGGGGCATCTCGCCGGGCCGGGGTTTACGCCGGATCTGCATTCCCGCCTCCACTGTCGTCCTCGCTCCGCAACCGCTCGCCGGGTCGGACCTGTTGCTCGGTCAGAAAGCCGTGAGAATTGTTTGGATCGGGAGGGAAATAGGTTTCATAAGGGTTTCCATCAGCCAGGTGCCCAAGAGGAGTGAACACGTGGGACGCTCCATCACTTCCGACAGCACACAGCACGTAACGCGGCTCCCGCGTGCTCGAATCCACGCATTCCATAAGTGCAAGGTTCCCGTCCGCCGCCGCTCGCAGCAGGGTGCGGAAATTTGTCCTGATATAATTGGGTATCGTCATTTCGTTCCTCCTGAAAAAGAAAAACCCGGTTTACCACCGGGCAGCGGGGTTGTGGATGCGGGCGGCCAGCTGTTCAGAGCCGGGACGCGTTGACGATAGCCTTGAGCGAACGCACTCTCTCCAGCCTCGGCCGGCCGGCGCTCCACCGGCCGATCTCCCTTCTTCACTGTGCAATCGCCCTCCCTCCGTGGCTGCAGCGCTGGCGAGATTACGTCATACTGGTTCGCGACCCCATCCATTACTGACTAATTTACGGTAGTAAAATGCGCGATTGCCGGATAGATTTGACAGTAGAGAGGGAGAGCAGGGATGCGAAAATTTGCAATCGGAAATCATGTCACCGAGGAAACCGGCCCTGAATTGCAGGAATTTCTCGCCCAAGCCTACGAGCAGCGTTTGCGACCATTGTGCATGTGCAAGGATCCGTCCGTGCCAATGTACATCGCCCGTGTCGAGGACCAGTATCTCATCAAACGGATGCCGCTATCGGGACGGGACCATGATCCTGCCTGCCCTTCCTATGAGCCGCCCCACGAGCTTTCCGGCCTCGGCCCGCTGATCGGCAATGCGATCCAGATCGATGCCAGCGGCAAGACCGACCTGAAACTCGATTTTTCGCTGACGAAACGGGGACCACGTGGAGCACCTGGTGCATCGGCTGAATCATCTGAAGCCGGCATCCACAGCGAGCCACAGAAGCTGTCGCTCAGGGCAATGCTTCATTATCTCTGGGAGGCTGGCGAATTGACGGAATGGCGCTCAACCTGGAAAGGCAGGCGCGGCTGGGGGCGGGTTCGCTCCAGTCTCATCAATGCTGCGTCACAGATGTCGGCAAGAGGTTGCCCTCTTATCGACATGCTCTATGTGCCGGAAGTATTCCAGCCGGAGGACAGGGATGGCATCGCCGCAAGGCGGGCGGCGGCACTAAAGGGCGTGCAGGCGACGAAGTCGGCGCCGAGGAAGTTGATGATGATCGTGGCCGAAGTGAAGGAATTTTCCCCGGCGCGCGAAGGCCAGAAAATCATCGTGCGACACACGCCTTTCCCGCTGATGATCGAGGACGGCGCATGGCGGCGGCTGGCCGCGCGCTATGAAACCGAGCTCGAACTGTGGCGGTCGAGCGAGGCTTTCCATTTGATTGTCATCGCCACCTTCGGCATTTCCGCTGCTGGCATTGCATCGGTGGAAGAGATCGCACTGATGGTGGTCAATGATCACTGGCTCCCGTTCGAGGATATTCACGAACTCAGGTTGCTGGAAAAGCTCGGTCACCTGAAGCGAAAGACCGTCAAGGGGCTGCGTTTCAACCTGCCGCGCGATGCACCGATCGCGTCGGTGATCATGCCGGAGCAGAAGCCGGCACCCGTCGCAATGTTTATCGTCCCTCCAAGTGCCGGTGACGACTATGAACACGCCCTTGCCGACGTGATCGAAACGCGACCGGAGATCACCCCGTGGGTCTGGCGTGTGGCGGACGGCGAAATCCCCCCGCTCCCTTGATCCGGGTTCGGCGCCACCGCCCGTTGACAGGACGCGGCGAATAAGAGCACCTGCTACGGAGAAATTCATCCGCTACAGTCAGCCGGAGCATCATGAAGCCAGAGAAAAAGCCGTTTGTCGTTGAGTTCAAGAACCGGCGTCGCCAATCCACGCAACAAAACTCGATCTGGGGCGCAATCGACCTGAAAACAGCAAGCAATCAGGTCGCCGCCAATGAAATGGCTGGCGTGATTGACGCAAGCACGGCCGAACAGCCGTTGGACACTGGCGCGCCCCTGAATATCCCCAATCTCAGCGCATGACGGCCGCATAGACCAGTTCCGACACGCCCATCAGGTCGCTCCTCGTCACGAGCCAGCGCGGCTTGAGTCCGGGTTGACGCCGGGTGCGTTTCTCGTGATGACATCCTGCCGACGGCACCTGACGGCCACCATCACGTCGTCGAGAAACTCTTCCGGTTCGCCCGCGCGGTCGGCTCCTTCGTCGGACCAGAGCAGGGCCTCAACGAAGGCTGGCGCGAAATCGAAATCGAAGGTGAAGCCTTCTTTTTCAAGTTCCTCGAACAGGCGGTCATAGATGTCGAGTGCGAAGGGCACGAGCGCACGAACATGGGACCGCATAGCCTGCCATCCAACGACATCCCAGATTTGCGCCATGCGGACGATCGTCTCCGGGACAGGCTGCCCGTCCTGATGAAGCCCGCGAAAATAAAGCATGGCCTCCCAGATGCAGAGTGCCGCCTCAAACTCCTTCACCCTGAATGGATCGCTTGAAGCAATACCTGCCAAGGCGCTGTTGCTCTCCAAACGGGCCGATGGCGAGGCAGCAGACCGCAACGCCTGGTCCTGGAGCCGGAAGCGGGCGAGAAGATCTTCGCTGCTCGCACGATGGATGGCCTTGGCGGTGATCAGCGAAACGCCGGCGCCGTAGGACTCGGGACGTTGAGACGGGTGGTTCATCCATTGGATCACGGTGACTTCGCGCAAATCCGTGGATCGCGCGACGATGCCCTGGACAACGAATTGCCACGGGAACTGACTGAGATCGATGCTGATCATCGTGTCGTCTTGGGCCACGTTACCACCCGCCGGCAGAAGGGCGAGGACACGGCTGGCGATGAAGACATTGACTGGCTCTTCGGTAAATTGCGCCGAGGCGCGATACGCATCGGCCAGTTCGCTGCGCGCCACGCGGATCGGATTGGTCGGCCCGAAATCTGTGAACAGGATAAGGCCCGCCTCGGTCTCGCTGCACTCGAGCACATTGGTGAGGATCAGCATTTCAAGCGGGCTGATGTCTGCGAGCGGAATAGGCGGATAGGTGTAAATTCTGGTTTCGAGAGTGGTCATGACGGCTCCTTTCCATGAACGTCAAAACCCGGCGCGATGGCCGGGCTCTTGTGAGGAAATGCTGAATGCTGGTGCGAGGGTCGCCGCTAACCGGCACGGTCAGGTTCCGCGGCGGTATCTGCAGTACACGGCATCCCTTCAAGGGAAACCTTGCGGTCATCGATCCGGATCACGACCGACCCTTTCGTCGGGAGACGCCACACCACCTCGCGCTCAATGGCGCGGATAATGGCATTGAGGTCTGCCTCGGCCTCCGACTGCAGCAGGTTGACGCTCAGGTCCTCCGCCTCGTCGGAAAACCATTCCAGTTGCTGATCGTAAGATGCATCGTCGGCGTCGTCGGACGGGCAAAACAGTGCATCGATCAGGAACATTCGCAACGCCACCGGCGTGATCGTTGATTGTCGCGTCACCAGAATGTCCGCCTCGTGGAGCGAACCGTATTCGGGACCTGCGACGATCAGGTCGGTTTCGAGACGCTGGATATCCACGGCGTGCCCATCTACCACCTCAAGGACGATCTCGAGCCGGTCCGGTCGTCCCTCGGTCTCGAACGAGCCGACTGGCTCGATCTCCTCACCGGCATCGCCAGTGACCATTTTATAGCCCGTGAGGCCGATCCGGCTAAGCCGGTCGTACCAGAGATAGCCGGCAAAAGCGTGGTTCGGTTCGAAAACCGGCGGAGCATCGCTCCAGGCGGAAAACGCACGCGTGACGTTCTGCTCTTCAAGAGGACCGCCGCCCTCGTAGATTTGAGCGTTCACGCCAACTGGCTTCGCGGGCAAGAGTTCATTGCGGTCGGCTTCGGCGAAGATCGGGGAAAATGGTCTCAAGGCAGGTGCAGCCTCACTCAGGTCGACGCCGAGAGTGCGTCCCCGCTGATAATCCTTGAACGACAGGCTATGCGGGCCAGAAGCCGCAGTCAGGCGGAAATAGATGCGGTCGATCGCCTCCAGCAGGGCATCGAACATTTCGTTGCGTACCACCTCCTTGCGCGCTGGCAGCACCAGCTTGAGATGGGCGCAATCGACCACATCGACCCGCGCGAAGAAGGATCGATGCCATGACTGGCGAAGCTCAGGCAGCGGCATTCCGAGCGTCACACCGTGAAAATTGGCGTTGTCGAAATTGTATCGACCGGGATTACGACTGAATACGCCGATCCGTATCCCGCGCCATTCCTCGATATGTTCGGCCTCACCGAGGAAATCCGACGACGGCATGATCTCACCGTTAAATTCCACCGCGACGGGATAGAAGCGGGCCGCATGCTGAACGGCTCCGGCAATGTTCTCGCTGGCCGTCTCGGGAACAATAACAGTCACACCCTTATGGTTATCCGGACCGGGCCCGACGTTGACGGGCTGCTTGCCATGAAAGGCGTCCGCGCTCGCCTGGATAAGCCACGAGTCCGATGTCCCCTTCCGCTGGGCGATGATTGTGGTCCCTCGATTGGCAAGAGCAAAGAAGCCCATGCCCGCGGCGTCTTCGGAAGATGAGAGCGCTTTGGACCAACCGCTGTGCCCCAGGGAAAAGAGCGATCGAGGGTCTTCGAGGCCGGCGCCATTGTCCGCGATGCGCACGGCTTTGCCGAAACGTGGACCATCAATCTGGTCGATCACCACCTTTGTCGCGCCGGCGCGGCGTGCGTTTTGCAGCAACTCATTGAGAATATCGTCGATCGCGGCGTTGAACAGGCGGCCGACCTTTTCGATGGCTTCTGCCGCGACCTTGGCGTGGAATGAGAAATCGGTCATTTCGGTTCTCCAGAACAGAAAGCCCGGCGCGACGGCCGGGCGATTGAAGGAATGGATGCGGATTTACGTCGGGCTGCCTTGGTCAGGCGGCGCTTTCGAGCAGTTTCTTCGCCTTGCCTTCGAGCTCGAGCCGGGTATCCTGATGCGACTTTCCCCGCGCCAGCGCGGTGATGCCCTGCACAAAGTCAAAGATCGACTCGGGAGGTCTGCCCTCCTCGGACAAAACCGTCTCGATGATCTTGCCCGTTTCGGCCTTGGAGAAACCCCGGCGGCGCAGGAACGTCTGCCTATCCTCGTCATTGCGGGCAACGACGCGTTCACGGGCAGCCCGAATGCCGGCGATGAAGGGTGCCGGGGAGGAGTTTGCGAAGTTTGTCAGCGCCGGAGCGGCCTCGTGGGCGAAGCGTTGTGCGGCGAATTTCGAGTGGCGAATGGTGATTTCCTCGAAATTTTCGGTGCCCCAAAGATTGCGATTGGCACACACTGCCCGCAGGTAAAAGCTTGCAATTCCAAGGGACTTGCTGCCAACTTCGCTGTTCCAGGCATAGAAGCCGCGAAAATACAGGTCCGGCTCACCGTTCGGCAGGCGGCCCGCTTCGATCGGATGGGTGTCGTCGCAGAGAAAGACGAACACGTCGCGATCGCTGGCATAAAGCGTCGTGGTGTCCTTGGTAATGTCGACGAAGGGGTTGTGGGTCATGGTCGACCAGTCGAGCAGGCCCGGCACCTTCCAGATCGTGTCGCCGGTACCATTCCCGGCAATGTTCATGATGGCGGCGATCAGATCCTTGTCCCAGATCCGGCCGTATTCCGGACCGGTCACCGCCCGAAGTTCGAGGCGGCCGTCATCCATCTCCAGGGTTTTCACCATTTCGGCATTGCGGTTGAGGAGCCCATGCTGAAGATTGATCGCTGCAAGCGGCGCAGGAAGCTGGCGCATGTAGCTTGCGGGTGCGCCGACCAAGCTGCAAAGCTGCCCGTAGCTCCAGTGCGTCGGCGCAAGCGCCTCACGCCCGCCAGGGACGATCAGGGACAAGCGCTCGGTATTGTCGCGGGTCGCTTCAACACGGATTTCGGCGGTCTCGACCGTGCGGACGCGCGCACGCTCGGTCCTTGCGGTGACGGCGCGATGAAGATCGGAGAGCGACAGATAGCGCTCGTCGTCGGGACGCGAGAACCATTCGGACGACACCCGGCCTATGCGTTCGCCGCGGGAGATGTCGACCTTGAAACCCGACGACGCCGATCGTTGGGCCTGAAGGGGGCTGGAAATCATGGTGTTCATGTCGAAGTCTCCTGAAACGAAAGAGTGGATGATGTCGCCGTCAGGCTGGCACGGCGGTACGGGCAATCCCGGAAGCCCTCTCCGGCCCTTCCGCAACTGCCGCCCCGCAAACCGGCCCTCCTCCCCCTCTTGCGACCTCGCAACAATCGCTTCCAGTCGGACCATTAACGGTCTATATTCTGGTCAAAAGGAGTTCGGGACGATGAAACTATCGGAACAGGTCAAGCCCATCAGCTACCTCAAGGCTCATGCGCCGGAGGTCATTCGCCAGCTCGCCGATAACCGACAGCCGGTGGTGATCACATTGCATGGCGAGGCGAAAGCCGTGCTTCAAGACGTCACGCAATATGAAGAGACGCAGGAGACGCTGGCGCTCCTGAAGGTGCTGGCACTGACAAACAAGCAGGTAGAAGACGGGAAGGTCCGCCCCGCGAAAGAGACCTTTGCGCGCCTTCGTGCGCGCCTGGCGAAGCCCGAAGCCTGATGCCGTATCAGGTCCTCTTTACGGAGGATGCGGAACGGGACATCGAAGATTTCTACCGCTTCCTCGCTACCCGGGACGGAATCCAGACTGCGGAACGAATTCTGGGCGAAATCGAGGAATCCTGCCTGGGGCTTGAGGATTTGCCCACCAGGGGGAATGTTCCGAAGGAACTAGCAGGCCTCGGCATCACCGATTATCGGGAACTACATCACAAGCCCTGGCGAATGATCTATCGGATCATCGGAGAGGATGTGATCATCTATTGCATCGCCGACGGTCGGCGAGACATGCAATCCTTCCTCGAACGACGGCTATTGCGCTGAGCAGCACGATCGCGACGCTCGGATGTCACCAATCATGCCAAGGCAGATCCTCGACCTGCTCTGCATCACGATCAAGCAGGACATGGCTGAAGCCTTTTTGGCGCGCCCATGTCATGACGGCAAAGAGATCATCGGGAATGCGCTGGTCGGCCACGCCGGCGTTTTCATCATGGGCGTAGAAGAACCAGCCGTAATCGGCGTAGCTCCCTCCGACGCAAGGCCAATCTGCGCAGGGTGTGCTGTCGAGCATCGTTGCGGTTGCGGCGCTCACATGACCTGTCGAGATGGTCACGAATGCACGGATTTCGAATGTCTTCATCAGTTTCGACCTTTCCCGATTACGGGAGTGATCGGCCGGGCGGTGCACCGTCCGGATCGATCCACTTAGACTGCTGGATGGTTACGCCGTCGAGGCAGGCGCACATTGATACCTCAGTCGATCGCCTCAATAATTTGTGCGGCTTCAGCATGCTCAGCTGAGTAAACATAGAGGCGGCCATAGGCTTCCGAGAGATGGTCGGACGGATACCGGAAGGAGAGATGCGAGAAAGCAAAAAGCGTTGCGATAATCCCAGCAGCTTCCGCCGATACCTCACCCTGAAACCCGGTGATTTCGCCGGTGATCCGAAAGCGCGATCTGGATCGCGGCGCCAGAAACAGCGGCGTACCCTGATGCTCATAGAAGTCCCAGAATCCGCCGCGGTAGTCGAGAGGACTCAGCCGTTCCATGAGGCTGTAAACAGCGTTCTCGCCGATGATCAGCAGCGAGCGCCCGAACAGGGTCGGGAGGAATTTTAAACGGCGCTCGTCAGGAACAATGGCGGCGGATTGGGGGCCAGTTTCGAATACAGACATCGATCTTTCTCCAGAGAGGCGAGTGGGTCAGTCCGGGCAGCCCTCTCTCGACCGTCTGGTTCGCCCTCTCCCGGCCCCACTCCTCCTCTTCCCAGCTGACCAACGCCCACCTGCGCCGCCGCACTCGAAAGGTCTCAGCGGCCAACCTGCGATCACTCTGGATGGAGACGACGGGCCGCTGACCGGATCGCTGTCATTGCCGCGTGAAATTCGGCGTTACTCACCACACCGGAAAGATCCACCGTTGAGACGGTGGTCTCGCAAGCTGACTGGATCTCTTCGTCGGTCACCGAATCCGTCAAAAGTGATCCGAAGCTGTCATCGACGTTGAGTACGGCGACTATCGCGCTGCGGACCCGGTCTTCGTGCAAGCGCGCGAGAACATGGCTTGCCCTCGGTGCGTCGATCTGCTCCTCGGGATCGGCTGCACAGGAGAGAATTGCCTCACCTCGCGCGATTGCCCACGCCGCCTTGCCCCGCCAGTACGGCGGCAAAGCGCGCGGCGCATGTGCATCGTGGACCATCATCTTCAGCAGCCCCAGCAATATCTCGAAGTGGTCACCACGGCGCTGGACCGCTTCGTTAAACTGTGCCGGCACGGGGATCGATGATCCGGTGTTGTGAGCCTTTTCACCTCTCCAAATGCCGGTGACGTGTACCTCACCGGAGGCATCATAATCCTTCCGTAAAGATTCCCAGTTGTCGTCCACGAGCGCGGCCTTGCAGGCCTCCTCCGGCGTGTCGGGGATATAGGTGCCATGCCGAAATATCGGCAGGGTATAGGTCGTTTCGATCGTGTAAGCGGGCATGGCGCGTACTCCTTAAAAACAGAGAAGCCCGGCTCTCGTCCGGGCTTCCGTTAGGGCGGGCTTCGGTGTGGTTACTCGGCGGCTTCCAGATGATCACCGTCGTCGTCCGGATCGGTAGATACCTCCTCCGCATCCTGGTCCCGGGTCAGGAAGGCCGGCAGATCGACGTTGTCAGGTTGGGCGGTATCGTCTTCGATACCGTCGGAGATCACCGCCGAATCGACCACGGTGACCGTGGTCGATTCGGCGGCTGGAAGCCGCAGCACTTCGGGTAGCCATCCGCTGCCTTCCAGCAAACGTGCCGCCTCGCGCGCCATGTCGGGCTTCTTCAGATGATCGATAAGCTGTGCCGACTGTTCGCCCTTTGCCTCGCGGACCGCCTGCAGGATATGCGCCTTGGTCACACGCTCGAGGTAGTTGTCGACCGTCGGCGTCCAGCCCGCTTCCACCATGCCAAAACCGAGCGAACGGGCGAGCTGTCGGGCATGGATGTTTTCCTTGCTCCGCTTGTTCCATGCCTGGACCGTGGTGTTTACCGACAGCGAGACGCAATGCGCAAACAGCGCCATGCGGCTGGTTTCATCGAGCGAGACCAAATAGCCCCAGACCTCGTCAGCGTTCGCGGGAAGATCATGACCCCACGATTCCTGCCGCTGTTCGATCTCTTTCGCCCAGACCGTATCGCCGAGCCCCTGTGCCTGACCGAATGTGGTGTGCTGGAGCGTGATCTCCAGGCACGAGTCCGCCCCGTATCTGTAGAAGATCTTGAGGACGGCGACATGGAGCGCGGCGACGAATGCCATCACCGGATCGTTCGCCAGCGCATTACGAAGAGCGACGGTGCGGGCGGCCGTCAGATCTTCTATGACGCGATCGGAAAGAGGGCGAAGCTTTCCGTCGTCGTCCTCCGGCTCTTCAACGCCGGCAGGCTTGCCGTTAATCGAAACGCCTCCGTTCACCGAGGCCGCAACGGTGTCTTTTCCGCCGTGACCGTCGCCGTCATTGGTGTCAGCGTCATCCGCCTCGACAGCGGGCTCATCCTCGGGCCGGACGAAACCACGTTCGATCTTCAGTTCGCCGTTGACGGCAAGCGAGATAAAGGCGCCGCCGCGCGCGACATCTTCCGGATCGAAGACATAGCGCCGGTCGTTCAAAGCATCCAGTTCATTCCCGAGCTCTTCAAGTCGAGCTTCTGTTTCCTCGGAGTAGTCTTCTGTCTCGGCATAGTCGGCGTCGAGCTTGTCATACTGCGCCTTCAGGGCATCATGACGAGCAAGCTCTTCCTCCGTATATTCCGCCTGTTTGCCATAGAAACGGCGAAGGCCGGAGGTATGACCATATGAGAAGTCGAAGGCCGCCTCGACCCATTTCCAGCCTTCTTCGGCCTTCAGCGCCTCCGCGTCGGCGGTCAGCTTTTCGATCACGAGCTGTTCGAGCAGCGCCGGATCCTGCAGCCATCCGCCATTGTCCGGTTCGAACAGGTCGCGCATGACGACACCGCCGGCAGCCTCGTAAACGTCGATGCCGACATAGGTGGCGCGGCGATCGGCGGCCCGGACCGCGGTTTCCGTCAGCATGCGGCGGATGTAATTGCCATCCTGGCTATAGGACCGCGAGACCGTGTCCCAAACCTGCTCCTGGCGAGCGTGGTCATTGGTGATCGAGAATGCCATAACCTGCCCGAGCTTCATCTCGTCATTCGCGTAGATATCCAGAAGCCGCGGCGAGACCGACGCCAGCCGCAAACGCTGCTTAACCGTCGCAACCGAGATATGGAGGCGTGCGGCGATCTCCTCCTCATCGAGCCCCTGTTCGCGGAGCTTCATGATGGCCCGAAACTCATCGAGCGGGTGGAGGTCAACACGCTTGATGTTTTCGGCAAGCGAGTCCTCGACTTCAGGCGTTTCGCCCTTGCTGACGATGCACGGAACAGCGGCGGTCTTCGACAGCTTCTTCTGGCTGACCAGCAGTTCCAGCGCGCGATAGCGACGACCGCCGGCCGGGATGCGGAAAATTCCGGTCTCGTTGCCGTCGGCATCGATCTCGGCGCGGACGTTGAGACTGGTCAGCAGTCCGCGATGGGCGATGTCTTCGGCAAGTTCCTCGATCGAGACGCCCGCCTTAATCTTACGAACGTTCTGCTGGCTCAAAACGAGCTTGTTGAACGGGATGTCGCGCCCGGCATTAAGCGTGATTTTCTGGATGGCCTGTGCCATATCGTTTCTCCGTGGCGGATCGGCCGGAGCCTTCTCCGACAACCACAATCCGCCACGAACTCCCCTTCCCCCCTCTGCCTCCGGCCGCATCCGCCACCCTCACCGCTCTGCGCCGGCATCCTCTTCGTTGCCGGTCCCGGAAAAGCCCAGACAGCCGGCCAGAGAGGATCGTCTTGCGATGTTCCACGCCAGCGGCTCTCCGATCCATCAACCCGCCCTGCTTTCGGCGCACGGTCGCGAGTTCGGCGCCGAAGATTTCTGTAAGGCACTCGCGGGCAGGAAAGGCGGCCACAAGTTCGCCGTTACAAAAGCGCAAGTGCGCTTCGCCCAGGCGGCATGGCGCAACGTGATACGTCCGTTTCTAATCCGCGCACGAAGCTCGATATCGAGCGTCATTCTACCGAAATACCGGTTCGAAGGGTGAACTTTGGGGTTATGGCCAGCGTCCTTGGCTTGGAAGAACATTTCACTGGGAATCCCCATGTGGGCGCCTCGAAGCACCGTCACCACCAGTTCGACGCTATTCTTTTCAGTAACAGATTGGGTTCAAGCTGGAGATCGCCAGACTTGGTGGCGGTCATTTCTATGCCGCTGCGCTCCGCGTTATCGCTGAGAACCGTTTGATCTCATCACTTTTTGTCGTTCTGGACATTTCGTTGTTTCAATTCCGGGATATCTTCGGGGCCAAACGTTCCATTTGAGAGTGGCGGCTTCTGAACGGACTTGCCGTGCTCCATCTTCTGCCAATAACCCGCCGGAGGCCGGGCTACGTCATAGGCATCACAGGCTTTGGCCAAATGAATCGGGTCAAGCCCGTATTCCTGAGCGATTGTTCTCAGCGGCTTGGTCCAGACAAGGTTGTAGAGCTTGGCACGCGTTAATTCCGGCATGATAAAATATCACCTCTCCTTGCTATATATCATCATACGTCGATGCTTAACGACCGGCATTAACGTTGCTGAAATACCTTTCCATCCGTCCTCGATTCACCGGACCGAAAACCTGTTTATCAAAAACCCCACAAGCAATTGAATGGCAAGACCGGCGACGCCGACGCTGAGAAGATGTCCGGCAAGAACCAAAAAAATCGGTAGACAGAATGATCTTGTGAGAACCCGCGCTGTTGGAATAAAGCGACGCGCCGAGGACTGTAGGCTGTTCCCGCGTCCGTGATCTGGCGATATGACATTGATCAGTTCTATGGTGAGGTGCCCGCGATTTCTCTTCAGTTCTCTCATCCCGGCCGCAACTCCCTGCTCCCGGCGCTTCGCGCCAATGGAACGAGCGGGGATCAAGCCGGCATAGGCGTTTCAGGACCACTTAGCGAGATGTCATAAGTCTTAGGCTGGGGAGGTACGCCACGACGACAGCGATCATCTTGCTCCCATCGCCTCCGAAAGCAGACGAACACAAACCGCAGTTTTCTCATTCGCTGCCGAATGAATTCGAGATATCGAAGTGGTCTATGGTGCCAACCCGACTCCATATCGAGCACCGGTCTCCCAGAACCATTCCTGGTCGAGATTCAGTTCGCGGGACGTTTCCACGATAACTGATTCCGCGCGATCGAAGATCGCATAGCAGATCTCGGTATCATCGTGGCGCGCGTGATAGGCAATTCCATCTGCCCTGACAGGGTGCTCAAACAGCGCCTTTGACCAGGCTTGAGCCGCATCATAGGGAAGCCCCGAATGCGGGATTTCCGCCGTCGCCCCAACAATCGCAAGTCCCGGACCGGTCAGATCGATCAGCTTCAGCGACGACACAATTTCAAGCTGAACATATCCCTTGCGTTTCAAAAAGCCAGCATCGATCAGTGTGTTTCCTGGTGACCGCAAGAACGTCTCGGCAAACGCACCGTTAACGAGCTTCGCGACATAGAGCACGCCGTAAGAGCCATCGGGAGCGTTGAAGCGGCCAGTCCTGGATCGGTCAAAAAAGATGGGTTCGTATATAGCCGTATAGAAGCGATGGGTTTCACTCCCTGCGGGGAGTGAAACAATCATGGGAGCACGACTATGCAGGTCTGGCGGTGGCAGTGGGACGGTCACGCGCCCTGCTCACCGTAGCGGTTCGCCGCTTCGAGGACCAACGGAAGGTTCCCTTCTCGCAGGACCTCGATCGGCTTTCTCCCACCCAGGCGATCATCCGGCCGCGCAAGGAAGTTCAGCACCGCCCAGGGGCTTTCGACGGGCAGCGCGTCCTGTACCTCTTTGAGACCTGCCACCACACTACCGTCCCGCTTGAACTGAAGCGTCGGATAGCAGCGCCGGTTGCTCGGGCCGGGAACAGCCAGCAAACTTCCTTCTTGCACGCGCTTGTCCACCGCCTGGCGGGAAACCCCATGCAGGAGCGTTCTGACCTGCTCCAGATCGTAGGCGCCGCCCGCTGCCTTTAGATCGTTCTGTGCGATCCGAACGCCCTGAAGCACAGCCTGGCTGCGTGCGTCCGGTTCGAAAGCTGCCTTGTTGACCGTGCTGGTTGTCTCGGCACGTTCTTTGGCCCTGGCAAGTTGGCGCATTTTTCGAACAACCATGCTATTGCCGCGAAACCGCTTGCCGACGGTCCGGGCGACAGAGTTCGCCGTTTCCGGCTTCGAGGTCACGACGGCAAGCCGTGCGCCCGCAGGCAACTGGAATCCCGCAACCCCCTCGAAAGGGTTCGCATCCAGAACGAACATTGTCATGATGCCGTTCGGCGTCTTAGAGGTGGTTTTCGACGTCTTGGACTGGGTTCTCTGGGCCATGGCGGTTCTCCTGAAGAGAAGATGGCTACTTGAAGCAACTTTGTCAACTATGACAACTTAGAGCAGCCCGGTTTGGCTTGGCAGCCTCAACGGTCTTTCGTGGGATACCTATGGGAAAAAATACCCGGGAAGAGGTAAAGTGCGACAATTCAGGATCGGCGACACTGTTCTCATTGCAGCGCCGAACGACAGGTGAATGAGCATTACCTTCTGATCAAACCTTCGGCGCCGGAGGCAAGCGCGTCGCGAAAATAGATCTCACTCACCCGAAACCTTCCGTCAACACGCTTGCACTGGACGATGATATCAATCGCAATCGTCAGCATTTCGCGGATATCGTGCCGTTCGAGGTCACCACCGCCTTCCGACTCCTTCACCAGCAAGGTCAGTTGCTCGAAGGCGAGACGCGCCGAGTCGGCATGCACGGTCGTGATTGAACCGGGATGGCCGGAATTCACATTGCGAATGTAATAAAAGGCCGTGCCATCTCTAAGCTCCTGCAACAATATCCGGTCCGGACGCATACGCAGGCAGGATTCGAGGAGGTCCCTGGCGCCGATCTTGGCGGTCCCCTGGCCGCCCTTCGAATAGAAGAGACGGACGTGGTTGGGCTGCGGAATGACCAGTTCCGGCGTATCCTCAATGGAAATGATACGTTCGGTATCGGGGATATACTGGATCAACGCCTTGGATAGCGTCGTCTTGCCCGATCCAGTGGCCCCGGAAATAATGATGTTTTTCCTTGCCAGCACAGCTTCCCGGAGGAACTGTTTATGAGCGCCGGCCCGATATAGCTCCAACAACCGTCGGTCCGGTTGCCCGCCGCTCTCTTGCGTGCGGGCCACATCGGCGAACAGTCCCCCTTGGTCAAGATCGCCAAGGCTGAGCGACACCGAGGACGGTTTGCGAATGGTGACGCTGACGGTTTCCCTCGTCGTCGCGGGTGGGATCACGATCTGAATACGCTCGTCGTCGGGTAGGGTTGCCGACAGGATCGGCCGGGTTTCGTCGATCGATTGATTGGAGTAGCTCGCCACCGCCCGAGCGAGGCGCATCAGCCGGTCATAGGCAAGTTCCGGCATATCGTGGACCTGCCATCCGTTCGCTCCTTCGGTCACGACCTTGCCGGGCTTGTTGACGATGACCTCATAGAGCGCCTTGTCGCGAAGGAACTGCGACAGTGGCAGGAGCAGTTCACGCACGACACCGGAATCTGCAGCTTCAGTCATTGCAACACCTACTTCGTCACAAGCTTCGGGTCCGGGGCAAAGTCGCCGAGAACGGCGCGGTCATAGACGCGGTTGCGCGGTTCGGTGACGCGCAGCCGGTAGACGCTGGAAAAATCGAGATCGCGCGCCACGAAGATCGAAACGAGGCTTCCTTGATGTTTCATCAGGGTTGGCGGGATGTTGATCGATTGTTCGACGGCAATCGCCGCGGCCTGCTGACCGGCGCTCGTGGTGTTCTGCGCATCGACGTCGCTATCGCGCAATTGGCTGTTGGCATAGGAGGTGGCGTCGCCGACAATCGACAGCAGGATGGCGCTGCCGAACCGCTCCCACCAATGCGTATCGACGTAGCCATCCATGCCGGCACGACCCAGGGCGTCGGTGGCCGGCGACGCCAGCGTGATGATGACGCCTTGCGGGGTCTTCGCGCGGTTCCAGAGAACAAAGAGACGTTTCTGGCCGCGGCGAAGTCCACCGCGATACTCGCCGACCACCTGCGTGCCTTTCTCCATCAGCACGACACGGCCGTTGTCCGACAGGACATCGCGATTGATGACGCAGCTCGTAAAGCCCGGCTGGTCGGAGGAGAGCGCGGTCTCAAGCACACAAGGGATGGACGTTCCCATGGCGACGATGAAATCGCGGTTGCCGAGTGTGCCGGCGCGCGAACCCTGCAGTTGCGTCGGGGTCAGCATGCGGTTGAAGCGCTGATCCTCATTTTCACCCTGCCCCGTAAAGCTGCCCGGCGCGTTTGCGAGCGGGACATAGTTCGAGGCGGCATTGGTGTTCACATCATCTTGCTGGCGCTTGGCAGTCGGCGTCTTTTCCGCACCATAGGCCATCACGGGTGCGCGCCGCGCAGCATCGAGCAGCTTGTCGTCGTCGGTGGGCGCTTTCTCGGTGATGACGGGTGTCGGGAGCTGGACTTCGGCTGGCGTCGTCACCGGCTGAACCGGCTCCTTTGCGGGTTCGAAATCCGACGTCTGGCGGATGATCACCCGCTCCGGCAGCGCGCCATCCGGCGACTTTTTCTTCCCGCCCATCGACCAGAGGGCAAAGGCGACAAAGGCAACGATCGCGACCGCGACGGCGCCGCGCTTGAGGATCGGGTTGTTATCGATCCGCCGGCCGGTCGATGTCTCCGCACGCTCGCCGGGGATGCGGGTGGTTTCTTCGTCGGCCATGACACCTCCTATTGCACTGTGCCGGGCGCGGCCTTGACGACGCGCTCGACCGATGGTGACGTCGTATTCGTTTCGGGATTGATGCCGACGCGGTCATAGGCCTCGTTGAAGACGCAGAGGACATCGCTGCCCCGGCGCAGGATAAACTTGCGGCTGATAGCGTGGACCAGCACCAGATTGCCGTCAGCGGATTTCGGGACCAGGCTTTCGGTGCCGTCCGAATTCTCCATATAGATCGCCGGCATTTCCTGATTGCCGATAAAGGCGAAGGTCGTGACCTTGCCGTTGTCATAGACGGCCTGCGGTTCAAGCGCTTGCGCGCCTTGGGCGGAATACCGCCAGTTGCGGGGTCCATAGGCCTCGTGAAGAGACAGAACACTATCGGCTTCGCCTGCCTGTGCCGCCAGGGCGCGAGCGGCTGCGTCCTCTCTCCTCCGCTCCGCTTCATCGGCCGGATAGCGGTATTTTACATAGAAATAGGTATTCTGTCCGGCTTCGACGCTGCCGTCACGAACGGTCAATTCCATCTGGTAGCTGCGTGTCGAACCGTCCCGTCTGATCGTCACGACAGAGATATTCGTCACGGGCTGGTTTTCCCGGGGTTTAAGAAAAAGGATATTGCCGGCCGGCGCCACCTCCCATGCGACGCTGTTGCCGAGCGCGACATGGGCGATCTCCTCGTCGGCCGCGAATTCAACCTGCACCGACGAACGCAGCGTGCCGACCACGCGGGTGATGTTGTAGGGTTGGTAGTCGATAAACCGGACCCGGCCGTCCTGGGACGCACCGCGCGGGATTTCCAGGGCCGAGGTCATCGAGGAAAAGCCGGCGATCACGAAAAGAACGAGCAGAAATCTCTGTTTCAATTGATGGCCTCCGGATCGGCACGATATTCGCTGACGGCAAAGCCCAGAGGGTTGACCAGTCGGTCGGTGGAAGACATCGGGGCGTTGACATAGGAGAAGGTAAGGGTCGCAACCCAGTGCGTGGTGCGTACATCGTCACCGCGCGTGACGGTGCGCATGTATCGGACGGATGCCACATTGGCGTTGATCAGCGAGATCGATACGATATTGATCCGCGCGGTGGCGCTGCGGCCATAGGAGTTCTGCGGCGAATCCGGATTGCTGCCGCGATAGACGGCCGCAAAGCGGGACTGCTCAGCTTGAGTCGACAGGAGCGCCACCGTCCGGAAATTTTCCTCTCCCTCGCTCCAGACATAGCCTTCGCGGGCGCGAACATATCTGGCGGCGAAAAATTTCGTGACGGCTTCATCATAGGTGCCGGCAGTCGAGGTCAGCGCGGACACCACGTCGACGATCCCCGTCGAATTGTCGACCCGCACGACGAACGGCTCGACCGTTTTCAAAGGCGTGAGGCCGGCGATCGCAAAGACGGAGACGACGGCGACGACGCTGGCCGAGATCGCAACAAACCAGGCGATGCGGGCGGAGCGCTCGATCTGGATCAGCCGATCCTGATCGAACCGGCGCGCCTTATCGAAGTAGCTCTTGAGGCTGTCGGTGTTCACCATCTCAGTTTCCCTCACACGGACCGTAGGAGCCTGAAACATCGAAGTGTGCGAATGCAGCCGGCGTCACGGCGGCCGGTTGCTCGGCGTAAGGCACTGCGCGGCTCCCCGGGTTCTGATCGTTCACACTGGCAGGCTTCTGCAGCTTCCCCTTATCTTCCCACTGCCACATGGAGCGGTTCAGCGGACGCCGGGAATAGCCGTCACATTTGGGCAGTGGGTGGGAAATCGAGGCGCAAGCGGAAAGGCTTGCGGTCAGCAAAAGCGGCAGGAGAATACGAATCATCTAAAAATAACCTGTCCAAAGTCCTTGATATCGAGGCGGTCACTCCGCCCGGTTCGGAGCTAGCCGGCGGCCAACGGCTCGTGTTCCGCGGCCGGCCGCCCTGACCGTGTGCGAGGCCGCCCAGGCGAGCGTGCTTTCGTGCGCATCACGGGCGGCGCCATAGCCATAGGTCAGTGACGCGCCGCCGGCGGCGAGCGCCGAGGCAATGCCGGGCAATTGATAGAAGACATAAAGAGCCGCGATGCAGATGGCGCAGAGCGCGATCGGACGCATAAGAACATCGCTATAACCCTCGATTGCCGTGAAGGTCGTGTCGATGCAGGTGATCAGCAGCGAGCCGATGGCAACGACCAGCACCTGCAGGATGACGAAGTTCGCAAGCTGACCAATCCAGGATTCCGTAAACCGGCGCGTCGACTGGAACATGGCGAGTGCGATGAAGATCGGCCCAATCGCGAGGATGATCGCGAGTGCCAGACGGGCATAAAGCGAGACAATGTAGCCGATCGCCGCGACGAGGAAGCTTGCGCCGATCACCAGCATACCGCCAACGCCGGTCACGATATCGACCGGCCAGGAGGCGCGGGACCATATCTCATAAGCGCACTTCTGGCCCTTATCCAGAAGGCTGTCGAAGGTCGATGCGCTCGGGGATGTTCCCGAGTTCAGCGCCTCCGCGATCTCCTTCGGCAGGGTGTCGAAAAAGATGTTGGTGACGTAGGTCTGGTAGTCGCTGGCGTTGCGTACCAGCATGACGATAATGGCGAGTTTTATGGCCCGGAAGGCGAATTCCAGGATTGGCTCCTGCACCGAGCCGCGCAGCACGAGATAGCCATAGAGCACGACATAGAGCGTCAGCGCCGCCGTAAGCGGACCACTGACCCAGTTGGCGATGTTCGAGGTGCCGGTGGAAATGAAGTTTTCGAGTGGCGCCTTGAACTGCCCGTCGACAAAGCTGAACACCTGATACATTGGTCAGCCTCCGAGCGACTTGCGCATGCGCTCGAGACGGAGCTTGCCGTCGGCGGCTTCGGAGTTGCGGCAACTGGCTGTGTCGCGGAGTTCACCGGGATTGTTTCGGCATTCCCCGATGATTTTCGTCAACAAGGCCTCGTCGGCGGCCAGTTCGTTGACGGTGTAGACCTTCTCCTTCTCCGGAGAGCAGGCCGACAGAAGAAGCACTGCCGCACCAGAAATGAACCACCTCATTTGAGCGCCGCTCCCATGGTGTCCATGCGCTGGCGCCAGTCTTCGGCCTTGCGTTGCTCGTCGACCTGCACCTGCGCCTGCTGGACCATTTGCAGGCCCTGCATGCGAAGGACATCGGTTTGCAGGAAGGCGGACTCGGCCTGCAGGCGCGCCTGCAGATCGGCGATGTCCTTGGTGTCGGCGGCACTGGAGATTTTCTGACGAAGCTCATCGATGCCATCGATGCGCTTGGTGGCGGCGTCATAGATCTGCTGACCGAGACTCATCTGTCCGGCATTCTTGTTCTGCACACGTGAGAGTTCCTGCGCGTAGAAATCGTTCGCGTTGGTGCGGTAGGTGGAATTGCCCTCAAGGAATTTCGCAGCGGAGTCGCCGAAGACACCGCTCCCGGATCCCGTAAACAGGCTTTCGATGGCATTGAAGTCCTGCGGGAGCGCTTTGCGGATAGAGGAATCGTTCAGCATGCTGGCGACATCGGCCATGTTGGTGATCTTGTTCAGCGAGCCGTAAAGCTGCTGCGCCTGCGTAATCTGCTGGTTCAGCGCATCGAGCTGTGATTTAAGCTGGGCGATGCTCTCGATCTGTTTGGCGATCGCCGCCTGATCGGTAACGGGAATGCCCTGGGCATCCGCGAGACCGACCGACGCCAGCAGCGTGACGGTTACCAAAACGAGCCCTGTCCTGCCGTTGCGGATCATGAAGTCCTCCTTCTTTGCTGGAACAGGGTCAGCCAATCCCCGCCCTCTTCGCCGAGTTCAGCGCGGATGGTGTCCGCCAGTTCAACATTTGCCGTACGGCCCGACAGGATCGCGAGTTCGTCGTCGAAACCATTCAGATTGAGTTCGGCAACCACGCTGTTGTGGCCCTGCTTGACGATGAAGCGACGGCTTTCGACCGAAAGCTCGCGCGAGATCAATTCGAATTCGCGCTCGGTGAGCTTGAAGCCGTCGACATAATCGGCGTGGTCGCCGCGCGGATTGGGCAGGAAAATCTGCGTCGGGCATTGTTCGATGATCGTATGGGCGATCGGCGAGACGATGGCGTCACGCGGGCTCTGGGTCGCAAACAGCATGAGACCGTTTTGCTTGCGGATCGTCTTGAGCTTGTTCTGGGCGAGATCGCGGAAGCCTTCGTCCTGCAGCGCCTTCCAGAACTCATCGATAACGATGATGATGCGGCGGCCGTCGATCAGCCGCTCGATACGGTAGAACAGATAGGCCATAAGCGGCGTGCGGATTTCCTCGTTGTCGAGGAAATCAGTCATGTCGTAACCGATGAACTGGGCGCCGATCCCGATATCGTCGAGATCGTTGTCGAAGACCCAGCCGAGCAGCCCTCCCCTCTCCCATCGCCGCAGCCGCGAGGCAATGCCTTCAGGATCGGTATTGTTGAGGAAGGTGCGAAGGGCGCCGATGGAGCGGCGCTCGACGGGAAGGTCCGCCAGACCGTCGACGGCTGAAGCGATATCGCGCAGCTCGCTGACATTCAGTTCCCGTGTCGCCGCTCCCGCCAGCTTGCCGATCCAGCGGGTGAGAAATATCCTGTTTTCTGGCGTCAGATCAAGCGCCTTCAGCGGCGCGCAGCCGGTCGGCACACCATTCCTGAGCGGTAGATAGGTGCCGCCGACGGCACGAACGAACAGATCCGCACCCCGGTCCTTGTCGAAGAACACCATATGTGGATCATGCTTTTCGAGCTGTGAGAGCATGAAGTTGAGCAGCACCGTCTTGCCCGCGCCCGATGGGCCGCAGACAAAGGTGTTACCGAGATCGCTGTGATGAAAATTGAAATAGAATGGCGAGCCGGACGCGGTCTTCAACATGGCGACCGCCGGTCCCCATTCGTTGCCGTCCTTCTGGCCGGTCGGGTAGGAATGATAGGGCGAGAGGGCCGCGAAGTTTCGCGAGCTAATCGCACCCGAGCGCGCGCGATAACGGAGATTGCCCGGCAGTTGCGCCCACCAGGCGGCCTCGAGCCCCAGATCCTCGCGGGCGACGACAGCGCCGCCGTTGGTCAGATGGGCGCGTGCCTTCGCCATATGGTCGGTGAGTTCCTTGACTGTCGGGGCGAAGACGGCGAGGCCGAGGTGGTGCTCGCCTATCACGAACCGGTTGGATTCGAGATCGTCCATCGCCTCGCCGAGTTCCTCGATCTGCGAGGCGGCCTTGTCGACGGCGCTGACCATCTGGTTCTGTTTGCGGCCCATGATCGTGCGGGCGTCCGCCTTGGACGTAAAGGCAAAGGACTGCGTCAGGACAAGTTCGAACGGCGCGGTCAGGATGCCATCGAGCATGCCGCTGCGCGTGGTTGCCGGATACTCCTTGAAGCCGAACATGCCGGCATAGCGGGTTTCCGCCTCATGGCGTATCTCGACGGTCTCGCGCCCGAAGATCACCCGGTCCGAGTAGATCGCCGATGAAATCCGCCCCTCCGTCAGGGGCAAAGGCTCGCGCCGCCCGCCGACAAGCTGGTGGAGAAACTCGCTCGGTTCAGAGAACAGAATCCCGTCATGCTCCTGGAGCGACAGGATGCGGGGCGCGAAGCGCTTCAGCCCGGCGACAACGTCGATCACCTTGTCTTGCACGTGTTTGAGCGCCGCTTGGTCCAACTCGATGCCGGAGCGACGCGCCATGCGCAGTCGGGAAAGGAGATTGGCTGCCTTCTCGGCGGGATCGCGGCTCGGATACCAGACAAGGGTGAGATAGAGATCGTTGCGGAACAGGTCTTCGTGCACCATCCGCTCACAGTACTTGGCATTGAGACCATCGGAGAAACGATTGGCGAAGTGCCCTTCGGGATAATCGTTGTCACGTCGGCGGATGACATGCGTCCAGAGCGCCAATCGCTCGTCGGCGATATTGCGGTAGAGCGTGTTCAGGCTGCGATGCAGGCCATTGAGATCGAGAACATCAGCGGTTTCAAAGGAAACGCCCTCGAGTACGAGCACGGTCATCAGGGAACGGGACTCGAGCGCTATGGTGGTTTCGTCGACGTGACGTAGATAGGGGATGAAGGTCTCCGGCCCAAGTTCGCGGGACCGTAGCGTCGCAAGGCTAGGCAAGGCTCAGGTCCCTTTCGTCGTAGCACCGGACAAGCTTCAATGGCGAGAGCGTCGCGCCACCCCAATAGGCGGCGTTGCGGGAACGGCCGCGGGTCTCGATCCAGGCAATGAGGATACGGAACATGTTGTGGTCGTGTTTGACGAGCGCCCGGAACACGAGGTGGAAGATGATGCCGACGAGCGCATAGGCGATCGATCCCGCGGTGATATAGAGGATGGTGGTCAGCATGATGTTGATGCCCATCGCTTCCATGGTCACGCCGGCGATCATCGCCGGGCGGGTGCAGGCCAGGAACAAGGTGTCTTCCTCAAGGACGGGAGTGCTCGCCATGAATGTCAGCCGCCAACGATGGTGTTGACCAGCTCGGTGGCCCCGAAAATGCCGCCGATACCGATGATCCAGAAACCGGCCTTCCTCAGATCCATATAGCCGAACATCCAGGCGATGCAGATGATGATCACGGCGATGATCGCGAGCAGACGGGCGATATTACCGGTGAGCATCGTGACGATGTTCTGCAGCACGGTTTCGATGCCGGCGGACTGGGCAAAAGCCGGTTCAGCGAGGCAGGCAACGATGGCAATGGCCATCAGCGCGGACGCTGCAAGGGGACGAAGGCTGGTTCTGGAGATCATTCATTCTGCTCCGATCGGTCATTCTGAAAAACAAGAACAGAAGAGAGCCGTCTGGAACGGAATACGTCCCATGATGCGGTTTCTTCGGCTCGCGTGACTTGTTCAGGGACTGGCTGTGCCAGTTGGTTTTGAGCCTGTTCCTCGGCCGCCGCCTCGTGGGCAATTGGCCCGGCCGGTCCGCCAATCGTGAGCGATGCAAGTTTCGGGGAGAGGCGCCTCACCTCGTTGCGCACCTGCTCGTCATACCGGACCATTTCTCCGACCGAAGGGTCATCCCGCCCGTACCAGGACTGGAGCATCACCGTTTCGGCCCGCGCGGGACCAGCACCGAAACGCAAGGCGAGACGGTAATAGCCATCGAGAAGCGTGGCGGTTGCCTTGAGGTTCAGACACGGATCGAAGGCGTCAGAAACGGAAAGGTTCAGTTTCCGAAGTTCCTCGACACCGATCCCGCCAAGTCCGATCTGGATATCCTGGTGGTCGGCTATCAGGGACGTTGCCACCTCAATCGCTTCGGCCTTGCTGGCGGGCTGTGCAGGAAGCGGCATGCCGCTATTGATGCGGATGTTGAAGGGAAGGAACCTGCTCTCCAGGCTGACGACGGCGGCCGGCGTTTCCACCTTGACCATCGGCGCACAGTTCTGCGCGATATCGACGAAAGCGGCGCTCATCGCTCAATACCAGACACGCTGCTTGCCGACGCCATCGATCGTGACATCGATATAGTGCGGCTGCGATCGCACGTTGGGACGCACGATCGGGTAACCCATGCACTGGAGCCGGCCATCCTGTCGCTGCCACCGTGCTGACAGGACCGAGCCGGAGTTGCCGCTGTCATTGTCACGGCCGGAAGAGCAAAGCGAGCCGTCTACCCGCTGGAGGGCGGTTGAAACGCAGGTCGCCTGTTCACCGCGAGATCCGTAGCTGCTCGAAAGGCGATAACCTTCATTGCAATAATATGGCTCGTAGCCGGGCCGGGAACTGTGAAACCCGACGCCGCTGCAGGTCGGAAACGAATGACCCTTGGCAAGCGCGCGCCAGAGTTTTTGGATCGGGGGCCGGCATTCCGCAAACTGGGTTGCACCACCGGGGTTGGAAAGGCACAGGATAACCTGGCAACCCCAGTCATCAGCTCGCGCATTGCCGTTGGAAATCAGATAAGATGGCAGCAAGAACGACATAGACAGCAAACTACTGAGCAGAAGGTTTTTCATGGACTTGGCCCTCCGGAACAATGACAGCGCGCTACGGCAACAATGTCCGGCAGGAGCGCAACGCAATTTTACTATCGTATATAACACAGTTAAATAACATGACAAGAGCGCTCAAGACACAATTGCACAACCTTGCCTTCTCCGGACTGATCCTCCACGAGATCCTCGACCATCCATTGGAAGACGAAACGCCACAGGCGCGGCTGAAGGAGATCGGCATGATGACGATCCTTTACACGATGAGCCAGGGCCACCAGAAGCTAACCCTTTCCAATGTCGTTGAAATTACCGGATTGACGCGAAGCGGTGCAAAGGAGACGGTGGATCTTCTCGTCAAGCGGGGAATGCTGAATGAAACCATGGGTACGAATTCCATGGGGCGGGGAACCGCACGTCAGTTCGAGATATCCGAAGACCTTCTAAAGAAGCTGAGCGCCTTCGAAAGCTGAATGTGCTTTTCCGATTAAACTAACTTTTTTCGACACAATCGTCTATGGAAGCGAGTCAACCGCTCGCAAAAGCACGAGCGCAGGTGGCGACTCTCAAGAGCAGGATTGGGCTCTTGAACACACCGGGTCTCGGTACAATCGAGAAGGAGCAAACCCGCGACATACGGTAAAGGATAATGGCCTTCTCACGGAAGGATATCGGACGTCTTGCCACGGGCGCGGCGCAAACGCACATCTTGCCCATCGCATAGCTGCAATGCACAATAAATGATTGCGCATTGCACATATAGCAGGCATTTTGATCGTAGCTGACGCACTTGATGGTCTCTCCCAGTGCCATCGTGTCAGCTGTTCCCCTCTGGAGGTTATTGACCTTCACATTTTACAGGGCCCTGGTTGACCAGTGGCCCTATTTTTTTGCTGTCGCATCGGCTGGCCCTTTGAAGGCACAAAAGTGGCCGTACTTGAAAACGAGCCTCTGGTGATGTAGGTTATATCACAATAGATAACCGAAATATCCGGAGCATCGAAATGGCTGCCACCAATGGTCTTCGCGTCTATGATGGCGCTGAATTCGCCCACGCGCTGCAGGTTGAGATGGATTCGGCTTCCGGCGAGAAGAAGTCGAACGCCGGTGGACACCCGCTGAAACATAAGCTGACAGGAAAACAGCGTGTGTCTTCCATCGGCGCGAAACTTCGCAGGGCAATGGCGAGTGCAATGCACTCCACGCCGGAAACCGATGTAGATGACATGATGGTCGTGCTGGTCGACACCCCAAACCAGGCGGTTCGGGAAACCATCCGCGATATCGTCGAGCATGTCCCGGCCATCCTCGAAGCCCGGCAAAGCAAACTGACCGATGACGCGATCGACGCGCTGGTTTCGGTCTATATGCGCACGCCCCCCAATGCCGAGGTCGAGAGGCTGCTCTATGACAGCAATGCGAAGGCTAGAGCCCGGTTTTTTGGGGAGTGGCCAAGCTTTACCAGCAAAGATCTGGCGGAGGTGGCCGGACATGGTTCCAAGAACAAGAGCATGACCGCCTCGCGTTGGAAGATGAAAGGCAAGGTCTTCTCGATCAGGCATGGCGGCGTCGAGTATTTCCCGGCCTTCCAGTTTGAGGAAGGGCAGCCGATTGAAGCTGTCGCCAAAGTGCTCACCCTGCTTGGTGAGAAAAAGTCCGGCTGGCAATTGGCATTCTGGTTTACCTCGCCGAATGGATGGCTTGCCGGCACGCGCCCGGTCGACGTCCTGAAAGACGGCGATGTGGTGGTGTCGGTGGCGGCTCGTGAGGCGGAAAATATCGCCGGATGATTTCCCCGCCGCCATCACCCTTCCCCGCCTCGAACTCACACGAGATCAAGGCGGGAACGAGATTCCACAGGGTTCATGATCAGCGTTTTGAAAGCTGCTCTTTCAACCCTGGAAAGGGTCGTCCAGGCCGGTTTGCGCCGCTATTCCTGGGCACCGGTCCAATCCCGACGCAATATCTCGCGACCGACTACGAGTGCGCGGTTCACGAGACGATTTTTCACGACGTGCCGATTGACGAGCCGAACAAGACCGTCGGCGTCGACAATATCAAACCGCTCGCCCATTCGCTCATCGAGTTGAAGCGCGATCTCGTTCTGGTTCCGCTTTTTGCTCCTGATCTGGCCAAGTGGAGCGTGAGCAGGGCCGACCTCATCGACACGACGGCCGCTGATTATCACATCACTGCTCAATGGGCGCTGGCCATTCATCAAAGCAGGCCGGACGTAGACGGTCTCATCTGGACCTCGAAGCGCTGCGATCCACAGCAGGCCATAATCTTGTTCGGAGATCGCGTCGCCGAAACCGATCTGCATGGGATCAGCAATGTCCCGATCTACTCGGACGTTGGAGAAATGCGGCAGCTCGCTACGTTTGCCGCGCGTGTCGATATCACCCTCGTGCTGTAATTGGACAGCGGTTGTTCACGCACTTCCCAGCGCGTGGGTCTCAGGAGATGGTTCTTGTCCCTTGCCATCGCGTCATTGCGTCATTGCGAAATGAAAAGCGTCTCGCCGTGCGAAATCCATCGACGGTGACCTTTCCCGCAGAAGCTGACCGTCTTTTTACCAAAGTTGGGGCCGGAACAAGATTTGCAGAAATCGGCGACGTTTGCCTCAACATAGCTTGCCTGCCCTAGCTCAGCTACCGCTTAAGGCCTAGTCTTCGCGAGCAGTCATCGCTCCACACTTCGTGGCGGACGCAGTGATGCATCTACTACCGGAGACAGCGGCTCCCATCCTGCCTAATCGTTAAATCTCGTGCCATTGCCCCTTGACCTCAACTTCAATTGAGGTTGTAGGGATTTCAAGGCGGTCTTAACCCATTTGAATGGAGAGCGTCTTGGTCCGGTTTTTCCGTTATTCAAAACCCAAATACTCCTGCCGAATACGCCTCATTGGAGCCATTGTTTTGCAGCTGGTCGGCACAGGATTGCTGGCTTTCATCTTTTGCCTGCTGGATTTGCTTACAGCGAAGCCAACAATAATTCTCGGCCAGTTTGCCCCGTGCCTGGTGGGGTCTGTTGCTGGCTTTCTTTTTGTGGCTTTTCGTCGTCCGGCCACCGACGGCCACCTTATCCTCGTCGCGACATCGTTCCTGGCATTTGGCACTTTTTATTGGCTGGTGTCCTATTCATTGCCTGACCTTTTAGTGGCAAGACTAATATGCGGATTTGGACTGGGTGTGCTTGTCGCAAAAACTTTCCAACGCCGGTTTCTTGAAAATCCAGTGGTACCCCGCATTCATTAGGATGGGTATCCGAGAGAAGCAAATTGGCCCACTAACCAATTGGACAGTACGAATTGCCAGTACAGTTATGCCCGAAATTGGGCGCAAGCGGCTCAGCGCCGGCTAAAGCAGACGCCGAGCGATTGCACTCACTAGTGACAAGCCTGTTTCCGGATGCCAGAGCCGCCCAAAAATCGCTGACAGACCATGATCGGCGGACTACCGTCATCCGCCGATATCTAGCGGAGCGCTATGGTTGTCGCCACGTATTAGCTTCTGTTTCTTCCGACCTTGTACCATCAGGCCACAACCCAACAGAAAATAGAAAACGGCAAGGCCCAAAAATCTCCAAGAAATCTGCCCAGAAGCAACAAATGCCTCAACCAATAGAGACGACGCTATAATCCAGGCGGCTGATCCCACCAGATCAGTCACTATGCGTACAGCCCATGAACAAAAGAAGTTTCCCTTCCGGCCAAGTGGCTCAACGTCTGGCAGGACAAAGCAACTGTGAAACTGCATCGCTGCCCAAATTCTGGCGTCGACTATGTGCGTGTTTTTCAGAAGTTGCACAGTCCACTTTATTGCAATCAAGAAGAGGACGGGGACAAACGCCCAACCGAGCAGGATTCGACCAAACTCGGGCACATCTATATAACTCGCCATAAAACTCATTTTCATCGTCTCCATTAAGCAGAACTTCTTCCTATGAATGTCCAACTGGACGCCGGCGACGTGCCAGAATTCTCGAATATCTACCCGCGACGGCAGCCGGCCATGCCTTCATTGAGGTCGATACATGTGCCGACGAAGTGCCGCTTTCCTGTTCCAGCAGCGTTTGGATCCAATGGTCGTATCACAACGGCAAGGCCGCGGGCACAACGACGCTGCTTCAGGACGCAATCCGCGCCATTCGATGGCCGGAACGCCCAACGAACGTCTTCTTCTGGGGTGGATGTGAACACAAAGTATTCAGCGCAATCCACCGCCACCTGGCGAAGGATGCCGGGCTTCCGCGTGACCGCTTCGTGCTCTATTCGCACTGGCACTGGACCCTCAGCGAAGAAGACATCATCGCTAAGGGGGCCGATGCCTATCTACCTCAGTAAAAATAATGAGTTTTCGCCTTGAAGGGATCTGAACGGACGAGACTGTTATTTAAGAAATTCTCTCAGCACGAGATCCGTAAGCTAACCAAGAATTTGGCATGACAAAATGCCGCCTTTATTTTCGTCACGCAAGCTCTCAGCTTGAAGGCGACAAGGCTGCACCTACGCGACACCGCAAGACTTGCAATCGGTATCTATCAGGTCGACCAACCACTTGTTTACGGCCGGTGGCAGGTCAGAATGAAGCGTCTGTAGACGAAGGTGCGCAGCCGGTTGCGCAGGTTGGCATTTTTCCGCTGTGCTTTCGCTATCGGGTGATGGGAATGGAGTTCTATCTTCTCAAAGCCCGCAGCGATCAGCAGCGGCGTCAGCATCTGGGGCCGCAGCCCCTGGCCGAATGGAAGCGCCTTCATGATCGCAGCATGGCGACTGCCCAGAGCGCCGTCATAATTCCTGTCAGCACCCATCACATGATCAATAAGCGAAATCAGCAGGCTCGCAAGGCGTCCGGTCGGTTTCGGCGTCGCCCAGTCGCCATCGAAAAACAGAAGCCGGCCGCCCGGACGAAGAAGCCTGAACCATTCGGAGAACGTCTGTTCGGGCTGCGTTAAAGTCCAGACCAGATGCCTGCAGACGATCGCGTCATAGGATGCATCGGGCTCCATGGTGTTTTCGGCATCCGCCATGATGAAGCGCAGCCGCGGTTTGCCGGCGTGTTTGGCGCGCGCCACCGCCAGCATCGCCTCTGAAAAGTCGAGTGCCGTAACATCGTGGCCGAGATCGTGGATCAGGCGCGTCACCTCGCCGGTGCCACAGGCAAGCTCAAGAACCCGTTTCGGCCCCGGACCGATCAGCTCCCTTATTGGTTTCTGCCAAGCCTCGGCTTCCAGACCGGCGGCGATCCTGTGTCCGAATGCCAGATCGAAAGTCGCCGATCTCTTGGACCAATAATCCCGGATTTCCTCCTTGAGATCGAAATTGCCGCCATCCATTGTGTCGTCCTTCGTCTGTTCCCCGTATAAGCGCCGACGAAATGATTCAATCCGGCGCGTCGAATACGGTGTTTAGCGTTGCAACCGTCACGGCAATCGCGATTCCGGGCCAGATCATCAGGCTTGGATGATCGAAGATGAAAACGCGATATTCGAACAGCATGGAGCCCCAGTCCGGTTTCGAGGGGTCTGCGCCAAGCCCGATGAAGGCCAGCGAGGCGTAGGCGGTGACGGCAAAACCAGCCTGATTGCCGGTATGGGTCGCCATCAGTGGCAGGATATTCGGCAGAAGATGACGCAGAACCATCCGCAAGGGCCGAACGCCCAGTGCCTGGGCCGCGTGGATAAAAGGTTGTTCAAGCACGCGACGGCTGAGTGAATGGGCAAGTAGAGCCGTCGGACCGATGCCGGCAAGACCAAGAGCCACCCCGGCCGTGATGGGCGTCAGGCCAAAAATCGCGGCCGCCGTCAGGGCGATGATGAGCGTCGGAACGGTGATGAAGAATTCGCAACAGCGCAACACCGCCCTTTCCTGCCAGCCGCCCAGCACCGCAGCGCCGGCGCCGAGCAAGGTGCCACCGGTAAAGGCGATGGTGCCGACCGACAGAACCACAAGCGCGGTGCGCCATCCGCCCGCCATGAGGCGCGAAAGAAGATCGCGTCCGAGATGATCGGTTCCCAGCAGATGCTGCGCCGTCACACCGGAATGGCGGGCTAGGATATCCACGGCATCAGGATCATAGGGCTGCCAAAGGGTGCTGAGGAGCAGAAAAAGGGCCAGGATGGCGAGCGCGAAATACCGGAGCATCAGACGAGCCGTGGATCCAGAAGGCGCTGAAACAGCTGCACGATCAGATTCATGAAGAGCAGCCAAAGCGCGATGACCATCACATAGGCCTGCAGCACCATCTGGTCTCGTACCGCGATGCTTTGCACAAGGAACTGGCTGATGCCGGGAAGATTGAAGAGGATTTCCATGGTGGCCGTTGAGCCGATAACCCACCCCGCCTCCGAGCGCACCGCCGAAAGCAGGGCATAAAACGCACCGCGATGCGCGTGGCGCCAGAGCGCCTGCCGATGCGAAAGTCCTTTGGCGAGAGCTGTGCGAAAATACGGCTGTCGCGTGGTTTCGATCATGTCACGGCGGTAGATACGTGCAAAGACGGCAGCCGAATGGGAGGCGATGAGAAGGACGGGCAATATGATTGCTGTGATGTCGGTTCCGAAGGGTCGAATCCAGCGCAGCTGGACGCCGAGAACCCAGAGCAGGACAAGCCCCAGCCAGAAACCGGGCACAGCCTGCACGAAGACCGAAAATGCGCGGCTGGCACGATCGGCAATACCACCCGGCCGCGCCGCAGCGCTGAAGCCGAGTGGTACGGCGACGGCAATGGCGAGGAGAAGGCCGGAAATACCGAGCATGAGCGAGAGAGGCAGACGCTCGATAAATTCCGCAAAGACGGATTCGCCGGTGCGGAAGGATCGGCCCCAGTCACCGGCAACGAAATCCGAAAGCCAGTGCAGATAACGCAGGATGAGCGGGCGATCGAGGCCCCACCCTTCCCGCAGCGCCGCAACGGTTTCGCTCGTGGCCGTCAGGTTCCACACCCGAATGGCAATCTGCACCGGATCGGCGGGCATCCATGCGATGAGCGTGAAGGATGCGAATGAAAGCGCAACCATTCCCAACACGGAATATATGCCGAACCGGAGCAATTGCATCTGACCTTACCGCGCTTCGCCTATATCGCCGCGCAGGACATAATAGTCGGAACCCCACGGCTCGTAGTTCTGCAGCCGCGTCGAAAGTCCGACATACCAGACGGGTGAGACCAGGAAGGATGCGGGAACATCCGCAAACAGCTTCGTCTGTGCATCAAGCGCGATCGTGGCGCGTTCGCCGGCGTCGCCCGCCGTCGCGAAACGGTCGAGAATGGCATCGAAGTCAGGCGAGGCGTATTTCGCATAGTTGAGCGAGGCGCCGCTGCGCAGCATCGAATTGAGGAAAAAGGCCGGGTCTCCGTTCGGTGCGGTATGCTGCGCCCATAGGGCGATGTCGAATTCGCCGGCCGCAGCCACGTCCTGAATATTTTCCACGACCTTCGTGTCGAGTTCGATGCCTAGTCTGGCAAGCTGCGCCTTCACCACCGGCAGCATGGTGACGAGGTCCGGGCGCTGCGGATAGGTAATGGCGAGAAGGCGAAGCGGCGTGCCGTCCTTCTCACGCTTCCCTGCCCCGTTTTTCGTCCAGCCGGCTTCGTCGAGAAGCGCTTCGGCCTTCGCAAGATCGGTCTGTCGCTGCTCTTTCCCGGCAAAGGGGAAATAAGCGGCATAAGCGCCGGTCGCGGGTTCACCGCCATTGATTGCGGCCGCCAGTTCCCTGCGGTCGAAGCCGAGATCGAGCGCCTGGCGCACTTTGATATCAGCGGTAACCGGCCTCGTTGTGTTCAGGAAAGAGAGATATTGATAACCGACAGGGAAAGACTTGATCGTCAGATCCGGATTGGTTTTCAGACGGCTTACGACTTCCGAAGGTAATCCGAAAGCAAGATCCAGCTCGCCGGCTTCCAGCGCCAGTGTCATGCTTTGCGCATCGCCGAACCTGCGGAAATCAACCGGAGAACGTTCATCCGCATCGGCAAAATGGGTGTTCGGCGTGAGCGTCAGTGATGTATCCGCCTTGAAATCCGCAATCTGATACGGCCCGGTGAACAGCGCCTTCCCGTCAGTGGCGGGCTTGTAGGCGATCAGCGGCCATTCCGCGAAAAGTGCCTGAAGAAAAGCCACCGGCTTTTCCGTGGTAATAATCAGTGTCAGGTCGTCGGCCGCCTTGAAATCCAGCTTTCCACCCGTTGCCAGCGCCGCCTTGTTGGTCGCAAATGTATGATCGAAACCGGCGGCAAGCGCGGCCGCCGTCACAGGGGAACCATCGGAGAAGGCGCGGCCCGGTTTCAGCGTCACTTTCCAGCTGAGATCGCCGGTGCGCTCCGCTTTTTCGGCAAGACCGGGCACAAGTCGCCCTTCCCGATCGACGGTGAAGAGGTTTTCACCCACGCCATGGCTGACAAGCGCCCAGCCGTTCGATCCCTTTGCCGGGTCGAGACCGCTCGTGATGTATGTGGCGCCAACGCGCAATGGTTCGGTGGCGAGAGCACTGGCGCCCACACCCGTTATCAAGGCCGCAAGCCCGGCCGCGGCCAGACGTGAAAAGCTCTTTGCCGACATTCTGTTTCCTCTCATGCTATTCGGACAGATTGCGAAGCCGCTGTTTGCGGCCGGTCGGGTGGTAGGCGAAATCGTCAACGATGCTGCCACCCAGCAGATGTTCGGCAACGATACGGTCGACTGCCTCTTCCGTGACGCCGCCATAATAGGTGCCCTCGGGAAAGACCTGCAGGACGGGCGCAAGGTTGCAGGGGCCAAGACAGGTGGACTTGGCGGTCATGGTGCCCTCACCCGTAATCCGAAGCTTCTGCCGCTCCTGCTGGTTGCGCAGATGGCCCCAGATCACATCCGCACCCGCCGAATTGCATGGACCACCCTGGCAGACGAGCACGCGGCGCTTCTGTGCAGGCACCAGAGAGCCCTCGCCGGCGGACCGGAGCGACGCCGGAAGATCAAGTGGCTGCGCCGTTTCGGCAAGATCTTCAAGCAGGCGTGCCATCAGGCTGCTCGCTGTGGGGCTTGCTGCGACGGAAAGGGATGGCCACAGCCTGACGTCGCCTGCCCGCCATCGTTTCAGTGTCTTCGTCATCCAGTTGTGAAAACTGGGCTCCAGCGGCAGCATCAGTGGAATGATCAGGATATGGCCGACATCCTCATCGATCAGCTCGAACAGCGCTTCGCGGAGTGACGGCGTTCCCTGCTCCGTGAAAGCGATGCGAACGGTTCTTGCGCCGCAAAGCCCTTCGGCCTGCATTGCCAGATGCCGCATGTCCTGATGAGGCGCGGCGGCAAAGGCTGACTTCGCGACAAGCAGAACGGCGTCCGGTGTGGAAGGCTCGCGATTGGTTGGGTGGCTACTGTCTGTCACATTGCCTCATTCACGAGGCAGCGTCGAAAATGACAGGGTCTCCGGCGAAAGACCGGAAACAGCCATCATTCCCATGGCACCCCCCGACCACGGAATTACATGATGTCAGGCAGGTCTCCTGGCTTGCGGGTCGAGGCCGTCTCACCCGTCTTCCCGGCATCGCTGCCAGTGACATCGTGGGCGATCGGCTCACCGCTTACAGTTGCGGGACAGCTCCGGGTTTTCACCGGATTCCCTCTTAGCTCCCACCGGGTGGCGGAAGAACCATGACGGATGGACCCTACACTGCCGCCGGTCGCTGTCAACCGCCTGCACCAGTGTTGAGAACTCTACAGTGAAGCCTTTCGTTATGTTATAAAGTAACATTAACCTATTCATGACGAACTGGTCAATAGGTCAGTCTGTTTATTACCAATGAAGGAAGCAGCTTGAAGCTGGATCTTGACATCACAAAGCGGCGCGGCAGACAAAAGGGGTCGCTGGCTTTGGAATATTTGCGACAGCCCGCTCGATTTCAGGCTCCAGAAC
Organism: Agrobacterium sp. NPDC090283; assembly: GCF_044769685.1. NCBI lineage: Bacteria > Pseudomonadati > Pseudomonadota > Alphaproteobacteria > Hyphomicrobiales > Rhizobiaceae > Agrobacterium > Agrobacterium sp. NPDC090283. The sequence continues at coordinate 92,616 of NZ_JBIVYG010000014.1, read as the reverse complement.
CCTCCACAAGATGATGGCCCTGCTGTTAGCTATTTGCCGATATTCCTCTGTAAAGCCAGTTCCAGGTCCTGTCGAAATATAGATCGACAGACTGCCTTGTATCGAACTCGGCGCTGCCCATCATCGCCGATGAGGTGGGCAATGCGACAAGACAGTGGATGAGGTGGCTGGCGATCAGGCTCACATCCCCGGCTGCAATCATGCCCGCATCCTGCGCTGTCTGCACGGCATCGACGAGCCGGTTCATGATCGGATCGGGCTGCGGCGGGATCGGTGCTTTCTTTTCGAACACGACAGCTTCACTGAAGGTGATGCGCTTCAGTGCAATGAGGTCCGGCTCCATGTTGATATGCAACAGTTCGCGCATCAGGGTCCGCAGGCGCTCAAGAGCGTTGCCCTGTGCCATCGGTAAGTCTCTCAGCCGCGCCACCGCTCGGGCATGAGCATGTTCCACCACGGCTTCGAACAGGGCGACTTTCGAGGAAAAGCGGCGATAGACAGTATCCTTGCCTGCCCCGCACTGCAACGCGACCTGCTCCATGGACGTGCCGGCAAAACCGCGCGTCGCAAAGAGTGTGGTCGCAGCGTCAATTATCCGTCCGGCTGCGGCGTTCTGTTCCGCCTTCAAGGGACGACCGACCCGCGCTGTGGCATTTATTCTTTCCGACACCAGATTTCCTCCGCACTTGCACGTGCCCGACCTGTTTGAAGATGTCGACCAGGATTGCCAACATAAAAGTTGACCAGCGCCTTCATATTAACTGGACAGGACGGTCCCGTTTGATTTATTCACTCTAGCAGATTTCCCAAGCTTCGACCATGGGGGCGAATAGTGAAGCAAGGTCTTTCCTTTAAAAACATTCTGACGGCCACAACCTTTCTGGTGGCAACCCATGCCCTGGCACAGGAGCAGGGCACGCAGTTGGAAACAATCGTCGTGCAGGGCAATGCCGGGGCGGCAGGAACATCCGCTGCGATTGTTGCCAAGTCCACTCGGTCGGCAACCAAGACCGGAACACCCGTAGCCGAAACGCCGCAATCCGTTACGGTGATAACGCGCAAGCAGATCGACGACCAGAATCCGCAAACGGTCAGCGAGGCGCTGCGTTACACGGCCGGTGTATTATCCGACCGGGACTCGAACTCACGTTACGATTCCGTATTTCTGCGCGGCTTCGGCGCATTTGGCCCGGCGACCAATTATGTGAACTATCTCGACGGTTTGAAACTTCAACGTGGTCAGGCCTTTGCAACACCCTCCATTGATCCGTTTTTCCTTGAGCGCATCGATGTCCTGAAGGGACCGGCAGCGCTTCTTTATGGCCAGGTAAGCCCCGGCGGCCTTGTCAATCAGGTCAGCCGCAAACCATCGAGCGTACAGTCGAACGAGGCAAGACTTGAAGTCGGGACCGATGGAAGGGTTCAGAGCGGTCTTTATTCCACCGGCCCCATCGCCACGGATGGAACATGGCAATACGGTATCGGCATTGTTGGCCGCTCCTCCGGCACGCGCTATGACGATGTGGATGAAAAGCGTCTCGGCATTGCGCCATCCCTCAAGTGGCAGCCGGACGAGGATACCTCGCTTGTTGTTTCCGGCTATTATCAGCGCGATCCGGAAGGCGGCTATTTCAACTCGCTTTATCCGAAGTTTCTGGCGCCCGCAGGCTATGCCGGTTTCCTCAGTCGGGACCTCAATGTCGGGGATCCGAACTACGACGCGTTCAGGCGCACGCAATATGGTGCCGGTTACGAGTTCGAGCACAGGTTCGATGACCAGGTGACCATCCGCTCCAACTTCCGATATTCCGGCGTGGATACCGATATGCGTTCGCTCCAGATGAACGGGCCAATGTCTGCGACGGGTATTATTCCCCGCTGGGCTGTCCATTCCATCGAGGACGTCGAAGGCTTTTCCTTCGACAACCAGGCTGAATTCAAGTTCGAAACCGGTGCCATCGGCCATACGCTTCTTGCCGGCCTCGACATTCAGCACTCAAGCAGCAATTGGGAATATCTGCTGGGTGGCGCGACGCCGCTTGATGTGGCCAATCCCGTCTACGGCCGACCGGTCGGCCCGTTCATGACGGCAGTCGACAATGATCAGTCGCTTCGCCAGACAGGCATCTATCTCCAGGATCAGATCGAGATCGGCGGGCTGCGCGGCGTTTTCGGGGTGCGGCACGACTGGGCCCGTCAGGACACTGACAATCTCCTTGCCGGAACATCGTTGAAACGATCCGACAGTGCCACCAGCTATCGCGCCGGCCTGCTTTACCTTTTCGATAACGGCATTGCGCCCTATGTCAGTTATTCCACCTCGTTCGAACCTTCCACCAGCGTGGGCGCCAATGGCAGTCCGTTCAAGCCGACGGAAGCGCAGCAATATGAAGTGGGCGTCAAATACCAGCCTACAGGGCTTGACGCCATCTTCACGCTCTCTGCCTTCGATATTCGCCAGCAGAATGTGGTCTATTACAACGCCTCATCAGGTTTCAACGAACAGCAGGGAGAAATCCACTCCCGCGGGCTGGAGTTCGAGGCGAGAGGAAACCTCACCAGCAATCTCGAGCTGATCGCCGCGGTTTCCCTGCTCGACACGGAAGTTTCCGAATCCGGCATCACATCGATCATAGGCAACCGCCCGCAGGCCGTGCCGCGTTATTACGGTTCTCTCTGGGCAAACTACACCGTCTCATCCGGTGCGCTGGAGGGCTTAAGCATCGGCGGCGGCGTGCGTTTCGTCGGCTCCAGCTATAGTAACGATACCAATACGGTGAAAGCCGATGGCTATACCCTGATTGACGCCGCACTTCGTTATGATTTTGGAGCAACGAACCCGAAACTCAAGGGGCTGCAGGCGACACTGAACGTCACCAACCTGCTCGACAAGGACTATTACTCCTCCTGCAGTTCCGAGTATTATTGCCAGTACGGCAACGGTCGGACGGTGCTCGCCAGCCTCAGATATAAATGGTGATGTCGCCGTGATCATAACGAGACGAGGCTTTTGCATCTCCTTTGCGGCAGCCGGCATCCTTTCCGGCATTCAGCCCGCCGGAGCCGAGCAGCCGGTTACCGTGAGGGATATGGCGGGTAGCGAGGTACATCTTCCCGCCCTGCCGAAAAGGATCGTTCTGCTGGAGGCGCATGACCTGCTGACGATGTCGCTCCTGCATCGCGATCCTGCGTCGCTGGTCGTGGGCTGGGCCGCCGTCGATCGGCTCGACAGCGGTGAATTGCAGACGATCCTGCTGAACGGCCATTCCGTCAGCACGGTCGGAACGCTGAGCCCGGACACGCTTTCCCTTGAAGGACTGATCGCCCTGTCTCCCGACCTGATCGTGACCACGGCCTTCATGACGCCGCAGGGGGATGAGAATTCCCTGCTGCAGAGGCTGCAGAAGATCGGCATTCCCGTGGTGTTCAGCGACGCCTCCTCAAACGCGGCCGATGAGGCGCGGGCAAGCGGCCCGGTTGATGCGATGAAAGCATCTATGCGCATGTGGGGAACACTTCTGGGCGCTTCAGACAAAGCCGAGGCCTACATCGCCTTTGTCGAACGGGAACTGGCGGGCATTGCAACGCGCATTTCAGGTGCGAAGCCCGTCACGACCTATCTGGAGGTCCAGTCGACGCTCGACGACTGCTGCTGGGCGGCGGGCAGAAAGAACTGGGGCGAATTGCTGACGCTGGCCGGTGGTCAGCCGCTTCCGGGCGTGGTCGCGCCGTGGTTTGAGAAGCTGTCGCTCGAATATCTTCTTGCCACACCGCATGAGGTCTACATCGCCTCCGGTGGCGGCTGGGCTTCGGGTGGCCGTCCACCCATCGGCCCCGGAATTGACGCCGAACTTGGCCGGGAGGGATTGCAGCGCCTGATCGAGGGCCGCCCGAGTTTCGAACACCTGCCGAGCGTTCGCTCAAAGCGGGTTTACGGGATATGGACGGGGTTGATTACCAACTTGCCGCTCAACGTGCTGTTTATCGCCCAGGCAGCCAGATGGCTGCATCCGGATCGATGTGCCGATATCGATCCAACCGCCATTCTCGACACCATCAATCGCGACTTCGCGGCATTTCCCATAAAGGGACCGCTGTGGGCGGCGATCTGAGACACGGAGCCACGCCCGATGCCATCGACCAGCAACAACCGATACCGCGCACATGCCTCGGTCCAGTTTGAAAAGATTAACGACTATATCGAACCGATTGTTGAATCGATTGCAACGCACGACATGACCGTTAAGACGGCAGATGGCATTCATCATATCCATTCGCCATTCGGCGACGCCACATTCGAGGCGACCGGAAACGGTTTTCGGTTGACGGCGGAAGCTCCCGATCCCGGCGGCCTGAACCGGCTGAAACATGCTCTGGTCGGGCCGATCGGTTTCATTGCCGCCCGTGAAAATCTCGATATTCAATGGGAAGGCGACCATGCGGATCCCGCCTTACCCGACGATCTGCGCATTTTGCGGGTGCTGACCATTGAGGACCTGTCGCCCCACTTTCGCAGGATCGTCTTCAAGGGGGAAAACCTCGAACGTTACGACCGGAAAGACCAGCTCCACTGTCGTCTCATTTTCCAGCCACGCGGCATCGCCACGCCACGCTGGCCGCTACTTGACCATCGCGGGCATGTCGTCTGGCAGGACAATATTGCGGTTCCGACGCGCGTCTATACGATCCGCTTCATCGACACGGCAATACAGACAATCACAATCGACTTCGCGCTCCATGCTCACCCCGGTCCCGCGACCATGTGGGCGATGAATGCACGGGCAGGCGATGTCGTCGGTATTCTGGGGCCGGCGGCGAACGGCCCGGGGCTGGCGGACTTCTACGTTCTCGCCGGCGACGAGACCGCATTGCCCGGCATTGCCAGAATTCTCGAATATCTGCCGGCGACGGCAACCGGCCATGCCTTCATCGAAATCGATACGCCCGCCGACGAACTGCCGCTCTGCTCTTCCAGCGGCATTTCGATCGAATGGTTGTATCGCAACGGCAAGGGTGCCGGCACAACGACGCTGCTTCAGGACGCAGTTGGCTCCATTCGATGGCCGGCATGCGGAGAGAGCGTCTTCTTCTGGGGTGGATGCGAACACAAAGCCTTCAGTGCCATTCATCGTTACCTGAAGAAGGAAGTGGGGCTTCCGCGTCACCGCTTCGTGCTCTATTCGCACTGGCACCGGTGTCTCAGCGAGGAAGACATCATTGCCAGGGGGGCCGATGCTTATCTACCTCAGTGAAAACAATGAGTTTTGTAATTGATAAGATTCTAACCGTCGACCCCATGGGAAAGAATCGATTTAGCTTATCGGCACAGACTCTGGCCATTCCTGCGCGCCATGCAGGACACGAAGAATTCGAACTGTCGTGTCGGTAACCGCATAAGCGGCTACGTAGGGCGTGCCGTTGATGACGAGTTCGCGTGTACCGGCAATTCTACCTACACGGCCGCTGGCGGGAAAATCGAGCAAGCGACGTGAGGCTGCGACTATCCGTTCGTCGACCAGAACGGCGGCCGCAGGATTATCTGCCTCAATGTATGTGAAGATGGCGTCGCGATCCGATAACGCGAACGCAGACCAAGTAAGTTTCACGATTTGAGCGCACCAGCTTTAAGACGGGCAGCCGCTCGACGTTCGGCAAAATGCGCCTCAACCTCGTCGTCGGATACGTCCAGGCGAGTATCGTTTAGCGCTTCGAGCACCTTGTTGCGAAACCAAGCGTCATGAGCCTCACTGCCTGAAAGGAGCTCAAGGGGGAGCGCCCCTTCGTTGGCAGTCCGTGTAAGCAATATACGGACCGCATCGGATACTGTAAGGCCCATGCTCTCAAGAACGGCAGAGGCACGATCCCGAACTTCGGCATCAATACGTGTTTGGACAAGTGCGTTTGCGGCCATGGCTATCTCCATATCTGACGAGATAGTAATGCAATTGAATGACAAATTCTACACAAAGTTTCAGGTTGTCGTTGTCCACCTCGTCTTTCTTAGTCTTGATAAAGGATACAAACCACCGACCCCGCCGTTCGGCAACCGCTTTTGCTCTTGAAAGGAATCGAACAGCCGTTCACCTAACGCATTTGCCTAGCAGCAATTTATTTATGCAATGACAGCGAGTATCGGGTGTGCCGGCGTTCACCCGTCCGCGTAAATGCACCGATCTCCACGAGTTGCTGAAGGTCGCGTGTTGCTGTCGCGCGGGATGTATCTGTGATCGAAATGTAGTTTTCGGCACTTAGCCCCCCCTTGAAGCCTGCCGTGCCTTCCTTGAAGATGCGCGCGACTACCTTTTCCTGCCGCTCGTTCAACTGGCCACGAAAACGATCATAGAACTTTGCTTTCTGAATGAAGAAATCTATGCGCTCAAGCGTCGCCCGCTGAGCATCCAGGATCGTTTCTGAAAAGAAAATGACCCAGTCAGTGATATCCAGCGAGCGCTGGTGCCGCTCAAGCTCGGAGTAGTAGGCCTTCCGGCGCTTCTCGATTGTGAAGGCGAGTGAAATGAGACTTGGCTGCCCTATGTTTTGCGCCAGGGATTTCTCAGCGAGCGCGCGCCCAATTCGGCCGTTGCCATCCTCAAAGGGATGTATGCTTTCAAAGTAAAGATGGCCTACTGCGGCGCGCGTCAAAGCTTGAAGCGACGTTTGGCCATCTGGCCCGGATTGATTGAACCATGTGATGAAGGTCTCCATCTCAGCGGCAACCCGGCGAGACGGGGGAGCCTCGAAGTGGATGGTGGGCTTGTCCAATCGACCCGACACGATCTGCATGGCGTCTTCATGCTTGCGGTAAGCACCAACTGTTTCAATATATCGGTTTCCGGCCATCAGCATTGAATGCCAGTGGAACAGTCCCTCATGACGCAGCGGCTTATGCCAGCTTCGATAGACATCCGCCATCATCTCGGCGATCCCCCGCTCCTGGGGGCGGATCTGCCTGTCATCAGTGTTTAGCCCGAACTGCCGGCGGAGTGATGACTGGACACTCACGCGGTCCAGAAATTCCCCCTCAATCTCTGAGGTCTTGACCGCTTCGTCGCTCAGCAACTCAATACGAAGCTGGTTGCTGTCGTCCTCGTTGAAATGTCGAACAGCACCGATAACCTCGCCGGCGGACTGCAGGAATTTCTGCTCCAACGTTACCAGGCTTGCGGTGTCGTATCTGAAGTTTGGCCAATCCGTGTTTTGCCAGTTCCATTTCATGAGTTATAGCACCCCCCTCTATAACTCATAATTATTGCCAGAAATGAGCTATTGCAAGCCTGTCTATCGCTCGGCACCACAATCTGCAGCGTGCCGAAAGAAACGGAATGAGCATGATCAAACACGACCTTTCATCACGTCATTTTCAGCGAAAAATATCCCAGTTCTGCGAACTGCGTATCGCGCCGATCACATCCAGGCGGGTGCTGGAGAACATCCGGCCCTACCTGGTCAGCTTAATCATCTATCGGAAATCGCCCCCGTTTCTGAATGGCCATATCGACTGGACGATGATCAGTCAGGCCTGCGGGATCGAAGCCGAGTTCACGGCAGAACTGAAAAAGCAGCTCCGGCCAGGCCTGGATGCAATCATCCGCTGGCTCGGCGCACCACCAGTGGCCGAAGAACGACGACCGCCAAAACCGACAGTTAGCTCGGGCAAAATGGCGCCCGCCAGGAAGGCAGCTTCCGCACGCTCCGCCCGACAGCCACAACGCGCGGCGACCGACGACGCCTTTGTCGGGCCTGCGTCAACATCGCGCGGCCCTGCACCAAAACCGATAAGCCCTTTCCCAGAAGCACTATTTGAAGCGACAGAGGATCCGGCGAGCTTTCAGGACGCATTGGTCTACCATATGCGTCGGTTCGGCGACACATATTGGCAGCTGTACCGCGCCGTTGTTCATCTGGATGAGACATTCGATAACAAGACGCTGCTATCCTGGATGCAGGGGGAGCGCGTGCCCCGCTCCGTTGCCAGCTTTAATATCCTGCGCCGCATTGAGCGGCGCTATCGGTTGCAAGAAGGATATTTCAAGGACAAGCTGCCGCACCAGGCGCGCTCGCTTTATGGTCATGATCTCGGCGATATCAGCCCGGCTGAGCGGCGCAGGATTTCAGTGCATCTGCCAGATGACTTCAGTAGCCTGCCCTTTACCAAGCGCGAGGAGATTCTCGATTGGGTGCGCCGAATGATCATTTCCGGATCGACAGAGTATCGCCGATATCAGGCAGCGGCCAGCAAGCAACGTTATGCCATCCGCTTTCCCGGTGTCACTTATGGCGGCAGTGCACTGCCCTCTCGATCATTGGCCCCAATGGCTGGGGCTAAAACAAACCTCGCGGCAGATTTAGACGATCCAGATCTGCTGTCCGGCGTTGTCGATGCACCGCCGAGGCTTGCCATGGAAATGGCCGATCTCATCCGTTTCAAAACCTCGACGCTGACGGCGATTGGCTTTCAGCGCAATGGTGTCTGGGGTGAAGAAACAGCCTCCCAGAAGATTGAGCACCTCGGCTTGATGTTTGGTGCGCTGGCTGCCTCGCCAAACGGTATCGTGAAGGGTTTCGGTGTGCCAGTCAGCCAGTTGAGCTTCGGCCTTCTCGTCTTCCCCGGTGTTTGGGACTGGTATCTGCAGTGGCGGGAACAGCGACGTGGTTTCTATACCAAGTGGGAAGAAGACATGCTGATGGTCGCCCAGGCTCTTACTCGCGCGGACGTCGGCTGGATACGGCAGCACCCGGAGCTACTTCAGAACGTCAGACCGATTACAGGCTTGATTGAGCGGGAGGAAATAGAATTCGCGGCCCGTAACTGGCACGGTGCGTGCGACGCATTTCATCGGCATGCGGCCAACCGGTCGAAGGAAATTCAGCGTGTCATGCGCGTCCATCGCGATCCATTCGAGCCGATCATGTGCGTCCTTGAGGCAGAGAGTCCATTGGCCGAATATCGTAAGATCACCGATGAGATTCTTGAACGCATGCCGGATGAAAACAGATATCCCCGACCGGCTGCCGAAGCCGTCAGATCATTCCTGCTCCTTCGGCTTGGCCTGCACCTTGGGCTCAGACAAAAGAACCTTCGCCAGTTACGCGTCTGCCCGCGCGGACATTATCCGACCTCAGAACGCCGACTTGAAGACATGAAGTGCGGAGAGTTGCGCTGGAGCGATCGCGATCATGGGTGGGAGGTCCTTATCCCATCGGTCGCTTTCAAGAACTCTGGCTCCTCCTTCTTCGGACAGAAGCCATTCCGGTTGATTTTGCCCGACCTTCTCGATCTCTACAAATACCTCGACGCTTATATCGACAGGCATCGTGGAGTTCTGCTCGGCGGCGCGAAAGATCCCCAAACGCTATTCGTCAAGACGGTGAAGACCACCAGCATCGACGCAGCTTACAACTCGACCACATTCTACGAGGCTTGGCGGACCGTAATTCAACGCTATGGCATTTATAATCCCTATACCGGGCGAGGTGCGATCAAGGGCCTGCTGCCGCATGGACCGCATAACCTGCGGGACATTCTTGCGACGCATATTCTGAAGCAGACCGGATCCTACGAGCAGGCAAGCTATGCCATTCAAGATACGCCCGATGTCGTGCAGCAGCACTACGGTCGCTTCCTACCGCAAGACAAGGCGGCCCTAGCTGCCAAAATCCTCAACCAGGTTTGGGAAGCTGCGTAAGATCGAATGAGATACTCGGCTCGGATTGTGATGACAGTCTCCGTCCGAGCCAACCTCTTCGTTTTCGCCTTGATGGGATATGAACCGATATTACAGCCTACCCAATCTTAAAAGGTGCAGAGAAATCAAACGTTTAGAAAAATTGGGCCGCCGCACAGCTCAATCAACATGCCACTACGCTGTGATGGCCTTGATAGGCGAAGTCTCCCTCCGCATGTATTGCGGATATTTTGTTGAGCTGCCTGTGGAAAGGGTTCAGCACATCAGTCTCAATGGCTATTGTGTCAGAACCGCAGTAGACAGCCTTGATCTGAAATTGTTGCGGCTACAGACTTCCACTATGCCAGCGGGATTACCCGATGTCTCAAGACTCTGACAGATCGACCACGTTGGTGTCATGACGCGGAACTCAGATACGATCACCTTTTAAATTTGGTCCTCTCATCCTTAGGATACGAGAGCTATGTCACTTAGCTCTTTCTCAGCGACAGGCGCTCGGACTTTCGGCAAAGCAGTCAGGAAAACCGCTCTCGATAGGTGGGTCGGCTCGCTATGCGACCTCTCAGATTGAAGCTATTCCGGCGACCGTCGGGTCGCCGGACCCTTTCTGAACGTCAGATTAGCCGTGAGGCAGAAACACGCCGCGGAATCGCATTTTGCCGGAAGATAGCCGGTCATATGCTTCGGTGGCCTGATCGAGCGAAAAGGTCTCGACGATCGGTTTGACCTTCCCCTTGGCGGCGAGATCGAGGATTTCCGCCAGGTAGTGCTGTCCACCATGCGTGGAGCCGACAACACGTTGGCGCATCATGTGGAACGGCCTGCCGTCGGACGGGATCGAGAACGGCTTGCTGAAGTCGAGCCCGCAAAGGACGATGCGCCCGTCAGGTCTTACCCCCGCCATCGCCTTTTCGGCGGTGTCAAAATCGTTGGTCGTGACCAGAAGAATGTCTGCGCCGCCGGCCTCAAGCAGCTCCTTGCCATCGGCGACGACGCGGTCAGCCCCAAGATCGGTGGCCAGCTTGTGCTTGTCCGGCGAATGCGTGATCGCGATGGTCTCAAATCCCAACGCTTTGGAGAACTGCACGGCGACGTGGCCCAGCCCGCCGATGCCCAGCACCGCGACCCGGTCACCGGGCTTGGGCTCCGCATCGCGCAGGCCGCTCCAGGTGGTATAGCCCGCGCACATCATAGGCGCGGCATCCGTGTAGTCGAGTCCGTCGGGCAACAGAACAGTGCCTTCGGCAGAGATCGCGATGTACTCTGCGTGGCCGCCCTGCGTCGCGAAACCGGTCGTTCTGGGTGAATCGCAGTACATAGCCGTCTGGCCGGTCAACGGGCGGTTCTGGCGGCAGTACGAGCATCGGCCGCAAGAGGACTGCACCCAGGTAGTGCCAACCCGGTCTCCCACCTTGCGTGTATGAACGCCCGGACCAACCTCGACGATCTCGCCGACCACCTCGTAACCGGGGGTCTGCGGATAGATATCGCCACCGGCGCCCTGAGTCGCCCAGACGTCTGTATAGCACATGCCAGAGGCGTGAATTTTCACAAGGACAAGCCCCGGCTCCGCCTTCGGAACGGGAACCTCTTGAACCTCCCAAAGCTTGTTCGCCCCGGTCATAACAACAGCTTTCATCTTCATCAATTTTTCCTCTCTTCGGCGGGCCGCTGGTGGGGTTGGCGGTTTGGGGGCCTCACAGCGACCAGGAGGTAGCGTGGACACCGAGATGCTGCGCCCTGCGCTGATTTTATGACTCGTTGACTATCTAAACAATCTGATCAATTCTTGATGTCATGATGAAAGCAATTCACCAATCTAAGGGCAACGATCTGGCGGCCTTCGCCGCATTCCTGGCGGTCGCGACCCATCGCAATTTTCGGAGTGCCGCTCAGGAGCTCAACATGACGCCCTCGGCGATCAGCCATTCGATCAAGGTTCTCGAAGAGCGGTTGAACGTCCGCCTGTTCAACCGAACGACTCGCAGCGTCTCGCTGACAGAGGCAGGAGAGCGCTTTGCCGCAAAACTCAGGCCGGCAATGGCCTCAATGGAAGAAGCCGTTCAGGATCTGGAGGGAAATGGTCCCGTCCCCAGTGGCACGGTGCGGATCAATGCCAGCGAAGGGGCTATTCGGCTGGTATTGCGGCCGGTGCTCGCACGCTTCCTGCGCGAGTATCCCCAGGTCCATCTCGACATAGTCAGCGATGGCAGGCTCAGCGATATCGTTGCCGATGGTTTCGACGCCGGCATTCGATTGGCGGAGGCCGTACCAAAAGACATGGTGGCCATCCCGGTGATGGGAGAGGTACGCTTTGCGGCTATTGCGTCCCCCGAGTACTTCGAGCGCCGCGGATATCCAGCCGTACCACAGGATCTAAATAGCCACGATTGCATCCGCTTCCGGTTTGAAAGTGGCGCGATCTATCGTTGGGAATTTGAACGCCTGGGCGTTGTGGAGAAAATCAATGTTTCCGGGTCTCTCACATTGAGTGACCAACCGCTGATGGTGGAGGCCGCAATCGATGGGATAGGCATCGCTTTCGTGCCCGACCATCTTGCGAAAGATGCACTGGAAGACGGCCGCCTCAAGCGAGTTCTGGAAGAATGGTGTCCAGCGTTTCCGGGACTGTGTCTTTATTACTCGGGGCGTCGCCACGTATCATCCGGCCTGAGAGCGTTAATCAAAGTACTTTCTGAAAGTCGTTCCGAAAACTGAGGACTAGGTTTTGTTGACAAGGGCAGTTGCCAGAGCGATCCTTTTGGTTTGGGGAGGCACGGCGACAGTTGGGATTTACGATCTCAGACAATACGTCCTGAAGCTCTTGATGAAAGTCGAACCTTCGGCCCATCAATTTGTCATGAATTGAGGGGCAAGGGATCGGTGCCTTCGCCTAGAATTGCAAGGGATCGTCGATAGCTGAACACGCGGCCGCGCTTGCGGCCAGTAACCTCATCAACGCTGCCCAATCGCTCCAGGTCGGCGAGTGCGGCGTTGACCGTTGGTGCGGACAAACCCGTTACCTGAACAATCCGGCTCGCCGTGTGAAAAGGATTCTGCTGGAAAAGCTCGTGAATGCGAAGGGCCGACCCTGCTCTATCACTCTCCATGGTGATCCGCTCGCGATCTTCCTTGAAAAGATCGACGATCTGTGTCGCTGCCTCAAAGGCTTGATTGGCAGTGTCGGCGACGCCCGTCAGGAAAAAATCCAGCCAAGCTTCCCAGTTTCCATGCTCACGGACCTCTTGTAATAACCGATAGTATTCTCTCCGATGGGCCTTCAGATAAAGGCTGAGGTAGAGCAGCGGCTTTCGCAAAACCCCGTTCATGCAAAGATATAGGGTTACAAGCAGGCGGCCATTACGACCATTGCCATCGAGGAACGGATGGATCGTTTCAAACTGCACGTGCGGCAGGCCAGCTTTGATTAGCGCCGGTAATCGCGATTGGTCGTCATGCATGAAGCGCTCGAACGCATCCAGGCAACCAGCCATTTCAGTGACGGGTGGCGGTACAAAGAGTGCGTTACCGGGGCGCGTCCCACCAATCCAATTTTACAAGCGGCGGAACCAGGATCCTTGGTGCCTCCCCGCCCACTGTGCAGGAGCCTGGCGTGCATCTCACGGATCAGACGCAACGACATGGGCAACGTTTCCAGCCGCTGTAGAGCATACATCATGGCGTCAACATAGCTGGAGACTTCACGGATATCATCAACCGGCTGCCCGGCTTGAGCTTCGCCCCTTATTTAAGCAAGGCGCATTTCATTTAATTAAGCAACAGACATAGATAAGTGCGCTTAATTAACGCGGCGATGACCTGAACTCCTGAGCTTTGGTCCAGGCGGCACAGGCACCTGATACGATGATTTGGCGCCATTAAAGTGACAGCCTGATACATCCTTTGTTAAAGCTCGTACGATTCCGGACTGCTCTTGTCTGAACCCGTCTAACCACGGGTTACTACTTATAATTGATCTCGTTTAAATTGTATGTCACCGTTATTTGGCCGGTCGGACATTCGACCGTATCCGCAAGCATTTTTCATCTTTAGGAGGAAAGAATGAATTCGTTTTGGGTCGAATTTACCGATGGTACAACGATTGGAAAGATTGATGCTGGACTGAAAGCCGTACCCGCCATCGATCCAGAGTTGCAGGACGACACATGGTTTTTCAACGCGGAGTGGGGAACGTCCCAAAAGGACATCAACAACCTTAAGGGGAGAATTGAGACGAAATCCGGGCGGAACAGCGTATTGAATATTGGACTCCAGGCAGACGACAAAATCCGCCAGAAGTAGCCCCAACTCCGAGTGCACCAAAACCGAACGAGCTGCATTAGTTGTTTTTATCACGAGGTTTCCCCGGACCTAGGTGAAGACCGATCTCGATCCGAAACGCTTCACCGCACAGTACAGGCGCTCCTCCAAAATACGAGCTCCTGACAGGATTATTGCGATGGCCAGCGTTCGTTGGAGCAGGCCATCAAGCGGCTGGCGAAGTCGATGAAACAGGCTGCCTGAGAAGCCAGAGATCAGAAGCCGCAGCGTCGATCAAGTTCTTGGAGGGCAGCCTGAACCTCATCGATGGAAACCGCCTCCGGTGTTCCGGGAATATGGCGGAACAACGGATTCGAATCGAACACGTAGAAATCCGAGGCCCATGCCGCCAGGATGGTCCGCTTGTCGTGTGCGGTGAGAGCAGTCGCTTTTACAACATCGATCGGCCGCTCAATCTGCATGCCCTGAAGCAGGATCGCCGGCCCCATCGCCGCGGCATCGCTCACGGCCTGCTGTAACATCTCGTGCATGTCGGCCTTTCTATCGAACGTGTGGATCTTTGTCCCCGCCGAAGGTGCGATGCCGCGATGGCATCATTCTCCGGCGCCAGCAGATCATGCTTTTCAGCGAAGGCGGCGAATAGGCCGCGCGCGGTCTCCGCTTCGATCTCGCCGCGCAGTGCCGCACTACAGGCTTTCAGCGCCATCGAGTGTGCCGTGTCACGCAATGATGCTGGCCATTCAGCAAGATGCCGGTAGGCATCCATGACGCTCCTGACCACAGCCGGGAAGCCAAGGCCGACAAGGATGGTAACTGGTTGTCTGAACATATCGGGTTTCATTGTGTCTCTCCTTCCCAACCCGTGATGTTAACGGGCGCCGCTGCGCGCGACGCCCCTTCTCCGAAGTTTCGGTCAGGCGGCCTTTTGCGCTTCGATCTGCACCGGGGCGGTCGACTGCACGAGGGCCGGCTGGGTCTGGATGTCGATCTTCCGCGGCTTCAAGGCCTCGGGGATCTCACGAACGAGATTGATCGACAGAAGACCATTGTTCAAATCGGCACCATTCACCCTGACATGGTCGGCAAGCTCGAACCGGTGTTCGAACGGACGGCCGGCAATGCCGCGATGCAGATAACCTTCGGATGCCGTCTCCTGCTTCTTGCCCGTGACCGTCAGCAGATTGGACTGGAAGGTGATGTCGAGATCATCCTGGGCAAAACCTGCGACCGCGATCGAAATCCGGTAGCTATCATCACCGATCTTGACGATGTCATAGGGCGGCCAGTCGCTGATCGAACGGGCGCGCTGAGCGTTTTCGAGAAGATTGAACACCCGGTCGAAGCCGACGCTCGAGCGGAAAAGAGGTGCGTAGTCGTAGGATGTTGCCATAGCCATATCCTCCTTGAAGCAACATGGGTACGGAAGCGCCGAAAGGCGGCGCTCCCAGCAAGGCCAGCCCTTTATCAGCGGTTGGCGGCAATCGATTTGGTTTTTGAGAATTTAGGATTCAAGAGCACCAGCCGAAAAAATTTAAGACCTCGCCGACGCGCTGAAACCCTTTGCTCGGTTGAGGTCATAAACAGCGGCATTGTCCTGGATCTCGCGCAACCCTTTGTAAGATACGTGTCGCAAATTGCCGTCGTCGGTCCAGCCGCGGAATTCAATTTCCGCGATCAAGGTCGGCTGCGCGTAAGCGTAGTTCTTGCCTTTAAGCGGCACGGCTGGTGTCCGTGTCTTCAGTGTGTCGAGCGTCTTCTTCAGGTAGGCTGCATCCTTTTCCTTGAAGCCCGTGCCGACGGCGCCGACATAGACCCAATCGTGGTCCCGGCGAGTTGCCAGCAGGAGGCTGCCAATCCCACCGTGGGCAACCGCCGACTGCTCGTAGCCGAGGATCCTGAAACTCTTGCTCTGCACGCACGTGATCTTCAGCCAGTCGCCGGTCCGACCAGAGCGGTAGGGGCTATCTCGATGTTTGGCGATGACGCCCCCCATGCCGATCGAGTAGGCCTTGGCCAATAGCTCAGCGCCGTCTCCCTTTATCTCTTCGGACAACTGGATCGCACCGACGGCGCCCTCCAGCAAGTCTGTCAAGAGACGACGGCGAACTGACAGTTCGGTCCGGGTCAAATCGTGACCGTCCAAATAGAGAAGGTCAAAGGCGAAGAGAACGGACTCCGTCGAAACCCGCTTGCCCCCTCTTCTGCCGAGCCAGCGCTGCAGCCCTCCAAAGTCCGGGCGGCCTTCCTCATTCAGTACCACCGCCTCGCCATCAATGAATGCCCGCCGTCCTGGATGAACGGATCGGCCGATTTTCCGTGCAATTCACTTTGGGTAAACAGTCGATCTGCATTCATGTTTTCACCTGCCTTCTCAATTGTTCCGGATCTTCTTCATGAGCCACTTGTCCCGATCGTCGTTGCTTATTATTGACAGGGTCTTCGCGGCGTCCCGGTACCGATCTCATGGCAATCGTCGCAAGTAAGCATTGGAGCTGTTGCATGGCAATCTACAAGGGCGCATTGGCATTGCTGGGAAAGTCGGAAACCGACGCAGCGGTCGTGGATTACTTGAAGTCGCTGGGTGCGACGCTCCCGCTCACGCGGCCGCCACGCGGCGAGAAGGAAACGAACGTCGAGGTCCCCGGTCAACAGATTGAACTGCTCTTTACTCTCGGAAGCGAGTTGCCGAAAGGGACGCGCTTTGCGGAAGGGGAGTTGGTTCTGCGTACATTCTTCGTTCTTCCGGAGGAAGCAGGAAGACCGATCGATGGAACGCCTTTCGATCTCGATATGACCATGACCCGGGAGCAGGCGCGAGCAAAGTTTGGAGAGCCGGAATGGAGCAGCGGTGGTAGTTTGAAAAACGATCGCTGGGTGCTTGGAGACAAGCGGATGCTGCTAAGCTTCACCTCGGACGAACAGCGCATCCGACAAGTGTCAGTGTCGCAATTGTTCGAGTGAGCGGGTGGCCGCTTCATCCTCTGTCGGCCTGAAAGCGCTTAGGCCGCTCTCCACCCCAACTGGGACATTCAGCCCAAACAGCCGAGCGACTGATTTAGCGAAATTTGCGGCCCACATGAACGACCGCAATAGAGTTTGAGCAAGATGCCTTGCGAGCGTCTTCGCCTTGAAGAGGGATGTGAACCCACAACCTGAGCCTCTAGATTCTCTAAGCTATTGATAATTAGTTCACTTGATAGAAATTGAACGTCGGGCTCAGCATAAACCGCTAGGTGTACGATGAGCCAAGATGCTAATCTGTACCGAGGCGGCCCCCGAGGGTTTGCAAACATTGCGGGCAATAATGGCAGACACCGTAAATCACCACTTCATTCCGCAGTTCTACCTCAGGGGCTTCAGCGACGCGGCCGATAAGCGGAAGGCACAGGTCTTCGTGTTCGATCAGTCGACAAAGAAGTCGTTCCGGACGCTGGTCCGAAACATCGGTGCCCGTCGGAATTTCTTCCGCATCGAAGCAGAGGGATTCGATCCGAACCATGTCGAAGACGGCATGGCAGAGATAGAAGGCGAGATCGCCCCGCGACTGGCTGAAGTGATCGAGACGAAAAGCTTCCCGACGGACGCGCACTTCACATCCGTCATGCTCCTGATGGGGAACGTGGCCGTCCGCAACCCGCGCTTTCGGTCGATGCTGGAAGACCTCCACATCAAAATAGCTTCAGGCATGATGCGGACGTCGCTGCAGGACAAGGACCGATACCATGACTCGATACGGCAGGCTCGAGAAGGTGGTGCCCCGATCCGTGACGATATCAGCTATGAGGACATGAAGGCGTTCATAGATCGCGGGAACTACAAGATCGCGATCGATCAGACGTATCTTATTGGCTTGGAGCTCGATGCTGTGCCAACGGTTACTGAGCAGCTAGCTCGAAGAAGCTGGGCGTTTGCCTCGGCTCCAGCGGGATCGACTTTCACAACATGCGACGACCCCGTTGTCCTGGCATGGGCCGATGGAAAAGATCGGGGACCATACTCGCCGGGGTTCGGCCTGGAGGGCACGATCGTCATGTTCCCCATCTCGCCGGAACTCGCGCTCATCGGGCTATTCGTTCAACAACCGCAAAACCGCACATTCCGCCGGGATCAGGTCGCCGACATGAACACGAGCATGGCGAAGAATGCCACAAAGCAGCTCTATGCCAGGGACGGTGAATTCGAGCTCCACACTCGGACGGAGCCATACACCCGCGGTAAGGATCTCGCCGCAGTCCTGGGACGGCAGGCGAAGGCAACGGGTCAGAAAGATGGAAATGAAAGAACAGCTGAAATTCGGTGACGACATCGTCGGCGCTCTCGACAACTGGGGAGAGAAAGCGCTGGTCCCGGTCTCTATAATCGCTGGCAAGCATCTTGAGGTCTGCCAAGTGAACAGGGGGAAGTTCAAAGACAACGACATCAGGCTTACCGAGGCGCACGCGTTCGCCTGGAGCGCCCTGGGAAATCTCATATCAAGGAGCGCCGGCGCCAAGATCATGGAGGATCCGGACGTCAGTCAGCAGCTCAACCTGATCTCCCACTTTCTGCAGAGCATCAATCTCTGCGAAGTAGCGGTGGTGGAGGGCCTATATCTCCAAGCTGCTACCCTTCTGCGGCAGGAACATGAGATCATTTCCGCCGTCCAGGAACTCGGAGTAGGCAAACGGAAAGACGGGAAGACGCCGCACGCCACGATCGGCGTCCTGAAAAATATGGGTAAGGCGTATGGTGAGCTGAGCGGAGCGGCACACGTTTCTCAGTCAGTCCTTCTCCACAGCATCATCGAGATGGAGAAAGGCGAGCTCAGAGGCCCATCCGCCTTTCCCATCTACCATCGGGAACTGTCGAGGAATCTCTATGCGCTGCACGTTTGTTACATCGTCCTAATGGCGAGGATTGCCGGTGAGGTCAACGAGGGGATTGGCCTCAGCGGGCTCTCGGAAGACGAAGAGAAAATGGTGGTCCTAGCGATGTCTACGCTGCACGAAGAGGGCCTCATCGATATCGAAGAGGCCGCATTGGATAAACCGATCTCGGAGTCCGAGAAGGCTGGTTAAACCGCCTCGTCGAAGGTCACCACTTAGCCATCTAGGTCTACGGCCACCATAAGGCTTAGCGGCAGTCAAACGTGGCCGCCTAGCGCGAATAGGTCATCCGAAGTTCCGTGCTCCCCTGCCGCTGACTGGTTGACGGCTTTCCACCAAAGGACGGAGCAAGGTCGTATTCACCAGATCCGAATCCGGCATTGCGTAATTGCTCGACCAACTCAAAGGCTTCACGGATCGTGTCGGCATCACGTTCGGCCTTAGGGTTTGCTTTCATGTGAGCTTCGAACTTGTCCATCTCTTTCGTCCTTCACATTGCCACGAAGCGTTCGCGTGTCTGCAGCGCCACGGTGACCCCAATTCCGGTCATGTGATCCTGCAGCAGTCGATAGTACGAACGGACCTTCCTGTTCAACTCTGGATTCGCACCAAAGTTCTCGATCAAGAGATTTAAATCACCTTTCAGGACGTCCATTGACAACCCGCGTCCATGCGATCGCCAGCGCTTCGTATCGTTAAGCTTCTTCGCGATCTCTGATGCGCGTGCCTCGCGCATCTTGCCGGAAACTGACTTTCGATTGGTTTCCGTCACGGCCCAAGTCTTGAACTTGTACTGCACCAGCCACTTTTTCAGAAGATCTACCGAGTGATCACGAGCCTGCTCGAAGCGATGAATTTGAGCTGGATCAAACTTCTGAATAAGGAACGCGAGTTCTGCCGACGACAAGCTTCCTTTACTGGATCGCTTCATCAGCTCATCATATTTTTCCAGGTACCCCAAGGCCGGTACGAATTGGCCGTCGCGATTGCGCACCTGCGGATCGATCGGGCCCAGGATCGAATAGTAATCCATGTAGATATTGTCACCAGACATCACCAGGACGGTACCGGCCGACATAGCGAAGTTGGGGACCAGGAAATTCACTTCGCCAGGATAGTGGTAACGGAACACGTCCGCGATCCGCTCTGCCGTCTCAATCGATCCGCCATTGGTTTCGATGATGACAAGGAGCTTCTTGCGCTTATCCTGTATGTCTTCGATATAATCCCGGATCAGATCATCCATCGGCTGGCTGATCGGATGAATGCACGTGATGACATCACAGTCCAACTCATCTTCGATGGACTTCAAACGTCGGGTCAATTCGGACTCGACGTATTTTGTTGTATGCGTAAGCTCGTCGACTTCCACCACCGCCCCCGAATGGTTTTGATTCGACAATCATAAGATGAATTTCGGCTTTACGCTATAGTTGCGACAGCTGCAAAATGCTCAGCACCAATGTATTTTCCCATGGCGTAACCAGAAGTGCGAGCGGCAGCCATCCGCGACCCAAACCGACGGATGAAGAGACGGAAGGCCGTCTTTGTCCACCGAGAGGTCCCACCGTGGCTTCACATCCTTCAGCAGCATGACCTCCAACCTACGTCCACACCGGCAGGGGCAAGTCAGGCCGGCACTCCACAACTCGCCATCCTCACGCGCCACGTATAGATTTCGTGTTGCGAAATGCGCCGGAAGCTCGTCGCCTTCGATAAATTCGACCCTGCGCGGCCTCTCCGCAAAAAGACCGCGTATCCATGAGACCAGTTTCTGAAAGAATTTCATTTCACGCTCCGAGATCCGGCAGGCCGAGCAATGGCTCCCGCGCTCCTACCGCGACCTCCAAAATGCCGCCCCTCTGAAAATCGGTTTCCCCGAAATGGTCTTCGTCGCCATCCGCCAGGGCGAATATGCTTCGGGCCTGCTGCGAATTACGACCATGGCGGAACGGGAAGGCGCGCGCGACGAATTCAAGGACAGCGGCACTTGCGGCACGCATATTGAGAGCAATGACCGACGGCGCCTCCTCGACTGCTCCCTTTATGTAGCCATCATCCAGTTGTGATGCGTAGGTTTCCGGAGACACGCGGGCGAGATATTCGGCGCGCAAGGATGCGGCCGTGTAGACGCCACGATCACCCAACGTAGAGCCGGACGGTTGGATATAGTCAACCCTGCCAATAACCTCGGCGATGGCCGTATAGCCATCGGGACGCTTTCGGGTCGGTATTGAGACCCCCATATCAAAAAGCGGGATCATGAAGGCCTGAGCGATCCGATCTGCAATGTGTCGACCTTCCGATGAGTCGACGCAGGAGAAAATGACGTCAGCCTCAGCGGCTGCAAAGACCGCTTCGCGAGAGGCGATCGTCTGGCCGACAATGACAACCTCGATATCGGCGCGATAGCCGCGAATGGCTGCAGCAAACATGTCCACCTTGCGTGCGTTGCTGCTGGCATCCGACAATGTGGAATTCAGAATTCGATTGAGGTTCTTGCCTTCCACGCGATCATAGTCGATCAGGGTCATCTTCCCAAAGCCCATCCTGGCGAGTTGCTCCGCAACAATCGAGCCAGTGCCGGAAACACCAATGATGCAGGCATGTAGCTTGCCAAGCTCGCAGGTCATGTCGGCGCCAAACGCCATCGGCGCCTCGCTGCTTTCGCAACCGTTTCGCCAAAACCTCATCTCGTCGCCGACGACAGAAACAGTGTCGATTGCCCGGCACTGGTGCCGATCATCATAGATCCGTCCAATCACCTCTCCGTCCGGCATCATGATGGCAGAGCCGTGGCCGGCTCGCGGTGAAACGCCGCCCCACCCCGCAAAGATGGACGTAATAACCTCAGCATCGCTTTCGTTGTCGAGATCCGAAAACTGCCGAAAGCCGCCAGGATGGGAGTGCAGGAGAATAATCGATAAGCCATCATCCTCGGCGACATTGATCGCATCAGCGATGAACTGGCCGGGCCAAACAAGAAGATACGGGGATCTCCGGCACTGATCGTGGGGAACCAGTGTCAAATCAATGACCATCAGCTTACGATCGTTAAGGCCTGCATCGCGGCATAGAAGAACCGCCGCTGCCTCAAGACCGTCGCCAGGGAAGAGATGCGAATGTAGCTGCCGATGCTGCCCCCCTGTCATCGTCAGCAGTGTGCGCGGATGGATTGTCATACTTCGACCTCACGCAACAGGGCAGCCTCGACAAGAGCGAGATGGGTGATGACGTTGTCGAGGCCAGGCCGCCATGGTGCGATCGCACCGCGGTGACGGGACCAGCGCTGAAACCCCCTCCCCTCGATCGCTTCGGTTACTTGCGTCTGCGGTATGGCAACTCCGTCCTCTCGGCTCAGCTGCGGATAACAGTAAAACATGTCAAGTTCCGCGGTTGGATAGCTGCTGGGAATCTCGATCGCGACAGACGTCGATGCGACGGTATACCCGGCCGGCAATTCCATCCCGTGGAGCAACAGCCACCGTCTGGCGCCATCAACGATTGTTTCCCAATGGAATCCCCGTGCCGTCAGCCCCTCCTCGTCGACCGGCAGCAATCGAAACTGCCGGCGCGACTGAGGAAGTTCACCATTGTTGATCTCGCGCGGTGTCAGCCGGAGCTTCTCAATCCCGGGCGAGCGCAGGTCGATCGTGTCTTCGACGGTGACTTGGCGTTTTCCGTCGCGCGACTTGAGAACAATGATCCAGCCCTGGTCAGGGTTGAAGCCCGCCTTTGTCAGCGCATCGCGGACAACGACATCGGGCCTGTCGAACTTGATCGTTACGCCCTGAACGTTGAGCTCCCACTCCGCGTGGCGCGAATAGACGCTCTCGACGCCGACTTCAGCCAGCGATAGGCTTCCACCGACTTCGATGGGTCGATCGGGCTCGGCCTCATGACGCACATACAGAAGCTCGGTTTCCGGGATTTTTCCAAGGATCCGCAGCGCGGATTCTGAGATGCTGCGGTCCGGCCAACTCAATGAACGATCATCGAGGAACAGGCGATACAACCGGTCGGCTTTCGCTACGATGAACTTTGCCGCAACGTCGGAGTCGAGGCTGACGACCTCGTCAGATCGGACTTCCTCGATATCGCCCTCCGCCACCCACTGTAGGACGACATACTCGTCACGCGGTGAGACATCGCAATATCCCAAGATCTGGCGACCTGTTGGTGAGCGGTCAGCCACGCTTACCGGCCGGAATGCCAGATCGGTACCAGCTACCTCGATAAAGAGGCCTTTTGTTTTCGCTATCGTAAGTTCGGCGCTCATTTAGGCCTCCTATTTCAGATGTAGATTTCAATTGCATTCTTGCAATCACAATGCCAATATGACGAAAGAAAACGAAATTGCAAGAGTGAAATTCAATGTCGAAGTCAGAATTTAGAGGCGGTGCGTTTTATCAGGCCCTCGACAGCGCTCGCGCTTCACGGCAACTGAACTGGAAACAGGTTGCCGAACAGTCCGGTGTCAGCGCATCGACATTGACGCGCATGGCTCAAGGCAAACGCCCTGATGTCGACAGCCTGACTGCACTGGTTCGCTGGGCGGGGTTGAGTGCAGATACATTCGTTAGAGAACCATCAGAGATGGCATACGAAGCTGAACCCCTCTCCCAAATTACTGCTGTGCTTCAGTCTGACCCGAGTTTGCCTGATGATGGCCGTGATGCGATGATAGATATGATTACCGCCGCTTACACGCGGCTCCGAAAGAATAGCGATCGGAAGTAGGAACAGGAGCGGAAAATGAACGAAGCTGAAAGACAAGCGATCCGCGCCATGTTGAAGCGCCGGTCCGACGAAAAAACACAGACGCAGGAAATGGCAAGGCAATGGCTCATCGATGAGGGCCTCTACGATGGCGACGGCGAGCTAAAACCGCAGTATGGCGGCCAGCCCGAGAAGCGTGGCCAGAAGTGACGTCATTCCATACGAGCTTCGTACTCGGTTTCCATGGTTGTGATGGGCAAACAGCAGACGCTCTCTTGCAAGGTGGACCATTTCGGCAAAGCACCGAGGACTTTGACTGGCTTGGATCCGGCGCTTATTTCTGGGAAGGCGATCCTGGGAGAGCGTTGGAGTGGGCGCAAGAAAAAGTCAAACGTGGGTCGTATAAAAGTGCGGCCGTTGTCGGCGCAGTCATCGATCTTGGTAACTGTCTGGATCTTACGGTGCGTGAGAATCTTGATCTCCTCACCGATGCATATCGCAGCTTTGAAGCAGCGAGAGCGAAGGCGAAGTTGGCCCTTCCGGAGAATAAGGATATTCGCGGAGCCAAGGTCGGAGACAAGCTTCTAAGGTACCTCGACTGCGCCGTAATCAAGCACTTGCATGAAAACATCGAAGACGAAGTCCGGCACGCGCAAGCGACGGGTGCAGCACCCGCTATACTTCCCTTTGACACGGTACGGGGTCTCTTCGTCGAAGGAGACAACGTCTATCCCGGTGGCGGGTTCTATCAAAAAACCCACACGCAAATCGCCGTACGCTCAGAGTCGAGCATCATCGGCGTCTTTC
Organism: Agrobacterium sp. NPDC090283; assembly: GCF_044769685.1. Taxonomy (NCBI): domain Bacteria; kingdom Pseudomonadati; phylum Pseudomonadota; class Alphaproteobacteria; order Hyphomicrobiales; family Rhizobiaceae; genus Agrobacterium; species Agrobacterium sp. NPDC090283. The sequence continues at coordinate 68,258 of NZ_JBIVYG010000014.1, read as the reverse complement.
GTCCCCGGAATCGCTAGGACGCTTCGGTGCAGCCCTTCCCTTTTTCAAGATTTCCGACAGCCGCAAAGCGAATGCGTCGGACACCTGGCGCACGATCTCGTCTGCGGTGTCGCCTTCAATATACGATCTCAGATCGTCATCGTCGGTACGCGGTTGGTTGATTGAGCGTCGGATTCGGTGATTGTCCATGAGTCAATTCCTCATCTGTTGCGCTTGGGATCATATCTGGGATTGAGGGCAATATCGAAGTAATGCTTACGGCGAACCCAGATAAAACCTTCGTTCTTGGTCAAGATTGCCACATCGATGGGGCCGCCAACCGTCTCAAGATCATTCGAGTAACGACGCTTGCGCGACGTAAGTTCCACCAACGAGTACGCGACCTCGCCGAGCTCCTTCTTGGAGAGGTGGTTTACGACCGAGAGAAGGTCGTCTGAGTTCTTCTTTTTCAGCCGATCCAGACCGTCGCGGAACTCCTCAGCGACTGCTGCCTTGATGAGGTCCGCCTTTCCGTTGCGAAATGCACGCTTGTTTTGGTCAACAATCTGACCGACCATGCTCAGACAAAGGCTTTCAAGCGCCGCCTCGAACTCCCCATCGATACCCTGCATGAACCTCTCAGGCATATCCTGTTGTGCAAACGGAACGATTGCCGCGGTTTCTCCCCTGCGATCGATATCGATCAGATTGGTGGCAAGGACGCGGAACTGGTTGAAGTAGACGCCATCGATCTCAACGGAACTGAGCGTTGGAAACAGCTCTTCGGTCCCAAAGCCGGTGAACACCAGCCCGGTGAACGCTGCAGACTTCTGGTTGGACTTGATGACGGCAAACATCATGTCGCACAGGGCAGTCTCGATGTCCGGCGAGATTTCGAGCTTGGTACCCTTGGCAACGTCAATCACCGCCGCGCCGTAAATCTCACGAAACTGCTCCGGTTTTACATCCGCCAGAAAGTCTTTAAGCGGCGATTGCTCTGCCTCCACTTTGCGAAGACCGCATTGCCTCACAATGAAGTCCTGGACGGATTCCCGGGGCTTCCGGCTGCGCTTCCCCATGGAAGAAAGCACGTAGGTCAGCACCTGTGACTTTATCTCCTTGACCTCGCGCAGAACCATCCCGCGAAAGTGGTCAAGTTCGTCCTCTTGGCCGCGCTTGAACGAAAGAAGGTACTTCTCGAATTCAGGCCATACCTGGACCAGGGATTTGAAGGTATTTGTCGTAAGCTTTTCACGATACTCTCTGATGATGACTTCGAGTGGCGTGTTCATAAACTGCGCGTTATTGTAGATCATTAGCGCGATCGGTTGATAACGCGAAAACTCGAAAATCTTTTCAGCAGAATCGTAGGTCTTGTGCCGACGTCCATCGCTCAGCGTGACAACGCTATCCGCGGCGAGCGCTACCGCGGTTCGATTCAGTATCGCAATCTCGGCAGTCATAGCTCAACGACACTGATGAGGTAGCTCATTTTCGACCCTTGGATTGCACGTGTCTTGACCATCGCGAATATCATGGGGACAGGCAAGCCTCGATTCGCCTGCACACAACCTTTTAAGCTCGCCATAGAGAATCTCTATAGTTCAAAGCCCGCACGAAGCTTACGCAACCTCCCAAACCTAATGGTGGGTCTGAATAAACGCGGTTACAGCAGTCGCCAATCACCACGGCGGCAAACTGGCGATGCCCACGCTGCGGTCGCACAATCATCACATCATCCCCCACGCCCGAAACCTCCCCCTCCCCGTCATCTCCCTCAGTCCCAGTTCCAAAACAATTCGCCGCGCCGCCTGCGGCGTGACGTCCAGCGTCTTCGCCACCATCCCGGCCGACACCAGCGGACGCGCCATCACCAGCTCGACCAACTCCGGCAGTTTCGAAGACGTTCGCCGCCCCTCCAACTTCCGGTCCATCAGTGTTTTCGCCAGCGCCAGCCGGTCATGTTCCTTCATGCCGATCTCGGCGGCCGCCAAAAGCCCATGCGCGATGGCCAGCATCCGGGTTTCCCGGTCGCGATGTCGGCGCCGGTCGACGGGAATGGTTTTGAGGCCGAGATTGATGGCCGCGAGCTGGGCGCCGGTGGTGATGCCCGCCTGACGCAAGATGGACGCACAAAACAGCCGGCCGAACCAGGGGGCGTGCTGCAGAACGGACAGCTCGTTCCAAGCGTCGAGGGCGATGATCGCCTGCAGCACCGCCGGCAGATTTTCGGCCTGGCGCAGCACGCCCCGCCATTCGTCGAGCCGTGCATCCTCGTCCCAGTCGAGATCGTAGATCATGGGGTCCTTCTCGGCTGCAGCGCGACCCCTGGTCCCGCTAGGCCGGGTTACGTTCTCGATCGCGGCCGACGATCGAGCCAGCGTCGCATCGATGGCAGCGAGGTCGACGCCGGGCAGATCTTTGGCGTCATCACCATCGTCCCCCTCCCCGTCCCTTTCGATCGGAACCGCGGTCCGGACCACCCCCGCTGGCTCGACCGAGTTGACGTCCGATGTCTGTCGTAACGTTCGGATACCCTCTGCGGATAGCGCCCAGGGGGGTGACTGCGCCGCAATGCGCCGGCGAGTGCGCAGCACGTCGCGGGCGATAGTCAGCTCGTGGGTCGGTGTGCGGATGTCGCGAAAAGCGTCATGGAGGACGAGGTCTTCGAGATGGACGAGCTCGCCGTCGATCCACAGCGAGGCACAGGCATCGACAAAGTTTTGGCGCTCAATCCAGCCGGCGCCGACCGGCGAGCGCGCAATCCGCTCATCGAGACGGGTGAGCGCGACACCGGCGTCAAAAGCCGGCCGCATCAGGGCTGTCATGTTGATTTTCGCAAGATCATAAGCCATTGAAATCATGGTAAATGATTTGCTAAAGAAACTCCATCTGAATATTAAAGTTCCTTACATGCTACGATCTTGGGTTGGATTATCTACCATCGATAAGTACCCCTTATCGATGGTTAATCGACAAAGCCAGCGAATCCAGCTAATCTGGGCCAAATAACGCTCCCTAAAGGCTCCCAAACATGGAAGATCGCGTCCATTTCGCCCTCGAAAAGCTGCTCAATGTCGCCCATCAGGATACCGGCCAAGGCCGTCGCGTCGCCAACTTCATTCTCGCCTGGTGGAATGCAGAAGTACATGGCGGCTTCGACCTGACCGATCTCGCCAATGTCGATCGCGAGGTTGCCGACGACATGGTGACGGTTTTCACCTTCCTCGCCCGTGAAGACGGGCTCATTTACCCTGACGCCTACAGGCCAGAGATCATTCAGATCATTCGCCGCTGGCGGCCACATGTCGAGATCGACTGATGGCGACCCCAAAAAAACCAGCGTCGCTGTCGCCGGTCGAACGCCGTGGCGTCGAACTCGATACCATCGCCTCGGTGCTACCGATCGAGCGTCGTGACGAACTCGCGGAATTGTTGACCGACCAGGATGTCGAGACGCTGCGGCACCTGGTCAACGAAGGCATGGGCGCGAACACACTTCGGGCCCTGACTTCCGATCTCACCTATCTCGAAGCCTGGGCTTTGGCCGCGACGAAAAGATCACTGCCCTGGCCCGCCCCCGAGGCGCTGCTTTTAAAGTTTGTCGCGCAGCATTTGTGGGATCCGCAGAAGCGGGTCGACGATCCCGATCATGGTATGCCGGCCGATGTCGATGACAACCTGCGCAGCCAGGGGTTTCTGAAAGCCGTCGGCCCGCACGCCCCGGATACGGTGCGCCGGCGGCTGGCCAGCTGGTCAACTCTGACGAAATGGCGCGGGCTTTCCGGTTCTTTCTCCTCCCCTGCCCTTAAACAGGCGATCCGGCTCGCCCTTCGGGCCACGCCACGGCCACGAAAACGAAAAAGCGCCAAGGCGGTGACATCAGATGTTTTGGCAGCTGCTGGCGACCTGTGCCTCAGAAAACCTGCGGGATCTGCGCGACCGGGCGATCCTGATGGTCGCCTTTGCGTCCGGCGGTCGCCGGCGCAGCGAGATGTCCGGGCTGCGGGTCGAACAGCTGGTTGTCGAGGCTCCGGTTGAAGTGGCCGACGGCCCTCCCCTCCCCTCTCTCGCCATTCATCTCGGTCGGACCAAAACCACGTCCGGTGAAGAGGACGATGTCGTTTATCTCACCGGCCGGCCGGTTGAGGCGCTGAATGCCTGGATGGCGGCGGCAAAAATCGACAAGGGCAGCGTGTTTCGGGGGATTGGGCGCTGGGGCACGGTGTCTAAACGAGCGCTTGATCCGCAATCGGTCAATGCCATTCTCAAGCAACGGGCAGAGACGGCTGGGTTGGACAGTGGGGAGTTTTCGGCGCATGGGTTGCGCTCAGGGTATTTGACCGAGGCTGCCAACCGGGGCATTCCCCTCCCCGAGGCGATGGAGCAATCACGCCACCGATCCGTTCAGCAAGCATCCAGCTATTATAACAGTGCTACACGCAGAAGCGGGCGAGCGGCCCGATTGTTGTAGGATCGGGTCTCACTGTCAGAATTGCCAGGGCGAGATCAATTCGAGCCCTGTTGTCTCGAAACCTTTGAGGTTTCGGGTCGCCAACCGGCCAACATTGATCCGCGCTATCGCCGCGATCATGCCGTCCGGAGCCGACACCCCTGCCGCGCAGCGTCTCCCATGATATCGCCATAGGCCAATGCTGCTTCTTCCGTGAAGGCAAACATCTTGTCGGAGAACCGGCGACGCCAGCTCACAAGTCCCTCTTCCAGGCGATCTGCGCGCTGATCCGGCCTGATCTTTTGAATACCAAAAATGATCTCAGCAACTGCAACCGTCGGCAATGCCAATTCGGCGTCGTGACGAACCAGCCATGCTATAACCGCAGAATCGAGAGCTTTCTTCAAAGTCTCCGACATCACATTCGTGTCGAGAAAAATCAAAGCTCGACGCCTTTGTGAGCGCGTCTGCTTTCATCGATGATACTGTCGAAATCGATATCCGTACCCGACTGCGATGAAAGACGGCTATAGAATTTCGCAGCGGGTTCACGTCCCGCCTCACGAGCCTCGTAGGTTTCGAGCGCGCGCTCGACAATATCGGCAATCGTGCGATTTTCTCGGCGGGCAAGCTTGTGGGCAAGGTCGCGCGCTTTGGAACTGCGGACAGATAGTTGCGGTGTTACCATTGAATACTCCTTCGTCTGAATCCAATCGAACTTAAATTGAGACAGCCATCAAGATGGCATATGCCATCTTGATGGCTTTCAGGCGTTTCTGATATTTAGCCCTGCGTTTTTGCCATCATGCATGTTCGTTGCGCCTGAAGACCAACACAAACGCCACACTTTAAGCAATTTCTACCAAAGACGGCCACCAGAACGCATTTCATGCTGGCTATCTGATGGCATCCATCGACCGTCGCATTTCGAGCCTGACGACGTTGTATTCCGATCATGGGCCCCGCTTGCAACTGTTCATTTTCTCGCGCATTCCTTATCTGTACAAAGCACCTGAAAACGCGTGAGAAAACCATGGTAAAACGGCCAGGCGAAAATCCATCGTCAGCACCCAGACGGCTTATCGGCTATGACGCGTCTCGACCGACGATCAGGTCCATGACGCTCAGATGGACGAGTTGCGCGCCGCCGGCTGCGAGTGGATTTTTCAGGAGCACGGATCCGGCGCGTCACGTGCCCGGCCAGATGGGGGAGCGGCCCGCGCGCGGTGGACGCAAATGGCAACCGTCGTCAGTCCGCCACCTGCTGGATGAGGCGCAACGGCTCGGCTTTATCCGCCACTGAGCACGAAATGCAGAGGTCGTCGTTTTACGCGACCTGTTCGGTGGGAGCGGCTCCCAGCGTTGCTAGATAAGGTCACAGGCGATCGATCTGTCGGCCTCCGAATTCTTTCCAAAACTCTACGAATGCCCGGAGCTTGGGCAGCATCTGTTTCCTGCTCGGAAAGTAGATAAACAAGCCGGGGCTTTCAGGCATCAAGCCTTCCACGCATGGCTCCAGCAACCCCTGCCGGACGAGGGGCTCGACGACCGACGCAATGTTGTAAGTGAGACCGACGCCGATATGCATGTCGCCAGCCGGTTGACTGTCAGCGGGCCTTTGCCATCCATGGAAAAACTTAGCGGATCCCCTTGTCCGGATCGCTCCTTGAACATCCAGCGGTAGACCGCCCCCCGAACAGCCGGACGTTGACGCAGGCGTGCTCACTGAGCTGTTCCGGACGTAGCGGTTTACCTCTGTGGGCGGAAATACGCCGGAGATCCTAGGACAGTCAGCGGCGAAGGTTCAGTGAGCCTTACAGCCACCATGTCTTGCGCGATCACTTCGCCGATGCGGATGCCAGCGTCGTATCCCTCAGCGACGATATCGACAAAGCGGTCTTCAAACACCAGCTCCAGCTCGATACCGGGATACGCGGAAGAAGGTAATCTCGGGTTTTCCGCTGTTCGCAGAGTCGCTCCAAGGCGTTAGCCCGCCCTTCCCTTCTCGGCATCATCGGTCGCCTCCATCGTCGCGATGAGCAGGTCGGCGTGACGGACCTTAAAAAGTGTGTCGGCGGCGCACGCGACAGGTGCCAGGCCGCCGGAGCAAATCAGCTCGGCCAATCCATCCCGATATTCGAACCGGAAGTCGTATCGCGTGAAACACTTCATGCAGGAGAAGCGCAGGCAAACTCGGTGGATGGGGCAAGCCACGGTCTCGGAGCGCGACCAGCGTCTGCGAACGTATTGATCGCGGCCGCCTTGCCGATCGCCCTCCAGGCAGACGGGACAAATGCCGCGCGATCTGAACTGTCCGACATTGCCAAGTGGGGCGGCGTGCCTGGAAAGTGCAAGCGCCTCGACCACGGCAGGTCGGATTCTACAAGCGCGGCTACATGTATTTCATCGTGACCTTGAATAAGTCCCTTCAGTCGACGGCATGTTCATTTCTTGATACCAGTGGGTGCGGTCTTCACTGCTTGGCTTGGAAGTCACCTCTGGAAAACCTTGTCAGCTGACAAGGTTTTCAAAGCGCTGAGTCGCCCTTGTTAGCCTCCAAAGCCAACGGAGTTGCACCGAGAGAACCCGGGCGAATTAGGAATCAATTGGCACGCCGCACCAAAAACCTTGTCAGCTGACAAGGTTTGCAAAAGTGAAACATTCGCTTGGAACGCAGCTCAGGTGGAGCAGGAATGCCGAAGAGCCCAATATTGCCTTGCGAAAAACACCGCTTGGCATAGCTCGGCCACAAAAGAGAGCCGACATACTTTCGCAGGGACGGGGGAGGGGCCACTGACCGGCATGATAGTACGCTGCCAAAAGAGCCACTTCCCAAGTGCCGGCATGTCTACGATGTGGACGAACAACGGGCTCAATTTTGGCACTCCACCAAGGTGAATCTCTTCGGTCGAGCGCGAACCAGAACGGCGGTATCAGCCGCCGCAAACCAAGGCGGCATAACCGCGAGCCCCCGGCAACGCCAGAAAAGCCGTTGCGGGATGACGAGGTTCGCCGCGACTGTGGAACTCTTCAAACTCGCCCGGTGTCATTTTATTTCGCCGTAAACGGGAAATGCGCCGGGAACGTCCGAAGCGCCAGTTCTTTAACAACGCGCAACTGCAAGATAGCCGGAAGTGACTTACCCGTCAGTGATACCACCGCGTGGTCAATACCGGAGAAGGCGAGGGGCCTGCAACGGTATGCCTCTCTCGTGAGGCCTACAGAAGCTTTCAACACGCCGCCAGAATACACTTGTCTGCACGGCGCACCAAAAGATTACTATTCCGTCTGCGGTGACGAGGAGATCGAATCCCTTTCCAAACCGGTTGCCCCTGATGGCTGGTGCGTCTTCGACAGTATCGACCCAAGGGCCGCACGTTGGTCCTGCGATGATTGAGGACGTCGCGGCCATGCCACAAACGGAAGCCACGTGGAAATCCAAGGGCCAGGGGCGACGGTTAATGTCAAATGGCCTGCGTGGAAGCGCGTTCAACGACCTCGGTTTTTAGAACCACCTTGCGGGCGGCCCGATCTTCGCCATTTAATCGCTCAACTAAGAGCTTGGCCGCTGTCGCTCCCAGTTCGTAGACGGGTTGCCGCACGACAGTAACCGGGGGGGTGGTTACAGATGTCCAGTCCGCGTCATGGAACGACACCAGAGATAGATCACCCGGAATATTTAATCTCAATTCACGATGTGCCTTGAACACTTCAAGACCGATTATACTGTCCGATGCAATGATCGCCGTCGGACGGTGTCCCGACTGGAACATTTCGATAATGATCCGGTGCGTGCGTTCCGGTGTAACGGCCCCAACCTTCACCCAGTCCTCCATACCGATAAGGCCAGCCTCACGGCAGACACCAAGATACCCTTCGATGCGGCGCCGCACCGAACCGGTGCTGATGTCCCGCGGCGTATGGAAGCGATGATCCGGTGTGTCACAGGCGGTAAGATAGGCGATGCGGCGGTGGCCAAGTGTGATCAACTGGCGGGTAATACTCTCCGCCGCATTCTGGTCGTCGGCGATGACAGTGTCTACGTCCAGCGCCTCGCCGCAACGGTCGAGTAACGCGAGTGGCAAGCCGGACCGGATGGCTTCCCTGAGGTGATCGACATCGTTCTCCTTGGCAGGGGAGACAATCAAGCCATCGACGCGTTTGGCAAGCAATGTACGAATCGCGGCCTTCTCCGCCGTCGCGTCCTCGCCCGAATTGATGAGAATGACGGTAAAGCCCGCCTGCCGGGCGATATCCGTGATGCCGCGTACCGCGAGGCTGAAGAAGGGGTTCTCGATATCCCCCACTACGACGCCGATTGTGCCGGAGCGGCCCGTCGTCATGCTGCGGGCAAGCTCATTGGGGCGATAATCAAGGGAACTTGCGGCAGCTGTGACAGCCTCGCGCACCCTGTCGCTGACAGTTCCGTAGCCGCCCAGCACGCGTGCAGCCGTTGCCTTCGAGACGCCGGCCCTGCGTGCGACGTCAGCCACGGTGACGGAAGGGGTTTTAGAGAGGCTTTTATCCATAAACGGTAGCCTTACAAGAGAACTTGACGAGTGGCAAATGCGAAGATAACAATTGCCAATAATCAAAGAGACCGGTCTCTTTATTATTGAGACCGGTCTCAATAACAGAAAAAGACTTCCGACATGCGAACTGCATGGGCCGGGCAGGCGACGTCGTGTCGCTTTCCGGATGGGACCTGTGCGCCTTGAATACATCGCAGACAACGACACCAGAGGAGACGAAACCAATGCGATTTACCGAAGCCTTCACTTCCCCCTTTACCAAAATCCGCGCCACCGCCATCGCGGTCACGCTCGGTGTCCTCGCAGGCGCAACGACCCCGGCGCTTGCCGACAATCCACTTGGCCTCATTGATCCCACCACCATCAGTGTCGGAACGATGGGTGACGCCAAGCCCTATGCCTTTACCACTGCCGACGGTAACTTTACCGGTTTCGACATCGAGCTTTTCCTCAACGTTGCCGGACGCCTCGGCTTCAAGAAGGAGCAGGTTGTCTTCACCGGTCAGGAATTCTCGGCGCTGATGCCGTCGGTCGCCAACGGCCGCTTCGATGTTGCGGCCGCCGCAATTGGCACGACGGCCAAGCGCAAGGAAACCGTTGATTTCTCCGATGGTTATCTTGCAGGTTTCCTCAGCGTGCTGACTTCGGAGCCTGGCATCACCGATGCAGCAGGCCTCAAGGGCAAGCGTCTCGGCGTCGTGCAGGGCACGCTGCAGGAAATCTATGCAGAGAAGAACTTTGCTGGCACCGATCTCGTCAAGTTCCCGGACAACAACTCAGCCGTTTCTGCGCTCAACAACGGCACGGTCGACGCCCATTTCCTCGATTTCGAGGCGGCAAAGGACTATTCCGCCCGTTACCCGGCGCTGAAGGTCGCGGTCAATATTCCGAGCTTCGATGCGCCTGCCGGCTTCGTCATCCGCAAGGGGAACGATGCATTGCGCGAGGCGCTCGACAAGGGCCTGAAAGAGGCCATGCAGGACGGCACCTGGAAGAAGCTTCATGAAAAATGGTTCCCCGGCACACCGATGCCGGCGGCATATCTTCCCAAGCAGTGATGCCGCCTTCCGGTCCGGCCTTCACCGGTCGGGCCGGCCTTTCTTTCAAGGGATATCCTGATGAACTGGCTTGAAAACCTGCGCCGCAGCTTCCTCGACTGGAACGCCATGGCCGAAGTGCTGCCGACCATGATCACGGTTGGCCTGAAGAATACGCTGATCCTGGCTGCGACCTCGACGGTGCTTGGCGTCGCCATCGGCATGATGCTCGCCATCATGGGCATTTCCCGCTCGCCATGGCTGCGTATTCCCGCGCGTCTTTATACCGATATTTTTCGCGGCCTGCCGGCCATCGTCACAATCCTCCTGATCGGCCAGGGCTTTGCCCGCATCGGCCGCGAACTCTTCGGTCCGTCGCCTTATCCGCTCGGTATTCTGGCACTCAGCCTGATCGCCGGTGCCTATATCGGTGAAATTTTCCGGTCCGGTATTCAGAGTGTCGACCGCGGCCAGATGGAGGCCTGCCGGGCACTCTCGATGAGCTACGGTCAGGGCATGCGCCTTATCGTTGTACCGCAGGGCGTGCGCCGCGTGCTGCCGGCCCTCGTCAACCAGTTCATCGGCAACGTCAAGGATTCGAGCCTTGTCTATTTCCTCGGGCTTCTGGCCTCCGAGCGCGAGATTTTCCGTGTGGGACAGGACCAGGCGGTGGTGACGGGCAATCTTTCACCGCTGCTGCTTGCGGGCGTATTTTATCTCATCGTCACCGTACCGCTCACCCATGTCGTCAACGCGATCGACAATCGCCTGCGGATCGGCAAGCAGCGCCCCTCCGTCATCACCAGTGGGTTGGAAGAGGTCAGTGAACTCGACGGTGCAGCCCGCGCGTCCGGTGTCGCCTTCAAGGGTGGCAGCCTCGATGTGCGCCGTCTCGGCATGGCGTATGGCGATCTCGATGTGCTGAAGGGTGTCGACCTTTCGGTAAAGCCGGGCAGCGTAACCTGCATCATCGGCCCGTCCGGTTCAGGCAAATCCACCCTGTTGCGCGGACTTAACCGTCTGGTCGAGCCGAAGAGCGGCGATATTCTCATTGATGGTGAAAGCATTCTGGCCATGAAACCGGAAACGCTGCGCCGCCGGGTCGGTATGGTCTTCCAGCATTTCAATCTCTTTCCGGATCACACGGCGCTGGAAAACGTCATGCTGTCGCTGACGAAGATCAAGGGCCTGCCGGCAGCCGAGGCCGAGCGCATCGCCAAGGCAAGACTTGCCGATGTTGGTCTTGCTAGCCGTCAGCATCACCGTCCGGGGGGTCTTTCCGGTGGGCAGCAGCAGCGCGTCGCCATTGCCCGTGCGCTTGCCATGGAGCCGGAAGTTATCCTCTTCGATGAAGTGACGAGTGCGCTCGATCCGGAATTGGTCAAAGGCGTGCTCAACCTGATGGCCGAACTCGGCACGCGCGGCATGACCATGGTCGTCGTCACGCATGAAATGGGATTTGCCCGCCGCGTCGCCGATCAGGTCGTCTTCATGGACGAGGGGCGCGTGGTGGAAGCCGGTACGCCAGAGGCGATATTCGATAACCCGCAAAGCCCGCGCCTCCAGCGCTTCCTTGCGGAAGTGCTCTGAGCGTCGGGAGGAGAAAAAGATGACACGAACGATACGATGGGGCGTCCTCGGTTGCGCAGGCATTGCCGCCAAAGCGGTCATTCCCGCCATCCAGTCAAGCCGTCTGGGGCGCGTTGTGGCAATTGCCTCGCGTGATGCCGCCAAGGCAAAGGAGATGGCGGCCCGCTTCGGCATCGCCAAATCCTATGGCAGCTACGAGGATTTGCTTGCCGATCCGGAAATAGATGCAATCTACAATCCTTTGCCCAATCATCTGCATGTGTCCATGACGATCAAGGCGCTGGAGCAGGGCAAACCCGTGCTCTGCGAGAAACCGATCGCCCTTGATGCCGTGCAGGCGAGGGAACTGGCGGCCGCACAGAAGGCAGCGGGCCTGCCGGCCGCCGAAGCCTTCATGGTTCGCCACCATCCGCAATGGAAGAAAGCACGTGCGTTGATCGCCGAAGGGCGCCTCGGCGAGGTTAGGGTCATCCAGACGATCTTTTCCTATTATCTCGATGACCCTGGGAACGTGCGCAACCAGGCCGATATTGGCGGCGGTGGTTTGTTCGACGTTGGTTGTTATGCCATCAACACGGCGCGTTTCCTGTTCGATGCGGAACCGCTGCGGGCAATCGCGCTCATGGAGCGTGATCCCGTCTTCGGCACGGACCGGCTGACGAGCGGGCTGCTAGCGTTTCCGGAGGGAAAGCAGCTTGCCTTCACCTGTTCCACGCAACTGTCCCTCACGCAGAAGGTGACGGTGCTTGGAACGCGCGGACGTCTGGAAATTCCCATTCCTTTCAATGCGCCCGCCGATGAGCCGACTGTCCTCATCTTCGACGATGGCCGTGATCTGGCCGGCGGCGGACGCGAGGAGATCATGATCGGGCCGGTCGATCAGTATCGCGAACAGGCCGATGCATTCGCTGAGGCGGTTCTTTCCGGAAAGCCACTCGTGACGGGGCTTGGCGACGCGATCGCAAACATGAAGGCGATCGACGCCCTTTTCCGCTCCGCCGCCAGCGGCCGCTGGGAAGAGCCCTGACTGCTTCACACCATCCTTATGACAATTGATTGAAAGCCAACCCCATGACCGACAACACCATCTCTTCGGCCGTCATCATCGGTGCCGGTATCTTCGGCATTTCTACCGGCGTGCAGCTCGCGCGACGCGGCATCAAGGTCACGATCCTCAATGACGGCCCGCCCGCCAACGGTGCCTCCGGCCGCTCGCTTTCCTGGCTGAACTCGGCGCGCATGCGCTCTGAACCCTATCATCGGCTGCGCATGGCCGGCATCGACCGTTATCGCACGCTCGCGGCTCAGAACCCCGATGCGGAATGGCTTCGCTTCGATGGTGGGCTGACTTGGGATGCGGATGACGAGCGCAACGAGATCGACGCGGCCTATCGCCACGAGGTTTCGCTTGCCTATGACGCGCAGCGGCTTTCCGCAGCCGAAGTCGCTGGCGTCGTGCCCGGTCTCGACGCAGGTGCAATCACTCCCCAGGGTGCTATCTTCAATCCCGGCGAAGGTTGGGTCGATCTGCCGACGCTGATCGGGGTGCTTCTTGAGGAGTTTTTCGCGCTCGGAGGCGTTCTGGTAACGGACCAGGGTGCCGCGCGGGTCATGCTCGAGGGTGGTCGTGCTGTTGGTGCGGAAACTGCAAAGGGTCACCTCCATCGGGCGGATGCTGTCGTGCTCGCGACAGGCCCGGCCGTGCCCAAGATGGCTGCGGAAAGCGGACAGACCATCGGTGACGGGACACCGATCGCGCTTCTCGTGCAAACCAAGCCGCTGGCCCATCCCCTGCGCGCTGTCCTCAATACACCGCGCGTCGCTGTTCGCCCCGCGCCGGGTGGCTCCTTCTCGCTGGATGCCGACTGGGCGGCCGATGAGGGTGTGACAGTGCGTGCGGACGGCACCTATGAGATCGATGACAGCATTGTTGCCGAGCTTCTGGTGGAGGCTGCCAAGGTGATGGAAGGCAATCCGCAACTCGAAGTCGCTTCGATCGGTGTTGGTGGGAAACCAATCCCGGGCGACGGCGAGCCGGTGATTGGAGCCATCAAGGCCATTCCCGGCTATTACGTCGCCTTCAGCCACAGTGGCGCAACGCTTGGTCTTATCACCGGCGAGCTGCTGGCCTATGAGATTGCAACGGGAGTGGAACATCCGATGTTGGCGACCTTCCGTCCCGAGCGTTTCGCGGGCTAGAACCATTTTAGGAAGATTTCCGGAGGACGAGCCTGCCGAACTAACGGCGGGCTTATTTTGCGGCATACACCAATTATCGACCGGACGTGGATTGATCTTGTTCCGTTCACCAGTTCGGTGAAGTGAACGGGACGGGTCGATGAAGGGCAGGGCGGGTGGTGATAACTGGCATGGCCGTCTTCCTGACGTGAGCAGTTAAACGCCTCACCACCTTGACTACGGTTCCGAAGTCCCAGGCTGCGGCCGTCATAGATATCACCTCTCCGCCAACCATCATCCCGTGGCTTTCACCTGGTGACCGCCAGCTCGCAACAGCGCCATAAGTACCGGACCAAGTGAAAATTCACCACGCTTTGCCTTGTTCGTCAAATTCCTGAGATACCCGCCCGGTGAATTGATGTGGCCACCACGTTCCAGAATGCAGGCGATAGTTACCGCGGCATTCTCTGGACCCATTATCTCACAGGCTTCCTGATATGCGGAGGGACTAACCCCAAGCATTGACCTGACAACCACGGCGGCGGTCATGAGTTCGCGCCAACTCCCGATTTGCCCCCCAGGCCCATAGTTCGAAATCTCCGGGCAGGCTCGCAATACAAGGCCAATAGGAAAAGCCTTGATCGGCACATGGCCCGTCTGCTTGTTCTCGCCCGGCTTCGCTCCCTGCTCGTTTCTAGAGCTAGGTTCAAGTTCATTAGGAGGGTTGGTATTTGAATTCTGTATATGACGCTCAATTTGAGCATCATTGGTGATCATTTTTGAAGAAAAATCGCCAGAATTCAGGAGTTTGAGGATATCCGCTCGCAAACTGCCCATCTCGGCACCCAGATCGCCAAGTTCATTCAGTGTCGGGTTGCGCGGAATTCGTCCGACGAGCATAAGATATCGCTCTTCAAGCCCGCCCCAATCGCCTGAGGCTCCCTCTTCAACGCCAGCGGTGATCAGCTTTCGGATATCGCGCCGGCAGATCGTCAGGCTTTCCTTCGCTCTTCTGAAGGCAATTCGATCAGCGGCAACCTGCTGAGCCAGGCATGCGAGTTCCTCAGCACGCATAAGAAGCGGGGATATGTCGAATCCGAAGGCGTGTTCGATTGATCCCTCGTCATCCTTTCGAGCGTAGCGCTTGCCGTTCGCACTATCCTTGCGGATGATTAAGCCGGCCTCAACGAGAAGAGCAAGATGCCGACGCAAAGTGGCACCTGCGATGCCATGCGCGCGAATTGACAGCTGAATGTTCGACGGGAAGACGACGAGCTGCGCGTCCTGGCGCAGTTCATTCTCGGGATAAAAGCTGAGGAGAGCGTCGAGCACCGCAAGGCTACGATCCTGCAGACCGAGCACTTCTCTTGCCTCCGATGCATCACGAAAGACTTTCCATTTGTCTGCCGACTTGCCTTCCTCGATCTTGGTCGTGGCAATCTGCCGCTTCACAAGCGCAAGAGTCACCGGCCGCCGCCCAAAGGGCGTCGTCACTTGTCCACCTTCCATGTCCTCACCTTTCAAAAAGGCAAAAGATCCACGCTCACCAAAACGATGCCAAAGACTCTTGACTAGGATTCATGGAAATGCGATTCTCAAGTTCTCACACAACGAGAAGGGCTTCCATGACGGCAACGTTTCGGGGGCCTTTTTCTTTTGCGCACTTTCCTTCCGTAAAATCATTTCGAAGCCTGCCAGTCAGCTTCGATTTAAGTCCTGGATCCCCTCACGTGCGAACCGCTCCACCAGCGTAGGCAGTTCGGCTTCGATAAAATCGAGGAATTCTGCTCCGGCCGGCGTCTCCGCCGAAATGCGAATGTCCTTGGGCGTGCGCAAGTAACTGCCAAGCGGCTCGCCCGCGGCACCGGCAATCTTCTTGCCGTCCTTCCGGGGCTCTGTTGCGGGTTTCAGGGCATTGAAGGCGGCTAGAAACTTCTGGTCTGACCCCAGCCGCTTCTCTGCGGCGGCTGACAGCACTCTACGCAGTTCTTCGTGCAGATCAGCACGTTCAGAAAACACCTTCGCGAATTCTACCCATCTCGGACGGCCGACCTTGGCAGCCCGACCGATCGCCTCGATGATATCGAGGGGAACTGAGCGATAAACCGCCCGCATTCGCGCAAGCTCCGGATCATCGATCGACAATGCCGCCTTGATATCGCGAGGCTTCACGTCGGCGTCATCCATACGACGGGCGAACAGGGCGCGCTCGACCCAGCTCAGATCCTGACGATCGGCATTTTCGATACCCTGCGCGATGACAAGCTCGACATCGGAAATCTCGACCTCGATCGCCCTGACCGGAATTCCGAGATCTTTGGCTGCCTGCAGTCGACGATGGCCGTAGATCACCTGATAGCGATCCGGTGAGGATGGTGACTTGCGGACCTGAATGGGAACTTTCTGACCTTCGGACCGAATAGAGTTCCTGAAAGTCTCGAAGTCCGATGCATCGTCGTCCGGAAGACGATCAGGAAAGGGGGAGGGATCGACCATTAACGGATCGAGTTCCCGGATCGCACCGCCGCCCGATTCAACAAGCGCCTTCAGCCGGTCGCGTTCCGATTTGATGTCGTCGATTGCCCGATGTGCCGCACCGATGACACCAGCGCCCACACGTGCGGGTGCTGGCGATTGTTGCGGGGAGGCAGAACTGTCCGTCGACAGCCGGTTTTCGAGCTCCGCCGACAGCAGTCCGAAATTTGCAACGATGGATTTACGCGACGACTTGCTGGTCATGTGCGTCCCCAACTGATGTTGATGAGTTTCAATATCGCCTCGTTGACGGCGTCCACCGCCTCGCGTGCGCGTTTGTGCGTATCACGGCCGATCTGGCCCATCTCCAGTTCGTAAATGGATCGCTTGGCAAGTCCCGCTGCCTCAACCGCCGTGCTTTCAATCAGCGTGGGTAGAAGCACATCAGTTCCGAACAGATGGCGCATCATAGCCACGACCTGCGACTGCGGCGCATCGTTCGGATCGTGGCGGGTGACAAGATACCGGATGAAATCCTGATCGAGCTGTGCTCCACTCTCGTTCAGCACGCTGATCAAATCGCCCATCATCAACAGGAACTGGCTCATGGAAGCCACGTCAAGCATCGCCGGATGTACCGTGATAATCATGCTGGTCGCAGCATAAATTGCACTGAGCGTCAGAAACCCCAGTGACGGAGGTGTATCGAGGATAACGACATCGTAATCTTGGTCGACCTCCGCAAGTGCGAGCTTCAGGCGCTCAAAGAAGATTGCCCCGGAGCCTGATTTTTGGGCCAGCACACGCGGTGTCTCGTGCTCGTACTCCATGACTTCGAGATTACCGGGAATCAGGTCGATACCATCGAAGTACGTCTTGCGAATAATATCGCGGATCGGGCGACGCTCGGCGTCGTCATAACGAAGAGCCGCATAGATAGTCTCGTTGGCGCCGACATCGAATTCGGGCTGCGCACCGAAGAGAGCGGAAAGCGATGCCTGCGGATCAAGGTCAAGTGCAAGGACGCGATAACCCTGCAATGCGAGATAATGTGCAAGATGAACGCAGGTCGTGGTCTTCGCGCTGCCGCCCTTGAAGTTGGCGATCGCGACGACCTGAAGATGTTCGCCCTCGCGTCTGCGCGGCAAAAATCTCAGCGCCTCTGAAGGCTTCTGGCTGGCAAAGAATTCGCGCAACTCGTTTATCTGGGCAAGCGTATAGACGCGATGATTATTCTCCAGCCGACCGGGAATCGGACCGCGTCCTTCGCTCGACATGAGCTTCAGGGTGGAATCGGGTATGGACGTCAGCTTGGAGACTTCGTTCGTAAGGAAGGGCCTCAAGCTCTTCTCCGACTTCGGAGGATACATGCGGGTGCGAAGCTGCTGCAATTGCTGTGACAGAAGGCCTGCGTGACGCATGATCTTTCCACCCGCGTCTTCCTTCTGACTGATCGTTGCTTCTACGTTTTTCGCTATCGCCATATTGCCCCCTTGGCGGGCATTCTTCGGTTTGCCGACTGTTGCCCGCCAAAGATACAACACGATTCTTGCCGCACGTCCAGTCGTTTAGAGTTAACAACGCCTTAACAGACCGCTCTTTCGAAACAGGGTTCGGTTAGCCAAAATCGAAATTTAACATTTGTTTTTATTTATTTAGAGAATAACTCTATAGGGAATCGATACCAGTTTGTTCGAGGGCTGATTATCCAGAACAACGATCTTCGGAAATACGTTCAGCGCGCTGTAGCTTTGTCCAGATGCACGCGACTCAGAGGTAGCTCAGTTTGTCTGAGCAGTTTTGCGGGGGCTTAAATAATAGTCACCTCTGTCATGCTGCGGCGTGTTATGCATCGTCCGAGGGGCGCTACGATGAAGTCGTTCTTTTTCATCAAAGATTGGCGGCGGCGTCGATGGGCTCACGCCGCCAAGCACTCTTTTGGTCAGATAGCCACCGAATGAAAAGCCTCACGCTCTACGGAACATTGTTTTCGCGGCTTTTCCGACACCCCGCCCAATTCGCCATTTTCGTATTCCCATTCCCAATCATTCGGAAACGGGGAGACGTTCTAGATGGAGGTGTCACGCGGCCTGCGATCGCAGTGCAGAAGTGTATCAAGCTGAGAAGAGCCTCTCGCCAAGCGTGA
The DNA here is from genome assembly GCF_044769685.1 of Agrobacterium sp. NPDC090283. NCBI lineage: Bacteria > Pseudomonadati > Pseudomonadota > Alphaproteobacteria > Hyphomicrobiales > Rhizobiaceae > Agrobacterium > Agrobacterium sp. NPDC090283. The sequence goes on along the minus strand of NZ_JBIVYG010000014.1, from coordinate 49,868 downwards.
ACACAGGTTTTGCCATTGCAGCCAAGGTATCTTCAATGTCAAGACGTATGCTTTCCCATAAGGGGTACTTATCGATGGTTAGAACCTCAACCGTCAATCATACGATGTGAGGAACTTTAATATCTCTATAGAGTTCTCATAAGAAATAATTTACCATAATATCAATGGCTTACGATTTTTCCGAAATCAGCATGAACACCCTGATGCGGCCGGCTTTCGACGCCGGTGTCGCTCTGGCTCGTCTTGACGAATGCATCGCCCGCTCGCCGGTGGCCGCCGGCTTCCTCGAACGGCAAAATTTCGCCGATGCCTGCGCCTCCTTGTGGATCGACGGCGAACTCGTCCATCTCGAAGACCTCGTCCTGCACGACGCCACCCGCGATATTCGCACCCCGACCCATGAGCTAACCATCGCCCGCGACGTGTTGAAGACCCGCCGGCGCATTGCCGCCCATCTCCCCGGCTGGGCGTTATCGGCAGAGGGTATCCGAATTTTGCGACAGACGTCGGACATCAATCCGGGCGGCGCCGGGGCGATGGAGCCGGACGGCGCCAATCGGCCCGCGGCCGCTGCAAAAAATCCGGAAGGGGAGGGGGATGATGACGATGCGGGAAATCTGCCCGGCGTCGACTATGCCGCCATCGATGCGGTGCTGGCCCGATCGGAGGCGGCGATTGAGGACGCCTGGCGTCCCGGCCGCGCCGGCGGTGATCGCCCGGAGGAAAAAAATCCGATGATCTACGATCTCGACTGGGACGAGGATGCCCGGCTCGACGAATGGCGCGGCGTGCTGCGGCAGACCCAAGACCTGCCGGCGATGCTGCAGGCGATCATCGCCCTCGACGCCTGGAACGAGCTGTCCGTCCTTCAGCACGCGCCCTGGCTCGGCTGGCTGCTTTGCGCCTCGATCCTGCGCCAGGCCGGCATCACCACCGGCGCCCATCTCGCCGCCTTCAATCTCGGTCTCAAAACCATTCCCGTCGATCGCCGCCGGCATCGCGACCGGGAGACGCGGCTGCTCGCCATTGCGAGCGGGCTTTTGGCGACGGCCGAGATCGGCATGAAAGAGCATGACCGGCTGACGCTGGCGAAAACGATGATGGACCGAAAACTTGAAGGACGGCGGACCTCCTCGAAATTGCCGGAACTGGCCGAGCTGGTGATGGCAAAGCCGCTTGTCTCGGCCGGCATGGTGGCGAAGACGCTGGACGTCACGCCACAGGCGGCGCGGCGGATTGTTTTGGAGTTGGGCTTGAGGGAGATGACGGGGAGGGGGAGGTTTCGGGCGTGGGGGCTTGTCTAACGGCATCACCATTTTCGGACCACTTTTTCCTCGTTACAAGCATCCCGTTTCATTCGAGGGCTCTTGATCGCGCCGTGACTCTTGTATGACTATACTGCGACCTAAGTTGCATAAGGGGACATACATGAAAGCGACCGGCGGTAGCGAGTGCCTGCTTTGTCAGTGCGGAGACCCTGAATGTCCCGGCGGAGTTGCTTACAGAGAACCATTCAAAATTCATGCGGAGTATCTCGATGAAAATGAAAGCGAGGTATTTTGCTACCTTTCGGTTCGAACCACATCTTGGACTTGGGATGGTGAGCGCACAGACTTGCACGATATCCTAGGTTTGATCTGGGCTATCGCGCTACGTGTAAGAGATATGGCATCGGTCCAGCTGATCTCAGACCTTGGTTTTTCTGGTATTCCCTCGGAGATCTACGCGAGGCTCCTAGTTTTGCGGCAACCAGGAATCATCGGCCCGTCGAAAAAACAACGTGACTTCTTCGAGGGGCTTGGCGCGGAATCCATATTTGCTGACGAGCTTTTTCAAGATCTTTTTGGTTTACCCGCGATGGGTCCTAGACGTGACACTGACGGCGCAACCTATCAGCCAGAGCCAGACTGGGTCAGCCTGGTCGCCAACCGCCTTCGTCTCAAGGGAGCAACCGACTATGAGTTTCGTGTAAGACCCTCCACGAAGTGGCAGGTATTCACATCGATCAAGCGTGGCACGACGGTTGCTGAATTCGATGCCGAGATAATGGATCGTTTGCGTAGTTTCGTCTCGACGATGGTCGTCAGGACGGTCGACGGTCCAGAAAGCAAGGCGTTCAAAACCAAATATCTTGCCAACGCAATTCCGCATGGAAAGCTAAGAGCAGCAAAGAAGCTGCTCGAGTTCGTTGAGGGCTCCATCAATTCGACAGCCAGTCTTATTGTCCCGCTTGATTCACATCTCATCTTATTGGGGCGCTCCACTATGGTTGCCGTTGAGGCATGGTGCGGCCGTGAGAACTTCGAAGCGGAGGGCATTCTAATCCAAGCCCGTCGCGAAGCGGAGGCAGAAGTCTTCTTGACCGATGCAAGATGTGTTTGGAGCGAAAAAATTGACGATGTCCGCTTTGAAAGTCTGATCCTAGAAATCTTGCAGCGAGAGCCGGGGATGCATTGGCTGCGACAGGTTGGCGCTACGAGAGAGGGCGACGATGGGCGGGACTTTCTGGCAGAGTGGACCGTGCCTCCCACAAGCACGTCGGTGACAGGAGTATTGCAAACCGGCGGCCCCTTGAACGAACTTAGAAATGTGATGGTTCAAGTGAAGGTACGCAATCGTGGAATCTCTCGTTCAGACGTTATCAATATACGCGACACGCTTGAACACTATTCCTGCACAGGATTTCTCCTAGTCGCTTTTCCTAGAACGACTACCAAGCTATTTGACCATCTTCTCGCCATGCGCCAGCGTGGCACGATTTGGGTTGATTGGTGGCAGCAGTCCGAAATTGAATCGCGGCTGCGTCGTCACGCAGATATTACAGCTCGATATTCAGACATAGTTCGCTTGGTTCGAACCTAGGTGGCGTCGATAGACGCTGAGCTTAGGGCCTAACCATCAATCCAATGCCGCATCCGTTGTGGAGGTAGAAACCGATGACCTGAAAGTCGACGACACGGCAATGCTATTGTCATTCACGATCGCGTTGACCACGGCTGCGTTAAAAGGCGCTTGGACTTTCGGTTGCCTCCTAAATGCCCCTGACTTATCCGGATTCGTTAAGTCTCGCTTTCGTTGACGCCGAATCGCAATGCAGATCCGTCAGCCAATGGCCTCGATGAGTTCGCTGGTGTCGAAACTCAAAAGAAACTGGGCATATGATGAAGTGAAGAGGTCGGCAACATACTCAGCGATTTCGACATCCACCACATCTGAATCATCTTCGCCGCGCTTTACCGAATACTTACGCGATTTTGTCGTCGCGAACAGAAATAGAGTGTGGAAATAGATCGTGCTCACATATCGCCGCTCGGCGAGCTCAATGGCATCTGACGACCGGTTGCCGCTTTTGAAATCCCGCAGTACGCTGCTGTCTAGGTTGATGTAGATCCGCGACAGCTTGTCCTCCTCGACAAAGGGATGAACGACGACGCCGAAATCCATCTCCAGACCGGCCAAGGCCAGCTCGTCCCAGGATTTGGTATTGTTGGCGCCATTTCGTGAGCAGAGAACAAGGTCAGGAATCCCAAGTGGCGGAGCCGGTTCGGGTTGCGGCTCAATCGTCTTGCGCTCGGGGTCGGTCAGCTGGACCAGCACCGTTTCGATAAGATCGCCTGTGGGACTGGATAGGCTAGCGCGAACCTCGATCGTATCCCCGACGTGCATCTCGCTCGACGCCTTCAATCCGATCTTGATTGTGCCATCAGCGGGGTTTGACCGGCGCAGGTCCAGGAGATCACCCCGCTGCGACGGCGCGGCTAGCGGCCCGCCCTTACCAGCACTCTGGCCCTGCTGCAGAACTGACAACTTGAGATCGCCGGGATCGTCACTCCTATCGAAATATTCGTTCTCGACATCCGTCGCGAAGGAGATGGTCCGCGTCCCACCCATCGGTAGCTTAAAGAGCTTGATATCCCCCTGCTTGCCGTCACCGCCTCTGACCTGGAATGTCGAAGGATAGCGCTTGGGATCGAAGGGGTTGGTCTCCCGCGGCTCGCGCTTCGGCCGCTCCTCGTCCTGGCGCTCCTTCTTCGGTGCCTCGCCTGGCCTTTGCACCGACAGCTGGAAGGTCTGTTGGAGGATCTTCGTCAACGCATCGTTCATCGGCAGGTTTCGGGTCAAATCGCGCAGCATTTGACCCGCATCCTCACTGCCGACCGTCAGGCTCGCCTTTCGCCGCTTAGCAATGTCCTTCAACTCGCCAGTCGACAAAAGCTCCCGCAAATGACGTCTCAACGCCTCAGCGGTCTCGCTGGATTTCAAGCGATCGCGCGATGCCATAAAGAGTTCGTTGCGTACCTCCAGGTGCAGGTTGGTGCAATCTACATGAATGAGAAGATAATCCTTGAGAAGCGGCATCTTCAAACTGCGGGTGACGAACTCGGACGTATAATGCCCCTGCACCTGACCGTTCAGTGAAAAGAGAACGGTCATGTTGTTCTTGAAATACTCGCGCTGGATATATTGCTTGGTTTCTTTGACCGTCTCCCGCGACAACGCCTTGAAAACATAGGTGGTAACGTTCATCTCGCCGAATTCAGCCGTCGACGAAATCTCGGAGAATTTGGCCTCGATTGTCTCTTTGTCGGCCTCCAGACGCCGCTTTAAGCCGTAGACCGCTGTTATAGGCGCGCGGTTGTCAGGGTAGCGCTCATTGTTGTCGACCGTCAGAAACGGTAGGGCGGGCTCGAAAAGATACTCGTTGAGGCTGACATTCAGGTCACGCGAAATGATCGACCGCGCACCTTCCGGCAGACGATACGAGTAAAGCTTCAACAGCGAGCCCTTTTTGAATTTGCGACCTTCGAGGCCGACATCCAGCTCGTCGATATCGACGCTTGCGACACCGTCGCCAAAAACCAGGTATTCGTACCAAGTGTTTTTTTTGCCGGCCGCTTCGGCGAGTTTCGGCGGATGCCTGCGTAACAGCGTGAACCCTAGAGGGCTCTTGCCGTCGAAACGCTTGCTCGCCACGAGCTGATAACGAAGATCTCCGCAAAAGGCGATCGCGCCGGCGCCGCCCATATTGTATTTTCCCTGGACGAAATGCACATCGTTTTTGTTGCCACGCAGGAGAGACAGAAAGGTCCCAGGAAAGTCCTGGGGTGCCTGGCCGATGCCGTTGTCGTAGATCAGGAGCGAGGTGTCGCGGCGTGGCCCGGAGGCAACGATCTGCAGATCGCGGGCTTGCTGGCGCCTGAAGTCGCCCAGATCCCAGTTGCGGTGATTCGGGAAATAGCAATCGAGCGCTTCCTTGACACTTTTCGGTGCGAGATTCGACCGCACGTCGATCCCGTCTTCAACGACCTTCTTCTCCAAGATAGCGTCGATCCCGTTCATGATCTTTTCGACCAGTGCAGGGACTGGGTGTGCCTGCTGGTTCTCGACCACACCATAAAAGGACTCGTTGTCCCCGTATGGTCGCCATCTGGTGGAGTCTTCCAATAGTCCTTTGGCGCCCAGAATCTCCTGGACCTCGTTTTCCGTACCAGCCGACAGAAGATTCTCGAAAAGTTTCCGCATTTTCCCACCCCACCCAAGTCACGGAACGTCGCAGATTTGCGGGAAGCATGTCAAACACAATACTTTTGGTTGCGGCGGGGAGCCTTACAGTTTGTGTAGCTTCATCAGAACACTGCGACGTTAAGAGCCCTTTCATATCCAGCGCATACCATCGCCGCCTTGCCTGTGCCGTCCTTGCGTCCTTTAGCTGGCGGCAGAAACCGCAGCGAAGGCGGGCGAATGAAAAGGAGCCGTTGGCATTACCTGACTTCCTTCAAAAGCAGGTTGGCTCCCGCCAGAGTCGGCAAACCGTTGACATCGATGCACGGAGCTTCAATCCTCCTGGATCATTTCGACGCTGATGCCCAACCAGGTTTTGGCAGTAGTCATCTTGTCCGTGACAATGAATTGCGCTCCAAGATCGACGTCAAGCTTCGCTCCTCGGCTTAGCGACGAGCGTACCTGATCGAGAGTTGCCCGCTTGCGCAGGGCCTTCAGCATTAATTTGTCTTCGGCCGAAAGGCTTTCCGGATCAATCGCGTCTATCTTGGCAACAACGTTTTCAGCTACGGAGCGGTGGAGGTTGATGCGTGTGGCATCCGAACCGCCGCGACTTGGATAGACCTCGCAGGCACACATCGATCCGCCGCCGAGATCGATCTCATGAAGCTTCCCGTCGGATCTACGCACTGACAGCTTGATGCGACCATCCATCCGTACGACTGGGGCCACGGCCAAACCGACCCTCCCCAACTCTTCAAGAACCTGGCGCTGCAGATCTTGTGCGTAAAGCGGCCGCAGACTGCCGCAGAACTCCAAGTCCTTGAAATCTGTCCGGGTCTGCAGGTTCTTCAGCTGCCAGTCGATGCTGTACTGCTGGTCCCCAACAATTATGAAGTCGGCCAATGAGGATTTTGGTGCATGATAAGGCAGGAGGTTGCCACCGACCGTCAGGAGGTTCTCGGCAGCCCTACCGCCGTCTCGTTCGACTAGATCGCAGTCGGGTGTCATTAGCGCCCAGATGACCGCGGGTTGGCCTGCCACATCCTTCTGAACGTAAAGGTCGCCCATGCGCATGATTTCGGGCTGTGGCTTCGTATCGATTCGCGCACGGTGGTAGAGTTCGGCAATTTTTCTGGTGCGACCATCATATGCGCCTTCGATGAGCTCGGCATGCAGATCTAGCTTGTCGCGGCTCGGCCGTCGAACCTTGTCCGCCGCCGCATGACCAATCGATCCGAGTAGACATTCGCCGAAGAACCATTCGAGATAGTCGAAGAGGCTCATGCCTTCCTGGGCCAACCGATAGGTGACCAAATAGGCAAAATCCTTGAGCTCGAGCTGGTCGATCTCCTTCTTCATCTCGTTGACGGCTGATTGCGAACTTTCGAGCCAGAACAGCAGCGCCTCGTGCAGCTTATGCCCGAAAGGATGGGACTGAATGATATCGAGTAGAACATCGGCCGCGGGTCGCGCCACGGTGATTGGCTCGGGTTTGCCCTTCGGAGCCTGAGCCTCCAGTTGCCCGACCTGGATATCGGATTTGCGAATGAAACCGAACCGACTGGCGAAAACCTTGCCGTTCTCGCCGGAAGCCCTGCGACGATAGTTTTCCGCCTGAGCCGCAACGTCCATCGAAGACATCAATATGACAGATGGGTGCTTCTTTTTCGCTGCTGCCGCACCAAGAAGTTGATCAAGCCGGTCCAGGGAGGCTTTCACCGCTGCTTCGCTCATTTCCTCACCGGGGACAACCCCCGATGTGATGTTCTCATCAAGGTAAAAATCGGCAAAGACAAGATCTGGAATGGCGTCGGCCAAATCGGGCTCCGCAGTCATCCGTCCCACGAGCTTGACCTTCACACTTGTCCCGCAGCGTCGCAGTAGCTTCAGTAGGGGATCGACATCGGCAAGGTTATTGCTGGCTTTTATCGTGAAAACCGAGGTTGGGTCGAAGCGCACGTCGCGCGTTACCAAAAAGCGCTGGTGGAGCTCTGTCAAGATCTGGTGGAGTTCTTCGCCTGTCCAAGTCTGGGATTCGATTTGGCCCTTTGCGACGGCTATCGCGTCCTCGTCTATGCCAAATTCTGCAAGGAGCACGCCAGCGGCCTCGCTGTCCAGGAAATCATAGACCTTGTTGTAGTCTGCCTCAGTGAGGCGTGGCAGATCGAAAGCATCATCGAGCAGCGTGATATTCTTGATGCCGCTTGTCTTGATGGCCTCGATAAATCGGCGATCCTGCAGAGTCATGCGTCCCCCATATCGATCACGAACATGTTTAGCCTTCCATCCCGCTGACGCCCTACAGTGCTGTCCATGTAAAGCTGCCAGCCGTTATATTCCGCAAGCTCCCGGGAAATGTATAGGCCAAGACCTCGCCCCTGGCCGGCAGGCTTCGACGTGATGAACGGCTGAAAAATCGTTTCCTTGCGGCCAGGGTCGACTCCTGGCCCATTGTCTTCAACGGTAACTGACTTCGTCTCGGGATCGATCATGATTTCGATTTGCGGCTTGAAGCCGGATTGATAAGAGGCCTGCAGCTTAAGCCAATAGGTCGAGTTGGCGATCAGGTTTTCCAGTATCTGCACCAGCATGCCGCGAACGGCCTTGACCACAAAGCCCTTGCCCTGAGGTTTAACAATAGTGATCGCATGTCTGCCGAACTCATTTTCATGCTGCTCAAGCACGTAAGCGATCACGTCGGCGACATCGAATGACGACTTCGTCTGGCGTTTTTCGCCGGTTAGCTCGTCGAAGGCGGAAACCCGCTTTTGCAGGGTAATAAGCTGGTCTTCGAGCGCACGAAGAGCCGATTGCTGCTGGCTTGCCTGTGCGTGGACGAGAGCAGAGATCGTATGACGGACCGCCCGGTCGAGTTCATGGAAGATGAATTCGGTGATGAGGCCAATACCGGCGAGGTGCAGAAATTTCTCGCGATCATCAATAGTCTGAGAAACCGAGCTGTCCAGCTTGCGCACAGCCGCCGCGCACTGGGTGACGAGTGTTTCGACAGCGTCACCTAGCCGGTTGCCGTAGGGGATCTGGTCGGCGGTGAGGTGAAGCCGCAATTCGTCAAGAGCCGTTTCGACCTCGACCTGTGACTTGCGAAAATCCATCGCGGATTCTTCGGCTTCTCGCTTCTTTATCGTTTCCAGCTGATCGGCTGCATTGATCAGCCCACGCAGCTCGACATGCAACGTTACCATCAGCATCTTGCGCAGCGCCGCCTCCGCGTCCGACTCGATCAGGCCCTGCCGATTGGTCTGCTCACTCAGCGCTAGATGGGATGAATGAATGAGGACGCGGCCAAGGACCTGCTGGCGATTGAGCTTGAAGCCGGATTCGCCAAAGGCGTTGCGGTCGAGCGCCAGCCAGTCGTCGCCCGGCTCCCCGTATGGTAGAACCCGAAAGCCATGCCTATAGAGCATCGGGCCGCCTGACCACTGGGCAATCTGATCGCGCGTTTCCTGCTGTTTTTCCGTCAGCCCGTCGATTGCCCTGACCACTGCGCGATTGAACCAGTAGATCTCAGCCTCGAATGGCCCCAGGTCCTTCAGCGCTTGCGGGCGGATTAGAATGTTTTCGAACGCGGCATGCCCGCGTTTGCCACGCCGCTTAGAATCCTTTTGTGCCATCGAAAAGATCTCGACCCCACGCCATCGCACGAAGCTTTTCTTCTCGCGAAGACTATAGTTGAGGTCGGCTTCAAGGATCGGCTCGTCCGTCTTCGGGTCGAAATAGAACTTGATTGCGCAGCTTGCATGGGCGGCTTCAAGGAGCTTTCGTGGCACCACTGGGATCACAACTCGGTTGCCGTTATGCCGCACGAGCATGAGTCCGTTGCCCTTTGCCTCGAACGGATCGACGGTCCGTGCAATTCTAAGGCGAATGACATCCTCGAAACGTCCGGGTGTCCAGTCAGCATTCAAGGACGAGATGCGAATCGTTGTCCCTTGCATGCTTGGTGAGGCTTTTGGCTGCCCTTTCACCGGTTCGACCCTGATCTCTTCAAGTGGTGTCTCGTCATCATGCGAGAAACGACTCCAATTGATCCTGAGTCGACCCCAAAAGGGTTGATCGACTGTCGCCGAGAAAACAAGAAGGCGGTCGCCGAGCCGCATCGTTGACAGGCGGCCTACACCCTTGTCGCCAAGAAAATTGGCGCCCTGGATGTTGTCCTTGCGCCGTGACCGAGTTCCAACGGTCAGAAAGACCTCGTCCAGTTCAGTGATCGTCATGCCCTTGCCCTGGTCTCGAACATCAATCCAGTTATCGCGAGCGTAAAGGGCGACCAGCGTTCTCCTGAAGCTGTCTCGATTATCGAGCTTGCGCTCAAGCGTACGAAAAAACCGGTCGCAAAGATCCTTCGGCGCGGTGCTGACGAAGCCTTTTTGGATCGTGGTCAGGATATCGCGAAGGTCTGTGCCTTCTGCCAAATATTCAATACAACGCGCGTAGACGCTATGTGGCAGCAGGATCTGCGCAACGATTTCAACTTTGGTGGAGCCCGCATCAACGGCATTCTTAATCAACTCGTACAGCGCGACCTCGTCGGAACTAATGAGTTCTTTGCCGAGTTCGAGTAGCGTGCGCGCTGCAAATCTGAATGCCATCGGCGGGTCTCTTTACCTTCATCAATATAATTCTTAACGGTGGAGAAGACGGTCACCAAAAGAAAAACGCCGCTTCCCATTAGATCGAACATACTAAACAACCGTCTCTAAGATGGCTGTCGTCTTCTACTTCGAGACCACCTAGGGTTTCAACCAAGGAGAGTGACTTTCGATTTGCCTTTTTTCTGGCTTGCGCCTTTTCCCAGTCTGACTTGATCTTGGCGACTCGCTCCGGCATTGCAAGTTCGCGCAGGGACTCACTCTGGCACCAGTAAAACTGCTCGCCAAACTGCACAGCACGTTCCTCATACTCCATGGCAAGTTCGAAATAGGACGGATGGGTTTCCAGCAGACGCACCCATTCGATTTTTTGCTGATAGAAACAAAAGAAGCAGCCAGAACGCGAGCGGCCCCAATCCATGTATTGCGGTAGTCCCAGTCCGGAATCTTCAAGAATCCGGATGATATCGGCTCGCACTAGTCCATCGTCCTGAAACGGATAGACGGCCAGAATATTGGACTTGGTGCTAATATACCCCGATCGGTTTTCGTCGGCACGCAGACCGACGTAATTGATGACGGGGCCATCTCCGACATAGGCCTCAAATGGCTTCAGCTTGAGCATCTTGGTGCACCACCGTCGATGGTTCGACGGCAGCATGCCCTTGTAGACAGTCAGCCAGTGGTCAAAACTGTCGGTAGGCGTTGTCCTGTGGATGCGTTTGCCAAGGATGGCCTCCAGCCTGCCGATGTAATCGTATGTCTCCGGCAGTTCCTTGTCCGTGTCGTGAAAGACGTATTCGATCTCAGGAACGCGGTCCCGCAGATAAATCGCCAGCGCCGCGCTGTCCTTGCCGCCGGAGAGGCTGAGGATATGCCGGGGAGGCTCTGCGCCGAAAGAGGCCGAAATCTTGGGGGCATAATCAGTGATCATTCTGTGTTCTCGTTGAAGTGCTATCGGCCGCAGCTTCGACAGCCGGCTCACTGTCCTTTGATTTTTCAAGCTCGAGCCAGAGAAGGTTGGTCAAGATCTGGACACGTTGGGCTTCTCCCTGGGGAAGACGTTTTGCAAGCGTGCGCATTAAATCCTCATCATCGGCATCAAGCGTCACGGGATGCAGAACCCGCAGCAGGTCACGCCCGTCACCGCGTGTCAGGTTGAGCCTGATGGCGTCCACATCCGGACGGTCGTCGGGCGCGGAGAATACCGCGCTCTCCACCTTCGCAAACACTTCGGCAAGTCCGCCCATTTCGTCCATGAATCGCGCCTCATCGCCAGGCAGCCAGCGTCCCGGCGGCTTTGACACCACAAAGCTTGCAAGCGACTCTGCCCAGGCCTCATCATGCAGCGCCGGGTCGCGCAGCCGCAATGCAAAGGCTCGCAGCCTCGGCTCCCGCGCGGCGAGCGAAACGCGTGCGCCGCGGGACGCCAGCGCAACGCGGTCGAATTGCTCGGGCCGTTGACCGATCGCAACGGCCGTCCGCTGGACAATACGTTTGATCAATTCGCCATAGCTGTTCTGAAGCTCACTGACCGCGTCGGTGAAGCGCTCGATGAATGCATCGACAAGCGCCGCCTCTGTGTCTTCTCCCCGAAACACGGGCAGTCCACAGGCATGCGGAAGATCGGCAAACAACAGCGTCGCCGGTTCGCGCGCCGACAGCAGTGCGTCGCGCACGGCAAGGGTTGCCGGCGATAGCGACTTGGTCTTGCGCGTGAACTCAGGAAGCTTGGCCGCGAATTGACAAAGTTCGGTGACGACATCCAGGAGGGCGGGTTTGCGTCCTTCCACTCCGCGGGCGAAGAGGTCGGCCAGGCGAATGAAGACGTCTGAGCGTACGCCCTCTACGCTGCAATGCTGGATCTCGAACGACTGTGGTGCCTTGATCAGCCGCAGGAATTCCATGTCTCCGAATTTTGGAAGGAACGTGCCGTTCTCATAAAGGGCGAATTCATGTCCGTGAACCCTGACGACGATGGCGAGCAGGATCGGGGCCAGACCCTGGCGCACACCGAAGGGCCGTGCAGATAGTGCCGCCAGAATGTTCGTGATGGCGACGCGGCATCCCTTTGCCTCGTGAATGAGGCGCAGAATTTCTAAAAGGCTTGGGCGCAGATGAAGTGGGTCCTCGCCGGCCGGCGGTATCTGCAGGGCAAAGCTTTCGCCGTCGGCAACATGCAGGGCACCACGCTGCAAAACCGAAAGATACATGGACTTTTCCGGCGGAGCCTTACGTTCGTCCATTCCAAGCAGCGGCTTGTCGGGCGAGCGGAAAATGCCCTCGATCAGACGCATCCGCGCGGCGGCCGCGGCACTGCTCAACGCATTGCGGTTTACCAGTTCGTTCTCGACACGCGGCGCAAATGGATAAAGATCCGAGCAGAGCTTTGAAACGATGCGCGGCAGATTTCCAGCGGCCGCGAAAGCCTCGCCAGCATAAATCCAGTCAATCTTGGCTCCGGAGGCGGGATCCGAAAGCGCCTCGAACTCGCGTTGCAGCGCTTGCTGAGCCTGTCTCACCTGCCGGCGCACCTCAGCTGCGGCAAAGTCGTCGCTAGCAAGGTCGGGAGTGTTGGTTTCGACCCACCGCCAGATCGTGACGTCGCGCATGTAGGAGGCCAGATGCCATACCGGGGGCAGCATGCCGATCACAAGGGCCGGATTTCCAGCGATCTCCGGATCCACTGTCTTCGCCTTGGCGGCAAGTTGCTGCTCGCCGCGATCAGCAAGCGACAGAACGATGACGCCATCAGCGTCCGTAGGCGCAACCGCAACTTTGCCAAGATCCTCGGCGAAGGCGTAGCGAAGCTCGAAATACCGCATCGTGCCGGTTTCGAGATAGTGCCGGCGGGCCAGAATCATTTGCCTGTCAAGGAAACCGCCAAGGACCGGCGCAACTTCCTCGGCCGCACCCACAGCGCGTTTTGCCAGCTCGACATAGGTGTGCAGATTGATGCTTGAATTCGGCCACAGCCGGAAGGCACCTGTGCCGCCTCGGTTGAAGAGCAGACCGGCCTGAGTCAACGTTTCGATCGCGGCATCGACAGCTTTCGAGCCAAAGGCGGACAAGGACGCGGCGAGACTTTGGCTGGTCGGCAGGAGATCGTCGGCATCAAGGAGGTTGAGCAGACCAACGGTCTTCAGGATTTTCAGCGCCAGCGGATCGACATCCACCGACGCATCGATCGTTGCGACAATCCTCTGCCACTGGCTCTGATGGTTCGCCGACGCCAGACGGTGACCGAAGGACGTTCGGACGTAGTCGTAGAAGCGCGACAGGTCGAACGTGTCGGCTCCGATAGGCGTGGCCGCGGCGAACGCTTGTAGCGCCATCGGCTCGCTCGACAGAAGAAAGCCGAACAGCGAGCGTTCGCTCTGACCGAATTGCGAAAAGAACCGAACCATGACCGGCAGCAATGCCGGATGCAACGGATAAAAACTCGTTGGGTCGACTGAAAATCCCCGGCCGCCAAGCCAGCCGATCCGCGCCGTCCCGTCGATCGCGGAACGCGCCTGCGCCACGATCGTGCTGCTCAGTGCTGCCGTGTCGATGCCCAGGGCGCCGGCGGCAAGGGCCGCGGTATGGACTAGCGGCTGGTCGAAAACGACTTCCTCAAAACGCCCCGCAACCTTGTCCCATTCATGGCGCTGTGCAAGCGGGAGACGCTCGGCGTAGGCCTGAAACCCCTGATGCAGGATGCCGACCAGCAGAAGTGGATGGTCGCCGCTGCGGGCAGCAAGTTCGCTCAGGCGCTGCAGCGCGAACACATCCTCGCGGTCGGGATTAAGGGCCGCGTGTTCAAGAAGCTTGCCCATCTCATCGATGATCAGCAACACGGCGAGATCTTGCTTTGCGGCCTCCTTGACCAGCTGCGACACCATATGCTCAAGGGTGCGCACGCAGCCCTCGGCCTCACATTCACGCAACGCGGCATCGAGGCTCGTCCCGAATGGAGGAGTGTCGTTGTTGAAATCCAGGGCATCCCGCACGCCGCGCGCCACAGCTGCCGCGATTCCCTCCCGGGCGCCAGTGACCAAGACGGGGAGGAATTTTTTGGTGTTTTCGCGCCCCGACCAGTCAATGGCTGCGGCGATCCTGTCGGCATCGTTTCCGGTCGCACCGCTCAGCAGCCGCGCGAGCACGAGCGCCATGCTCGACTTGCCGACCCCATAGTCGCCGGTTACGCGCCATGCACGCCGCTTCGAACCTTGTTTCGCACTCTCGATAATCCGTCTCAAGGCTTCGACCATCGGCGGTGTGACGATATAGCCTTCCAGAGCCGCCTGATCGCGGAAGTCTTTCTCCAGCTGTACGGATCGCAGGAAGCGGCCTGGAACGGAAATGAGATCGGCGATCACGCCATTGGTCTCCTTACCCATTGGATGTGGCTCCCTTCGCAAAAATTGCCGAAATGTCGGGCTTGATTTCGCTATCGCGCGTCAGCAATCCCTGGATGGCCGATGGGCGGTAGGTCAAACCGTGGGCTCCACGCTTCGACAAGGTTTCGAGACGGGCGCGAACGTCCTCTTCCGGCAACTTGAACACTTGGCCCGGGGCCCCGGCCGCCGAGAGAACATTGCGCACCAGCATTGTCTTCTCGGTTGGGGCTGTCCTGTCCCAGTAATCCAAGAGGACGTAGGCAAACAGGGCGTTGGAAACATCGGGCTTAGTTTCGCGCCGGAATGAATAGACTGGTTCCCAGCGGCCGGACTCGCTACGGCGTTCGCCGCTCTGCTGCAGCAGCCGCAACTCGACGAGTGGCCCGTCAAGCGAGTCCTCGACGCCTACACGGGCGCCACGCGACGAATGATATGTGTGGAGGAAAACGTCTAGATGCTGGCTAAGCGTAATGCTTGAATGGCTGTAGCCCATCCGCTGCGATTGCCGCACGAACGCTGCGAGCGCCTCGCTGTGAGAGAACTCCGAATACGGCCACGCGCCGAGCAGATAGTGCCAGGCAAATAGTCCAGGTGTCGCGCGGGAAGAGACGTTCCAATGCAGCAGCCAGAGTGTCCGGATGTCTTCCAGAAATGGATCGGCGCCATCTTCTCCGAAGACGAAATGGCCAATATCGGTGATGCGATGGGTTCTGTCCGGCGCCGGTCGAGCAATTCCCATCGCATCCACCCAGAAGCGCAGCGAGCGCACCATGTTTTTGCCGATGCCAAGCTCGACCATGGCGGCGTCTTCGTTGAAGAAAATACCCGGATCGGCCGAAATTGCCCGGTAGGCCTTCGGGAGCCAGGCATAGCGGCAGGCGAAAGTCTCATGTCCGGAAAAGCGGTAGGCCGGCTGGTTGTTCGAGATCGCAAGGTCAAACATCGATTACTCCAGACAGCATTTTGCGGACATCATTGATCGCGTCCGCTATTTCGGTCGCGGTGCGACCGATCTCGTCATCGGTCGTGAAACGGCCAAGCCCGATTCGCAGGCAGGTTTCGGCGATATCGGGGGCCATTCCCATGGCCCGCAAGACATGGGACGGCTCCTGCGCGCCGGCGTTGCAGGCCGACCCTGTGGAAATCGAGACGCGCCCGCGCAGACGGGCGAGCACCAGATCGTTCGGTGCGCCAAGCGCCGCAATGTGAAGATTATGGGCAAGACGGTTATCTTGGTCGCCATTGACTATAACTGGCCCAGCCAGCGCAATCATCTTTTCCTGCAGACGGTCGCGCAAGGCACGAAGGCGCAGGCTTTCGGCGACCCCTTCTTCCATCATGATCTGACAGGCCATGCCCAGGGCCGCAATTCCCGCGACATTGGGCGTCGGTAGATGGGCACCGTGAAGTCCGAACTGAAGAGATGGATCAAAGACCTGAGAGACAAGTGCGCCGACCCCTTTCGGGGCATATATCTTGTGGCCGCTGAGGATCAGGTAGTCCCATGATAGCGTCGAGGCGTTGAGCTCGATGCGGCCGATTGCCTGGGTCGCGTCGACAAGAAGGCCCGCGCCGGCAGCTTGCGCGGCATCGGCAATTTGCTGGAGCGGATAAATCGTCCCGACTTCATTGTTGGCCGCCATGACGCAGAGAAGATCGATGTCTTGGTCGAGTACGGCCTTCAGGCTGGCAAAGTCAAGGCGAGCATGCTGGTCTACATTGACCCAGAAAACCTTGGCAAGTCCAAGCCGTTCGGCATGGCAGACCGTGTCGATAACCGCCTTGTGCTCGACGCGGCTCACTGCTACGCGCAGAACTTCGCCTTTGCTAGCAACCGCATGCGCGAGCGCAAGCTGGATCGCCTCTGTCGATCCGGAAGTGAAATGCACTTCATCGGGCTCGACGGCGAGGCTATCGGCAATTTGCTGCCTTGCTCGGGCAACGAGTGCTGCCGCTGTCTCGCCATGAATGTTTTCGATGCCGTTGGCGTTGCCGAATTCCGAGGTCATTGCATTGACGGCAATTGCAAGAATGCGCGGATCGACTGGGGTCGTGGCATGGTGGTCGAGATAGATCGCCGATTTTCGGTCAGTCACGACCCGCGAAGGCATTGTCGGTGCAATCTCATTCATGGAGGGTCGCCTTGATGTTCCCAGGCGATTGCTGCCGAGGGTAGACGTTGATCTCGATTTGACATCCAAGCACAACCATCCAACGAAGCATCTGATCGGCACTGACGCTATCACTGCGCCCTGACAGAAGTTTCGAAAGCGTCGGCTGATCCGTGCCGCAACACTTGGCCGCCTGGGTCTGGCTGAGGCCCGAATCCGTAATGATCTGACGAAGCACCGCGCGAAGACAACTGCGCACGTCCTGGCCAGCAAGCGGACCTGTGCTGAGAGAAATCGCGTTGAATTGTACTTGCCGCACGGCCTGCTCCGGACATGATTCGCTGGCGACACTATGGGAAATTATCCATAGAGGGGGCAAGATTAAATACTCATTTCAACGCGTGCAACCACAGCTTTTATACAGGTGTCGTGCATCCGCAACGGCAGTATGCACGGTCCTGAGTTGCTGGGGGCATATAGCCTTGTCGATTGGTCGTGATCAGGCTTCCTGTGACGCCTCAAACTCGACGAAGGCTGTCGCGAAGAAAAGGTGACGCTTGGCTGGCCCCCTGTTAGTCTTGGGAACACCGGCGATCGTCGCGTGAGAACCTTTGAGCAAGGCGATCAGGAAGAGGTCGCAGCTTTCAGCGACAAGCTTTGGGCGGAGTTGCTTTGTTGCCTTCAGGTGCCTGGCGAATGCCGGAAGAGTCTTCTTGACTGTTTCCTGTAGGAGAGCGGGGGAGAGGACCTGAAAAAGATCCTTGGGTTGCGTAAGTTTCAATGCTTCGACCGTATCCCAGAGGGCATCGGCGTTGAGTCGAAAGTTCAGCGTCTTGCCAGAAACGGTCGGCCCGAAATGCTCCTCGAGCGCCTCCGAAAGCGCTTTCACATCCTTGATCCGGCCCTTGCTCAGTAATTCCTGCTGGCGCTGTGCCTCCACCCGCCGAGCGTTAGCATTGATCAGGCTCGAGATGATGTGATCGCCTGACTTCGTCAAAAGGCCTAGCGAGTCGAGCATCAGAATCTCATCGTCGCTTAGAGATCGGCTGTCTCCCTTGTACCGCATGTCGTGCTCAATCTCGTTCCAGACGTGTGCAAGCATGCTGGTGATCTGAATTTCGCAGTGACTGCCCTTCAGATTAAAGTAACCCTCAGTCAGATGTTCTGGCCGGAGACAGACCTGCATGTGGGTTGCGCGGTAAAAATTGGATTTGTCCCGTTGAATACGCGCGCTTTCTTCCTTGCGTTCCGTATCGAAATCAGTCTTGCCAGCAGGGCTTGCAAAAATTTCCTTGACCAGTTTGTACACAAGTTCACGGTCATGCTCAGTATATGTCATGACACGGACGCCGGCCAGGTCTCCGACACACGCGAAGACGTCGCTTCTCGTCTTGAACAGAGACGCTCTCTTTTTGTCTTGAGACCACTTGGTGAGCTTACCGCGGAGACTGTCCACGCTTTTCGACCGACCCGCAACTCTTGCCAAGATGTTACGCTTCTTCAGCTCGCTTTCAAGCAGTGCGACTACGTAAAGAACAAGCTTCGTCAGGCGGTCGTGTGAGTTCGAATATTCCTCACAGCATTCCATGACCATTTTGGCGTCAAGCGGCACAACCAGTCTCCTCAGTATCGATCCTTCCGGTTGTATACTGGGTGGCTTAATAAACCGTGTTTACAGGCCCACGTCACCGTCGTTAGGCCAATCCAAGCCTGTCTCTCCGGTGAATTTGCATGTTCATCCACCGTCACTGACGATCCGCTTGTCCAACGGAGAAAGGGGTGTGTCTTCTTGGCCGGGGCCTTGGTTCCGGTCGCTTAACGATAGATCCGGGTAAGATTGGGCTGCTCAATCGCTTTGGAGCCATAACCTAGCGCTTTGATCACGCTACGCAGTTGTTCGTCCGTCAAACTGGGTTTTGACGCATCTGAGCGTTCATACTTGCGTGCGTGGACGCTGGAGATTGCCGGCAGTCCCAACCATTTGTTCATCACGCGTGGGTCGACAAAACAGTGCTTACGGAGATCAATCTTGCGAGGACTGCAATCCGACAGAGGTGAAACTCTTTCATATGCTCCATGGCCTCGGTTCACTTTTTTGTCGATAGCAAGCAAGAGAACGTAGTTGACACTATAGCTTTGTGCGACGGCGCGTCCCAGGCTGTGATCGAAGTCCAAGATGGAATACTCGTCGCCGAAAATGTCCAGACCTACACGGCGATATTGAAAGTATGAGGGTCTGACGTACACCAGCCGCAATTTACCGCGAGTGAGCACGAAGGCATTGGTCGCAAACTTATTTCCGATTCTGAATATTTGTCCCTTCATCTGAATCGCCAGGGATCGCCGCTTAACCGCTCCAATCGGAATCTCTCCAGGGTGAACGTCATCCAAGAGCTCCAGCAGTTGATCGCGGGTCAAGTTGTTCAGGCGCTTGGCAATCGTGTCCATATCATTCATCCATTCCATCTGTGCCATCTTGGGCTTAAACAGGCAGCGTGAATCTTCCGTTCACAGCCTCCTGTATGAAGCGACACCTCCATGGTCGGAGCTTGTGCCGATAGTCGCAAAGGAATTCAGTGGCTTGTAAAAGGTGGACGAGTGTTGCCGGTTCGAATCCTTTCACATCAGGATTTTTGTCAATTGTTCATTCGAGTGGCATCGAATTTCTCCTTGGTGAGCGGATCCGCGGTCTGAGCCCATAGCATTACCGGCCCGGTTCTCGGGCCTATACAACCTCACATCCGGTCGCCACTTTTAGCGGCTGCACCATTTTCCCGCATTCGACGGGCACGGGCTCAGGAGAACGGGACCAAACTCAAGATCGGCGTTTAAAGGCCAAAAGGATTCCCGGTCCGTCCACCTGGATCCGTCAGGACTGATCAGGTCCTGAGGATTCGAATTTTCGTTTCACAGACACTTCCGGCTTCAAGCGATTTTCATGATTGCACCTTCGATCACGACACCGGCGCTCACATACTTCCAGAGAGCCACAAGCAGCTTACGCGCGAGCGCCACCATCATCGGCTTCTTCAGACGACCGCTGTTTTGAGCGATGCGCTCCTTAAACCAGCAAGTTAGCGCCGACTTCGGTTGATGCCGCAGCCATAGCCAGGCGAGCTCTACCATGGTTGCTCGCAAACGCGGATTTCCCGCCTTGGATACACCCTGTTCGCGGTTGACGTTACCGCTTTGCCAAGGGGAGGGGGCAAGGCCTGCATACGAGGCGATTTGGCGTCGGTTGTCGAAGTGTCGGAACAGCCCTTCCGTGTAAAGTATCGTAGCGAATTCCGGCCCTATTCCTTTGATGCCCAAAAGAGCGGTCGCTTCCTTCGGTGTCTCCAACGTCTCGCGGACAATCAAGGCATCTCGCTCTGCTTCTACAGCCTTGATTTGTGTGAGCAACAATTCGAGGCGATCGAGTTCTCTGCAGACTTCGGCCTTCAGGTGTTTTGATAGCGGACGCCCATCGCCAGTTCGAAGCTCATCCAGACGTTGGCGGCGATCTCGATTGACAGGTTCGTATTCCCGAATTCCCTGTGTGAAGAGTAGTCCCTTTATGCGATTGACGTGGAAGACGCGCTCGGCAATCAGATTTTTCCGCTCCCGCCCAATCCGTCGGTTGTCGTCTTCCGCGGGTGTGAGAAGCCTGACCATTGAGCACGCACGCGGCTCGCCGCGTTTCCATGCGATCAAAGCGCGGATCAGCGTCTCACCGTCGATGCGGTCGGTCTTTGCCCGGCGATGCCGGCGCGGCATGGCAATCGATGCGGCTTCTACAATGTGGCTCTCTATCCAAGCTTCCTTGCTCAGCACTCGTCCCAACCAGAAGCCATCCAGCCCGACCTCTTGGATCACGACCAATGGGTACAATGTGTTCTTTCGCCGTTTGACCTTCTGGCGAAGCGCTGTAAAGCATGCAAACAAACCGGCGATATCGCCTCCGCTGACGGTGTGGCGGGACATTTTCTTGCTGCCAGGTGACAGAGCCGTCACCAGCCATTTTGACTTGCTTAATTCCAACGAGACGAAAATTGCGCCAAGATCGACGAGAGTAGTGGTCTGCGCTTGAGATTGATCTGCTGTTATCGGCATGGTTGGCCTCCAGAGAGTTTTCTAGCGACCTCACTCTGCCACCGTGCAGGCCGCACTCACCCCTGATGGGATCTCAAGAGCTTGGGCGGTACGACGTCGTCCCTGCACCCGAAAAGGTCGCACGCAAATCTTCAGCCCGTCGCTCCGGTCTGCAACAACATCGTCGTGCTGAGCCCAACCCGCCCGAGGCAGGCTGGGAAATCTACGATTCTCGATCAGAGGACTGAGACGTTCTCAGCCTTCGATTTTCCAGTCTTGCGGTCCTGCCCCACCTCAAAGCTGACCTTATCGCCTTCGCGGAGCGAATCGCCGCGTTGCAAGGCAGACACGTGAACAAATACATCTTGTCCGCCATTCTCAGGCGTTATGAAACCGAAACCCTTGTCGTCGTTGAAGAATTTAACCGTACCCGTTGGCATGAGAGACCTATCTCCTGTGTCATTCGTCCAAATTGCGAAGCGGAAACTACAGCGGTGACGCTTCTCTAGCAACTGTGAGCATGTAGTTGGCTGCTTTGTGGGTGAATGTCGATGACGATCGATTCCGGTGAGCTTTGCTGACCCTGGAGGATGGGCTTTGCCATATCCGGGATCTCATCTGTCCCAAATCACAGTTAGCGTACTCGCGCGGCCACTAAAGTTTTCGAGCCATCCGGGAACAAGGCTAGATATTTAGGGCGAGAGAGCCGGGTTGGTTGAAGCGAGTGGATACGACTGGGTATGTTCATCGAGCAACGCGTTCTGCGCGACATCCCCAAGCTCCGAGAGTGGAATATAGCCCCTAATGCTTCCAAAATAGGAAGTTTCGCCCATGCAAGGCGATCGTACCGCTTAGTTCACGCGGCCTCAGCTTCCTCGGTCGCGTTTTCAAAGGGCAAAAATCCTTTGTAAACGAGCTGGTTCCTTACTACCGACTCGTGAACGAAAAACGTCTCTGCGGCAGCTTCGATGCTTTCTGGCGTGGGATTGTTGACGTCGAGCTCATGCCGCAGGTCATTGAACGGGCATAAAAGGCTTCGCGCAAAGGCCCGCTGGAATTTTTGTCTATCTGTGTTCGAACGGCTGACAACGCCGAACTCAGCCCCAGATTTCCAGACGGCATCGCCGAAGATTCTGGCTAGCTCGTAACGACGGTCCTTCGGACGCAAAGTCTGAAGCGACAGACGGGTCCGGTCAGAATCGTCAGACATCCGCACGCCATAGGGAAGTTGACGTGCAGTCGCCGTCGCTTTCTTCAAGTCTGCCCAACGCGCTCCAAGGATATCAGCAAGACTACCGCTCCGCAGTTGCCCAGGTCGCGCGCCGATCATCGCACGCAAGTTTGCCGCCGCGCTCTCCGCAAATCGCCACGGGGCCGCCGTACCGGGAAGTTCTTGATCCTTCTCAATCTTGGTTGCGAGACTGAGGTCGATTTTCGCATCCGACAGTCGCGTTGCTTCGATCGCCTGCCCAAGTATCGTTGCGGATTCTGCACCAGGCCTGGCGCGAGCTGCCTCTTCCACGCCCTCTTCACCGGCCAACCCCTCGAAATCGATTAGTGCGGTGACGACATCGTCCGGCGCTTCGTCGGCATCATATCCGAGACAGGCTTCAAGCCTTCTCCACCCCGCCAGTTCCGGGTCTCTCCGTTCGGCTAAGACCTGACCGAAAAGTGCCTCAAGCGCTTTGCCGTCTACTGAGCCCGCACAGTGCTCGATGACGACCCGGAGAAAGGCGTCGAGCTCCTTCTCATATTCGTCGGCCATGACCATCCCGACACCATTGATGTCGACATATTGCTGTGGGCCGCCTGCCGAGCGCTTCCCGAAACTTGGTGCAAACACGATCCGATCCGCCGAACTGTAGATCATAACCGGCGGCCATAGCGCGCCGCCCATCGCAGAGTTCAACTCGTGTCGCAGGCGCCAGTCCGCTGACACGGAATGAGAGCCATTGATAGTCTCCCACCGCAGGCGCCACCAATTATCAACGAACCACAAGGCTAGTCCGGTAGCAGAAGCTCTGAAATAGTCCCGAATGGCTTTTTTTTCCGTATCGGCGATACGGGACAATACCCTGTCGCCCAACCGAAGCGAAATCTCTGCAACTTCGCTACCGGCTGCAGACCAGTTGGCGGATAGTTCGAAGAAACGAGTGTCGATCATCGATAAAAAGCCTCTGCGGCCTCGATAGCGGCCCTAAAATTCTCATCATCTGTTATTGTAAATCCTCCTTGCGCGAAAGCAACCGTTCGCGAACGAGCGAGAATTTGTCGAGCGAAAGCGTCATTCTGTAGGAGCGGGTATCCATGATATTCCGCCTGGCCCGCATTTGTTATGCGTAGTTCGTAAATCCAACCATTGTCATCGATTGTCCAGAGCATCGCTGGAACATCTCCCGCGGCTCGCTCCGACTGCAGGCCGAGATGGAGTCCTCGCTTCAGCAGCTGCGGAATCCTCGAAATATCCGCCTGAGCGAACTTTGCATGTTCGTCGCAATAGGTGCGCTCGACATCAGGACCAACATAAGATTTCAATCCATAAGCAATCGGATTGTACTTGTGCTTGGAGTAGGGGCTATATCTAACTGCGTTGCACAGATCGTCGCGCTCCGCATCCCCCGGTATCGATGAGCAAAGCCGGCGCTTGGGATTGTCGCGAGAGCGCTCGACAACGAGCCGCCTTGGAGGGCGAATTCTACCCATTGAACTCAATCACATTCTGAAAAAACATTGCCGTCGTTACAGCGCCTTTGCCTTGGATTTGCAAGCTGTTTTGCTGTCACTCATATGATACGGCGTGCCGGGCCTGTGCTACACCAATGAGATATCGCGACAACGGCGTGCGGCGAAGGAAGCAGCGCAATTCCGATGCCGGTGATGGAAGTCTGGACAGATCAGGATCTTCGTCTATCAACTCTTCCGGGTTGGATAGCAAGCTGCCGTGCTTCGTCTTCGTCCTCGCAGTCGAGCTGATCCTGCTTGCGCTTTCAAACTACAAAAGGGGTGCAACTTCCCCCGGACTTGATCTCGTCGAGCCACGTCGTGCGATGGCAGTCGGCGGACGGGCAGCGGAAGCCGGAGCACGGAAGTTTTGATACGTATCAATGGTTTGCCAATCAAACTGCTGTGTTCCGGTTCGATTGCCATCAAGAGCTTAGTGTTCCTCCTGTGAGTTAATCGCTCCGAAGGAATTTCGCGTTTACCCATCCATCTCGGCCGGTTTCCGTCACAAGAATGTGCACCCATCCGGATTCCTCTTTTATGACGGCGACCACAGTCCCGGTCGGCAGTATCTCAATCAATGGTGACGTCGGATTAGGCGCTTTGTGCATGTTTAGGTTGGTTATAGTTCTCGCAGGTCTTGCGTTCTTTTGATCCGACACTGGAGCGATCGCGATTTGGGGTGTTGATTTTATCTCTTTCATGATCAGTGGCGGGAGAGAGGGAACTACGACGTCAGTCTCGGCTGCGGTGGAGTCGACATTTTCGACTTTCTGCGCCAATGCTTTCAAGTGTTGGTCTGTAATGGTAGCGCTTTCTTTGTATTGAAAATGACATTTAACAAGTTTAACGACTCGCATGCGGAGTTGGGGACATACCCTCGGCTGATACGATTCCCGTCAGACCGGTCGCCATCTCCGCAATTCAAAATCCAGTTGGACCCGCAACCGGGATTTGCCGACTATGTGATGTCCGGCCTGAGCCTACCAGAAATTGGTATTTGGTGATGCGTCGTTATCGAGATCACGGTCCACAATCTTGTAATTCCCTTTTTGTATTTCAGGGAATTTCCTGGTCTGTGTCCTAATCCAACCGAAACACCGAGTAATGTCATCGGCTTCGAAAACTGGAATTTCCTCGCCAGCGCATTTTAATATTACGATGTACCGCAATCATCGCTCCATTATGAAATACTGAAAGAAATACTTGTATAGATTTTATTTGCAGTTTCGCAACGAATGCCTTCGGTGCAGTAAAATTTGCCCTATCTGAGTAGTTCAGAAACCTCCCGACGTACACTTTGAAGCGGCATTGCAGAATGGCCTGCTGCCGATCATGGACCTCAGTTAAGATGGAATCCTACCCCGCAAGCCGCCCCAACGGGGCGGCCCCTGCACCCTTCCGTAACCGGTGGACACGGCTATGACAGAACGGACGCCGCGCCAAACTCTAGGCGTGGCAGCTGCGCGAAATTCCCGGCCGGGTTGGAATGGATAGCCGAAGCAAAGCAGTCCCGAAATCTTGCCCGTATCGCGAAGCTCGTCCGCGATCATGCTTGCCACGCGTCCGCCCATGGATTTTCCCGCGATGACGAGGGCTCCTTGCGAACCGAGTTCATCGATCATAGCTCCATATTCCTGCTTCAGAAGTTCGGCGCGTGGGGGCGGGGACCGCTTTCCGATGGAACGTCTTGCTGTCATGTAATCGACCGAAATCTTATTGAGTGAAATCTCTCGCACGTAGCCGTTGGAATGGAAGATGTAGATGAACTCCAGGCCCGGCATTTACTTGAGAAGTCTCAAGGCGTCGTGCGGCTTCGGAGGTCGAGCCAGAAGGAACCCATCGGAGCAGCATAAAGGCCAGCGTCGTGCCGGATTTGAAGAGACGCGGTAGCGATCGATCCCGGCGGAATCGCCTTGAATTGCTGAAGGATCGTCCCGATCATGCATTCCGGGTCGGCCCTCGGATGCAGAGAACTGAGAAGATTACGCGTCTCGGGCGATAGGAATTCACGATTTCTTTTCATGGGTTACTTCTTAGTTCGAACCGTCGAATTCAGGGATGTCTTGAGCTGGGAAACACAGTATAAAAAGAGCGAGGCCAGCAATTGTGGGTTTCGTAACTTCTTGAATATCAGGCTGTTAAACCCACGCGCAATTGCCGACGATTGGATGGAGGCGCCTTTGAATGGCGCTATGCCAAAGGTCCGATCGTTTAATCGACCATTTTTCAAGCGGGTTGCACATTGGGAAGGCGAAGTTGTCGCCTTCCCAATGTTTCTGGCGCTTCTTCCGCCAAGGCGCGTTCTTCTGCCAGTCACCGGCCATGATGCTCCCGAACGGTTGTAGGCACTTGGCAGTTCCGACACTTCCGCGAAGCCGGAGAAGAAGCGCACGTCGAGGCCGTTTGTCTCCCTCTCCTGGATCGCCGCGATGTTGTTCGGGCTGAGCCAGCGTGACTCCGCAGACAATTGCCGCATAGGAGCGCTGCGCGAGATCGACCGGTATCGACGCCGAAGGTCCTGCGTAACTTCCACGTAATTTTCGGTGGCCATATGTCTGCACCTTGGTGCGTCTCCACGGTCGACGGGCGACCGTAGCGGCGATGGATCGAAAGGACAGACATGAAAAAGATCATTTCAGGCATATTCGTTTGTTTGACGCTGACGGCTTGCAGCCAGACGGAAAAGGGCGCCGGCATTGGTGCGGCGAGCGGCGCTATCATCGGCGGGCTGGCGAGCGGCACTTGGGAAGGCGCTGCAGTGGGAGCCGCCGCAGGCGGCGCGGGAGGGGCGGTCATTGGGAACATCAGTGAACGAAACGACAGGAACCGTCGCGATCACTGGGAAAATCGGGACCGGCGCGATTACGGTTGCAGATATCGGGATAACTACGGCCGCTGCCGATAAGGGGCTGGCCTTGGCGACGGGGACTAAAAGCCGGCTGGATACTCAGCAGGTTTCGGTTCCCCGGTGCCGGACATCTGAACCGCCGATTGACTTGGCGGCCAGTCGGTCATGGCAGTCGAGTTTATCTGAAACACACATATAAATTTGCTGTTAGAATTCTTGAGAACAGCTGTCCGGGACTTGCACGATCAGGCCACTATGAAACTTCTACTTATCGAAGATGATCCGGAAATGACGGATGCGTTGAGGGTAGCCCTCTCGCAGCACGGCATCGTTCTCGACGCCGTTGGAAATCTGGCAACGGCGCGGGAAGCGATCGCTATGGCGGATTACGATATTGTCCTTATCGATCGGCAACTGCCGGATGGTGATGGCAGTACCTTTCTCGCCGATTTGCGTAGCGCGAGTTCAAATACGCGATCGATCATCATTTCCGCTCTGAGGTCGACCGACGAGCGAATTTCCGGCCTCAATGACGGCGCTGATGACTATTTGCCGAAGCCGTTCGAAATTCCCGAGCTTATTGCCAGAATGAGCGCTGTGCTGAGGCGGGTGCCGACAACCGGCCCATTCGTCCTGTCGGCGGGAAACGTCACCTATGATCGTGTTTCATGCGATGTGCATGTCAACGGCATCAGGCTTGCGCTCACCCGCAGGGAACTGCTTATCATCGAAACGCTTCTGAGAAACCGTGGTCGTACCGTGTTGCGCTCGTCCCTTGAGGGCCAGGTCTATTCCTTTGACGATGAGATCCAGTCGAATTCACTGGAGTCCAACATGTCTCGCCTGCGCCGAAAGCTTGGCGAAGCGGAGGCCGACATTGTTATCAAGAACATTCGTGGCATAGGCTACTACCTTTATGAGCAGAAATAGGATGACCAGCACATCCCTTCGCTGGCGATTCACTTTTGGTTTTATTGTCCTGCAGCTCTGTGCGGTCATCGCCTCGCTCAGCCTGGTTTTCTATCTTCTTTCTGGCCTCAAGCCCGATGTGGCGATCACGTCCATCTGGCTGTCTCAGGAAATCGCAGACTCGGTCCGTCTCGAGCCGAATGGCCGGGCCCATCTTGTGCCGACGGCCAAACTTAAAGAGATTATGGAGGAAGCGCCGGACCTGTGGTTCGTGGCAGACCTCGGCAAAGATATTGTCCTTGCACACGGTGCGCCTCCCGGGAAAATTGCCGACAACGTGCCATTCCTGCGGACGTTCAGAAGTGTCGAGCTCCATGGTGATCTGAACGATCCGTTGAGTGTCGCCCGCATGGAGCGTTTCGACACAGAGGCCGGTGAGGCAACGATTTTTGCCGGCGGTGTTTCGATGTCCCAATATGGTGTGACCGTGCTCTTGGGGAACCTTGCCATCGGCGTGCCGGCACTGATCCTTATCGCCATTTCCCTGATTGGCGTTCCGCTTGTCACACGCTGGGCGCTGCGGTCCTTCAGCGATCTGACGGGGCGTCTCGACAGGATTGATCTCGATACACGCGGCGCCCTGGTGGAAGAGCGTGGCTTGCCCAATGAGGTGCTTCGCCTGGTGCGCGACATCAACAGGGCGCTGCGTCGTCTCGATAGTGGCTTCGAGGCGACGGAGCGCTTCTTCGTCAACGCGGCGCATGAACTTAGAACGCCGATCGCTGTCCTGCAGGTGAGAATCGATACTCTTTCACCAGGTGCGGACAAGACACACCTGCAGACGGCCATCAAGCGACTTACAGCGATCGCGAACCAGCTCCTCGACACCGAGAAGTACCGGCAAAAGCCTCAGCAGAATGCACCTGTCGAACTCAACAGAGTCGTATCGAAGGTGGTCGCCGACCTTGCTCCCCTGGCCATCGCCGAAGGCTACGAGATTTCATTCGACAGCAACGCGGAAAACCTGTTCGTTCCCGGGGATGCCGAAGCTCTGGAGCGTGCATTCGTCAATCTGGTACGGAATGCAGTCCAGTATGGAGGTGGAAGAGGACAGATATCGGTCGGTATCGAGGCTGACGGCAGCGTGACTGTCGCCGATCAGGGTTGTGGAATTGCCGGCGACAAGCATTCGCGCATATTCGAGCCGTTCTACCGGGTCAACCCTCACGGCTCAGGTGCGGGCCTGGGGCTCAGTATGGTCAACGAGATCGTGACCCGCCATGGCGGTTATGTCGAGCTTTCCTCCGCGCCGGGCAAGGGCAGCACCTTTGTGGTGCGCTGGCGCGACATGCGCGTTTTCCGCCAGCCGTAGGGAACCCGCCGGTTGCGCCGGCTGGTCGATGAGACGGTTTCATTCGTGGATATGGCCACTATCGCACTCAATGTCTCGCGGGCAATCTCTGGCATGCCATCAACCTGGCAAGCACTCTTTGTCGCCCGGTTGACTTTGCAATGGGCGCCAAACACACCGGGCGCGACAACGGCCAGGTAATGTCAGGTTCCTGACCAACGGCCAGCCGCGACGGCCGCTCTCCGTAATTTTTGCGTAATTTTCGTGACGGAGAAAGCCCGCAATTTTCGATAGCACGGACCATGGCTTGATGACACGACACATTACCCGCAAGCGTCTGATCCTGGCGGCAGTGACCCTTGTGGGTCTGCTTGTTGTCTGGGACCTGTTTCTGCGTCCGCCGGCGAAGCCTGAACTGGTGACCACGCAGGCGAGAACGGGTGACATTGAAGAGGTCGTGTTGGCGACAGGGGTTCTCGAACCGCTCGAACTGGTGCGTGTCGGCGCCCAGGCGTCGGGTCGCGTTGAGCGGCTGGCTGTCAAGATCGGTGACGTCGTCGAGGCCGGCCAATTGGTGGCCGAGATCGATTCCCAGACCCGGCGCAACACCTTGCGGGACCGCGAGGCCGCCTTGGCCAACATCCGCGCCGTTCACGCCGCGCGCAGCGCCGGTCTGGTGAAAGCCGAGAAGGATTTCGAGCGCGAGCGTGACCTGCTGGCGGGTGGTTCCACGCCGCGCGCCCAGTATGACGCTGCGGTTGCGATGCGAGACACCGCGCGGGCTGAGGTTCAGTCGCTGGACGCTCAGATCACCCAGGCGCAGGTCGCGCTGGAGTCTGCGGGTATAGAACTGGACTATACGCGCATCACTGCCCCAATCGCCGGCACAGTGGTCGCTATCGTCACTGACGAGGGCCAAACCGTGAATGCCCTGCAGACCGCGCCGACCATCGTCATGATCGCACGATTGGACACAATGACGGTGCGCGCGGATCTCTCCGAGGCTGACGTCGTGCGTGTACGGCGGGGCCTGCCGGTCTGGTTCAGCATTCTTGGCGACCCGAAGCGTCGTTTCGATGGGGAGTTGCGACAGGTGGAACCGGCCCCAGCCTCCATCGCCAACGAGAGCAACGCCACCGCGAGCCGGATTGGCTCAACCAACGGCGCGGTCTATTACACCGGGCTGATCGACGTGGCGAATGCGGACGGGGTCCTGCGGCCCTCCATGACGGCGCAGGTGTCCATTGTTCTCAGCCGCGTCAGCGGCGCCGTGCTGGTGCCGCTGAGTGCTGTGGAGGGTGCGCCGCGGGCTGGCGACACAGCACGCATCCGGGTGCTCGACGCAGCAAGCGAGGTCCAGATCCGGCAGGTCCAGGTCGGCATCGATAACGGCGCCGACATCCAGATCCTTGGCGGTCTTCAGACAGGCGAGATCATCGTCCTGGGAGCATCCACGGACGAGCGCACGGATGGCCAGTCTCAACTGGCCGCGGCGCAGCGGTAGGGCGGCGCCATGACGGAACCACTGATCCGCGTACGTGGGGTATCCCGCGCTTTCCCCGCAGGCGACGAGATGGTGCGGGTGCTGAAAGACGTCGACCTCGATATCGAGGCCGGCGAGATGATGGCCATCATCGGCGCCTCGGGCTCCGGCAAGTCGACGCTGATGAACATCCTTGGCTGTCTCGATCGCCCGACGGACGGCAGCTACTGGATCGAAGGGCGCGAGACCTCGACGATGTCCGTGGACGAACTCGCGGCATTACGCCGTGAGCGTTTTGGTTTCATCTTCCAGCGCTATCATCTGCTTGGCGATCTCAGCGCGGCCAGCAATGTCGAGGTGCCGGCCATCTATGCCGGACGCAGCCGATCCGACCGGCACAAGCGAGCGATCTCCTTGTTGACCCGACTGGGCCTCGCCGAGCGGACGGGCAATATCCCGGGCAAGCTTTCGGGCGGCCAGCAGCAGCGGGTGTCGATCGCCCGCGCCCTGATGAATGGCGGCGAGATAATTCTGGCCGACGAACCGACCGGAGCGCTGGATACGCACAGTGGCGCCGAGGTTATGAAGATCCTTCGCGAGCTTCACGCCGAGGGGCACACCATCATCCTGGTCACCCACGACAAGAAGATCGCCGAACACGCGGATCGGGTTGTCGAGATCAGCGACGGCGTTATCATTTCCGACGAGCGCAATGTATCCAAATCCGCCGCGACGGCCCGTCCCATCCGCGAACATACGCCGGGCGCTGGCTGGCGTGGCGCAATTGACCGGATGACTGAGGCCTTTCGCATGGCGGGCGCGGCAATATGGGCGCACAAGATGCGCTCGCTTCTGACCATGCTCGGCATCATCATCGGCATCGCCTCGGTGGCGGCTATCTCGGCATTGGGAGCCGGTTCGCAGCAACAAATCCTGAGCAGTATCAGTTCGCTTGGCACCAACACGATCGAGGTACGGGCCGGGAAAGGCTTCGGCGATCTGGAAGCGGGCAAGATACGGACGCTGGTTCCCGCCGATGCCGAAGCGCTGGTGAACCAGCCCTATGTCGACAGCGTGACACCAACCGTCACGACGAGCGTAACTGTCAAGCGCGCCGCCGTGGCCGTCAATGCGTCAGTCACCGGAGTTGGCGCCGACTTCTTTCGTGTCCGGGGCCTTGAGCTGGCGCATGGACAACTGTTCGACGCGCAGGACGTGACCGCCTACAGCCAGAATGTGGTGATCGATGCAAACGCCGCGCGAGACCTGTTTCCAGACCGGGTAAACCCGGTGGGGCAGGTCATCCTTCTGGGCACAATGCCGGCGAGGGTCGTGGGTGTGACAAAGCAGGAAAACTCCTTCGGCCCGGCGGTTGATACGTTGACCGTTTATGCGCCTTACACAACCGTCATGGGCCGCATGCTGGGTCGTCCGAACGTCGACGGCATAACGGTCCGTATCAGCGACGATGTCGATCCGGGAAATGTCGAGGCCGCGGTTTCGCGCCTTATCGAGCGTCGGCACGGCGCGAAAGACTTTTTCCTCACCAACTCGGCGACCATTCGCGAAACCATCGAGACCACCACGCAAACCCTGACGCTGCTGATATCCTCAGTCGCGGTGATCTCGCTGATTGTCGGCGGCATCGGCGTGATGAACATCATGCTGGTGTCCGTGACCGAGCGCACCAAGGAGATCGGGGTCCGTGTGGCCGTCGGCGCGCGCCGCAGCGACATCCTCTCCCAATTCCTGATCGAGGCCGTCATGGTCTGCCTTGTCGGCGGCTTCATGGGAGTGATGCTCGCCCTCGGGATCAGCGCTCTTTTCAATTTGCTGAGCCCCGACTTCAAAATGCTCTTCTCCTCGGGCTCCATCATGGTGGCCTTCGCCTGCTCAACCCTGATCGGAATCGTCTTCGGCTTCCTTCCTGCCCGCAATGCGGCAAAGCTGGACCCGATCGAAGCCTTGGCGCGCGACTGATGAACCGCAAACGTCTGTTCGGTTGCGAGTTCTGGCGAGGCTTTGCGCGACTCGGCCGCATCGAGCGTACCCTGTTCATGATCGACTGGAATTCTAGCCCGGTGTCAGGCCGGCCTCAACGAGGGCGAAGACGCCCACAGTGAGGCCTGTCCGCTGAGCGTCGGAGCGCGTTGTCCGTGCGCGAGTTGAACGTTTGTTCCTAGAATTGTATAAACAGAATATATTTTTCGTAATGAGAAAGACATTTCCGAAACTGATATTGTATTTCCGATTAATTCATCTTTAGCAAAGAGAGAGCAAATGTATGTTTGATCGATCTGCTTGTTAAATTCGAACGGCGTCGAGTGTGACGGATACGTTTTCCGAGGATATGATATGCCGATTGACCGTCTACTATCGAGATTCAGTATTCAGACAAAGGTTCTGATGTTTATTCTGCCATTCGTCGTCAGTATTTCTGCGGTTGGCTTCACGGGTCTTTGGGCTTCCGGTCTCCTGCAGAGTCGCATTGAGATTTCGAACAGCGTGCTTCAGTCACTGACAGGCTTTCGTGATTTAGCCTCAGGCATGAACCGATTTCTGGCTGAAACGACTGAGGAGCGGCGCGATGAGGTCAAAGGCCGCTTTGCCGAACAGCGCAAGATCGTGCAAACAACGCTCCGTCAGGTCGAAGAGGGCACCGAAGAAAATGCGACCCTGAAGGCCACCGACGCATCGATAGCAAAGGCGGGCGACTATGTCGATGATCTGTGGTCGATGCATGAAACCGAAACGGGCCTCGAGAAAACCATCCAAAAAGGGCTGAGCGTAGTCGTCAGTTCCCAGACGGATATCAGCGAAGCGCTGAAAAAGGTCCAGCGGTCCGTGCAGGATGAGGACGCTGCGGCCAAAAGAACCCTGCGCGACGCCGACTATATCCGCGGCATGGCGACGTTTTTGGCTAACACGCAGACGGCTTTCGATACGGCGAGCCGACCGGCGGACAAGGTTGCCGTCATTGCGAGCGCACTGCCCGACATGAAGAAGAGACTTCGTGTGACGGCCATGTCGCTGCCAGAGGCAAACAGGCCTACCGGGAAATCAATTGAACGGGTTCTGGGCGAACTCCAGGGACTGATTGCCGGAGATGACAAAAGTGACGCCGTGTTGTCTGCCATTTCCGAAAATGTGGGGAAGTTTGCGCAGTTGAACGCCGACCTCGGTCTTGCGGCTCAGCAAAAGATGCTCGATGCGACCGTCAAATTCGGTCAGCTCGATGCGCCGGCTGAAAAGGCGATGGCGGTTTTGAACGACGGCCGTCAGCTTATGAATTCAGGCTACTCGATTCAGATCATTGTGGCCCGCCTCCTGCTATTTCCAACCGCCGAGAACCGGACGCGGCTGCTGCAGGAATTTGCATCCATGCGCAAGGACATGGCGAAACTCAAGCAAAATGCCGAAACCCTGCCATTCTATGCCCAACTTGAAAAAAGTCTGCTGCCGGCGCTTGCAGCGACCGAGGTCGCGAGCGGCGATCTCGTTGTGGTAAGCAACAAGCGCAGAGCCAGTTTCGAGAAAGCCGCCGGGGAACTGGATGCTGCCTGGCAACTGCTGACCGCTTTCGCGGAACATCAAAAGCGTAACGCAGGAGAAGATCGCCGCGAGGCAAACTCCTTGTCGATCAGCGCCACTTCGATCGGCATAGTGATCTCCATCTTCGCCGCAGTCGGCCTTGTCGTGACTTTCAAGGGGCCGATCGGTCAAATCACCGCCGCGATGCGACGGCTTGCAGAGGGTGCTTTGGATACGGATATCAAAGGAGAAAGCAGGACGGACGAGATCGGCGATATGGCACGGGCACTGGGCGTCTTCAAACAAAACGCGCTTTCCAAACTCGAGATAGAGCACGAAAACCAAGTGCAGCGCGCCGAGGCAGAAGAGGATCGTCGTCGCAATGAGATCGAAAGGCAGAAAGTCGACCAGCAAATCGCCTTTGCCGTGTCGGCTCTTGCCGCCGGCCTGGAGCGACTTGCGAAGGGGGATATTTCCAAAAACATCGATACGCCGTTCGATGGGCGTCTAGAGCAACTCCGGATCGATTTCAACCAGTCGCTTGAGCGACTTCAAACGACGATGATACAAGTGCGCGATAATACCTCCATGATCCAGCGCAACGCAGCCGAAATGAGTTCTGCCGCTGATCATCTCGCCAAACGGACCGAGCAACAGGCAGCATCGCTCGAAGAAACGGCTGCCGCGGTCGAGGAGATCACAGTGACGGTCAAGTGTTCGGCAGGGCAGGCCGAGGAGGCGGACCATGTCATTGCTGAAACGAAGCGACGTGCGGACAACTCCTCTGTCGTCGTCGGTGACGCGATTGCCGCCATGGCCCGGATCGAGACCGCCTCGGACCAAATCGTTCAAATCATCGACGTGATCGACGAGATCGCCTTCCAGACCAACCTTCTGGCGCTTAACGCCGGAATAGAGGCAGCTCGAGCCGGACAGGCGGGCAAGGGCTTCGCGGTGGTCGCTCAGGAGGTTCGCGAGCTTGCCCAGCGCTCCGCGGGCGCTGCCCATCAGATCAAGGATCTTATCCAAAAATCCAGCGAGGAAGTCTCCTCGGGCGCAAAGCTGGTTCAGCAGACTGGAACCGTACTTTCGGACATCTCATCCAGCATCATTACCGTCGCCGAACGGGTAACGGCGATTACAACTGCTAGTCGCGATCAAGCAAATGCGCTTGCCGGGGTCAACACGTCTGTCAACGAAATGGACCAGATGACGCAGCGTAACGCCGCCATGGTGGAGGAAACCAATGCCGCGACCCGGCAGCTTGCCGATGAGGCGGATGCGCTGATGGAAATCGTCAGCCGGTTCCAACTGCCGCAACAGGGCATTTGCAACGGTACTGCCGAGGCCCGTGCCGCTTAGGCGCGGATGGGGATATCGATTAGTTTCTTCTACGTTTCTTGCCCGCCTATTCTGATCCCGTCGGCGAGAAGGAGGAGTGCATCGACTGCCAATCGCGCGAAAAATGAGGCACGTATCTTATTCTTCGAGTTTGTTTGCTTCATTCGGGTGAGAGTTTATGTCACTCTGTGAAGAAATCCTATCTGTTCCTGAGGTGAACTCGATGAAGCGCCCCACGATTGCGGATGTTGCCGAAGCGGCTGGCGTCAGCGTTGCAACAGTCGATCGCGTTCTGAACGCGCGCTTGCCCGTGCGCGAGGAGACTTCGAAACGCGTATTTTCCGCTGCAGAAAAGGTCGGGTTTCACGCCGCGAACATTATTCGCCAGAGAATGATGGCGGATTTGCCCTCGTACAATCTTGGCTTTATCCTTCGCAAGGAGCGGCACTCCTTCTATCAGGCGTTCGCCGAAGAGCTGGGGGCGGCGGCGCGTGCAGTCAAGGATCGACGTCTCCAGATCCATATGCATTTTGCACAATCAGGCGAGCCGTCCGAAATTTCGGAACTCCTGCTCGCCATGAGAGGCAAGGTGCAGGCCATTGGCGCGATCGCACCAGACCACCATGACATTACGTCAGCCGTAAGCGCGCTGAGATCCAAGGGTATTCCGACCTTCTCTCTCCTTTCCGACTTCGCGCAGGGCGTACGCGAGGCATATCTGGGGACGAACAACATCAAGGTAGGCCGCACTGCCGCATGGATGCTGTCTAGGTTATCGCGTTCTCCTGGTAAAATGCTTCTGCTTCTGGGCGGCCACCGTTTTCATGGGCATTCGCTGCGCGAGACCGGGTTTCGCAGCTACATGCGGGAGTATGCGCCGGAATATGAAGTGCTCGACGCGCTGATCAACCTCGAAACGCGCCGTTTGACCTATGAGCTCCTGATGGACGTGATTTCTCGCCATGGTGACCTTGTCGGGGTTTACTGCATCGGAGGGGGAATGGAAGGCGCGATCGAAGCTCTCCAGGAAACGGACAAGGGCGACAGGATTGGTTGCCTCGTCAACGAGCTCACGCCCGAATCCAGACAGGCTCTGCTCGAACGGCGAATATGCGGTATCTTTCAGACCCCGTTACGGGAGCTATGTGCCGATCTTATGGCAACCATGGTTCATACGATCGAACATGGCATGGCGGAAACACCCGGACAACGCTTCCTCCCAGCACAGCTTTGGGTGCCTGAGAGTCTGTGATGGTTTGATAGAGTCCATCATCCATTGACGTTCTGTTTCTATCAGCGTTGATAGCTGGCAGTCCTCCAGATGCGTTGACGGAGAGCCTCCGTTGCGGAAATGTCCTCCCGATTGGTGGCGACAGGAGGCACCCACCAACTTAACGCAAATCCCGCCCAATCCGTGTCGAAGATCATGATCTCCGACAACGAAATTTTGTTGCCTAGTGAATGTCCAGGGCCGTTGAAGCCCGTGCAGGCATACGTTTCATAACCTGTGGAGGAGAATGGGAATGAAGAAAAAGCACCTGATTATCGCAGCAATGGCCAGTATGTTGGCAACGACGGCATCAGCCGAGACGATCGGCGTCTCGATGGCGCTCTTTGACGACAATTTCCTCACCGTTCTTCGGAACGGCATGACCGACTACGCCAAGACGCAAAAAGACGTAATCCTGCAAATCGAGGACGCGCAGAACGACGTCGGCAAGCAGCTGAGCCAAGTTCAGAACTTCGTTGCTTCTGGTGTTGATGCGATCATCGTCAACCCCGTCGATACGGATGCAACTGTTGCACTGTCGCAAGCCGCTAACGCAGCCGGCATTCCCCTGATCTACGTCAATCGCATGCCGGTCAACGTGGATCAGCTTCCCGGAAAGCAGGCCTTCGTCGCGTCTGACGAAAAAGAGTCCGGGACTCTCGAAACCAAGGAAGTGTGCCGTCTCCTGAAGGAGGCGGGAAAGAAGGAAGCCAAGGCCGTTGTGATGATGGGAGAGCTTTCCAACCAGGCTGCCCGCATGCGGACGCAAGACATCAAGGACGTGATTGCAACGCCTGAATGCAGCTTTATCAAGATTGTCGAGGAGCAGACCGCCAACTGGTCGCGCACTCAGGGTGCCGACCTGATGACCAACTGGCTCTCCGCCGGCGTCCAGTTCGACGCGGTCATCGCCAACAATGACGAAATGGCGATCGGCGCCATCCAGTCGTTGAAGGCCGCCGGAAAAGACATGAAGAGCGTGATCGTTTCGGGCGTGGATGCCACGCAGGACGCGCTTGCTTCCATGGCTGCCGGCGATCTTGATGTGACGGTCTTCCAGAATGCTGCAGGGCAGGGCAATGGCGCTGTGGATGCTGCCCTTAAAATCGTGCGCGGCGAGAAAATCGAGAAGAAGGTCTACGTGCCCTTCGAACTCGTGACGCCGGCAAACCTCAAGGACTACCAGGCCAAAAACTAACCAGCTCGCAACCGGGAAAGAGACGGGTGTGCCGTCTCTTTCTACCTAAGAGCGAAGGAGGATAAGCCATGGTCAGCCCTACGACTGCCGCGGCAATCAAACGCGTGCTAGAGGCAACGGAAGCCGATGGCTTGCTTGCCATCGACGGAATCCGAAAGGAATTTCCGGGCGTTCTGGCGCTCGACAACGTCCAGCTCCGCGTCCGGCCTGGAACTGTTCATGCCCTTATGGGCGAAAACGGGGCTGGCAAATCGACCCTGATGAAGATCATCGCCGGGATTTATCAGCCCGATGCCGGTGAGATACGTCTTCGAGGCACCCCGACGGTGCTGAAGTCGCCGCTCGACGCGCTGGAGCAGGGGATCGCGATGATCCACCAGGAGCTCCAGTTGATGAACTGGATGACCGTGGCGGAGAACATCTGGATCAGGCGAGAGCCCAAGAACCGGTTTGGCTTCATCGATCATTCCAGGATGGTGACGATGACGGAGGAGCTTTTCGCTCGGCTGAACATCGTGCTTGACCCGCGAGCTCAAGTGTCGGAACTGACGGTCGCGCAAAAGCAGATGGTCGAGATCGCTCGTGCGGTGAGCTACGAATCCTCTGTTCTCATCATGGATGAGCCGACATCGGCGCTGACTGACCGCGAGGTTGAACACCTTTTTTCTATCATTCGCGATTTGCGGAAACGCGGAATTGGCATCGTATACATCACTCACAAGATGAACGAGCTCTTCGAGATTGCCGATGAGTTTACGGTTTTCCGTGACGGAAAATATGTGGGAACTCATTCTTCAAAGGACGTCACGCGCGACGACATCATCCGGATGATGGTTGGCCGTGAAATCACTGACATGTTTCCAAAGGTCGACTGCCCGATTGGGGAGGTTGTGCTCGAAGTCAGAAATCTCACTATCCCCGGCGTTTTCCACGACATTACCTTCTCCCTCCGGAGGGGTGAAATTCTCGGGCTGGCCGGTCTTGTTGGCTCCAAACGCTCAAATGTGGCAGAAGCTCTGTTCGGCGTAGCGCCGGCAACCTCAGGTGAAATCCTGGTCCACGGCAAGCCGGTGACGATCAACAGTCCCAGCGCGGCAATGTCCCACGGATTGGCCTTCCTGACGGAGGATCGAAAGGAAACTGGCTGCTTCCTGATCCTGAACTGCTTGGAAAACATCCAATCGGCACTCATTACGCGCTCCCATGTGCGAGCTGGCCTCGTCGATCAGCCAACGGTGACGAAGCTCGCCGAGGAAATGGCAGCGAAGCTTCGGGTGAAGACTCCAAACTTGCATGAAATCGTCGAGAATCTCTCTGGCGGTAACCAGCAGAAGCTGCTCATTGCGCGCTGGTTGCTGACAAAGCCGCGTATCCTGATCCTCGACGAGCCGACACGGGGCATCGATGTCGGCGCCAAAGCGGAGATTCATCGCTTGATAACGGCTCTCGCAGCCGAGGGCGTTGCTGTGCTGATGATCTCCTCAGAACTGCCTGAGGTGCTGGGGATGAGTGACCGCATCGTTGTCATGCATGAGGGGCGTGTCTCCGGAGTGCTTGATCGCTCTGACGCCACGCAAGTCAAAATAATGGACCTTGCTGCGCGCTAGCGCGAACAAGGGGAGGAGACCCACAATGAACACCACAACACAGTCCATCGCGCAGGCCGCACGGCCGCGACGCCGTCTGCCATCGGAGCTTACGATTCTCCTCGTTCTCGTCCTAATCGCGCTGACATTCGAGATACTTGGCTGGGTCCTGCAGGGACAGAGCTTTCTCGCTAACACGCAACGTCTTGCAATCATGATCCTGCAGGTATCGGTGATCGGGATCATCGCTATTGGCGTTACCCAGGTCATTATTTCGGATGGCATTGACCTCAGTTCCGGTTCGATCGTCGGTGCGACCGCGATGATCTCAATGAGTCTGGCGCAGGCGAGCTCCTTCCCCAGGGCACTCTACCCCGGTCTGACAGATTTTCCAGTCGCAATACCGGTCGTTGCGGGACTGTTTGTCGGTGTCGTCTGCGGAGCGATCAATGGGTTGCTGATCGCCTACAGCAGAATTCCTCCGTTCATCGCAACGCTTGGCATGATGGTAACCGCCCGAGGGTTTGCGAAATGGTACACCAAGGGCCAACCCATCAGCTTTCCGACTGACAGCTTTGCAGCGATCGGCAAAGGCCTCGCTCCGATACTCATTTTCCTCGCGGTGGCGGCGATCATGCATGTCATCCTGCGCTACACGCGTTACGGCAAATTCACATATGCAATTGGCGCGAACCGGCAGGCTGCACGTATTTCAGGGATCAACGTCGAACGACACACTGTGAAGGTCTATATGGTCGCCGGTCTTTTATCGGCATTGGCAGGGATCGTGGTGGCCTCCCGAGGACTGACCGCCCAGGCCGGAATGGGAACAAGTTATGAACTGGACGCAATCGCGATGGCCGTTATCGGGGGAGTATCGCTTTCGGGCGGACGCGGATCGATACCAGGCACAATGATCGGCATGGTCATCTTCGGCGTGATCATCTCCGGTTTCACCTTCTTGCGTCTCGATGCGTATTACCAGGAAATGCTCAAGGGGGTGATCATCGTTGCAGCCGTTGTTGCCGATGTCTACCGCCAGCGCAAGCGCTTGAAGAAGAGCTGATAGTTCGGCAGGCGCTAGCCTGCCCGCCACCCGCCTCTTTGAGGGCGGTTCGAGCAGTATTCCCGATAAAATGGCCGGCTACACGAGGTAGCCGCCGCGGGGCGCGGTCGTTTCCTCTCGCGGCCGCGCTCCAACTATAGCCCTTGGGCAGCAAGATAAGAGATAAAAAGGAGGCCTATATGAAGATCGCCATCGACCCGTTTATGCATCGACATCTCAGCCTGGAACAACTGCCCAACAAGGTGAAGGAGCTCGGCTACGACTGGATCGAACTCAGCCCGCGTGCCGATTTCCTCGAATGGTTCAAGGCGCCGCGCGTGTTTCCCGAGCGCATCAGGTCCTTTAAAAAGGCGCTGAAAGACGCCGATGTCGGCATCGCCTCGCTGCTGCCTATGTATCGCTGGGCCTCCAATGACGAGACCGAACGGCAGGCGGCGGTGAAACACTGGAAACGCGCCATCGAGATCGCCATCGAACTGGAGGTCGACACGATGAACTCCGAATTCGGCCGCGGACCGCATCCCGACAAGGGGTCGTGTTATTGCTGCCACACCGGCTCGATGATCGAAGCCTGCGAGGACGCCTGGTGGCGCTCGATGGAAGAACTGGTGCCGATCTTCGAGCGCGAAAACATCAACCTGCATGTCGAGCCGCATCCGGAAGACTGGTGCGAAACGCTGCAGCCGGCGCTGGACATCATCCGCACCGTCAATTCGAAGAACGTCAAATTCCTCTATTGCGCGCCGCACACCTTCTATTTCGGTGACGACACGAAAACGATGCTGCGCGAGGCCAAGGATGTGCTCGCCCATGTGCATGTGGGCGATACCTTCAACCACAAGGCCAGCTCCGGGCTTCGCTACATCCTCAATCCACCCGGTACGCAGGCGCGGGTGCACCAGCACCTGAATATCGGCCAGGGCGAAGTGCCATGGGACGACTTCTTCGGCACGCTTTCCGAAATCGGCTTCGACGGCATCATGACCTCCTGCGTTTTCGCCTGGGAAGATAAGGCAGACGAGTCAGGGCGCTTCATGTGCTCCGAAATCAACAGATACATCAACAAATATCAGAAGTGAGGCTCTCCCAATGACTTTGAGAATTGGTGTCATCGGCACCGGCGCAATCGGCCGCGAGCATGCGCGTCGCATCAACCAGGTCCTCGGCGGCGCGAAGATCGTGGCGCTAAGCGACGTGAACAAGGCGTCAGCCGAAGCCGTGAAGAAGGATATCGCGCCGGATGCGAGCATCTACGACACAGGGGAAGCGCTGATCGCCGCCTCCGACGTCGATGCCGTGCTCGTCACCTCTTGGGGCGCGACCCATGAACAATACGTCCTGGCAGCAATCGCCGCCGGTAAGCCATGCTTCTGCGAGAAGCCTCTTGCCACAACCGCCGAAGGCGCTAAGCGGATCGTCGATGCCGAGGTCAAGCATGGCAAACGTCTCGTGCAGGTCGGCTTCATGCGCCGCTACGACAGCGGTTACGTCGCCCTGAAGCAAGCCGTCGACACCAGGATCGGCGCACCGATCATCGTTCATGCCGCCCATCGCAACCCGGCTGTTCCGGAGCAGTATGTGACGCCGATGGCAATCCATGACACCCTAATCCACGAGATCGACGTATTCCGCTGGCTACTCAACGACGACTATGTCTCGGCACGCGTCCTCTTCCCGCGCTCGGCCGCCCGCAGCCACGCCAAGCTCAAGGATCCGCAGATCGTGATCCTGGAAACGGCCAAAGGCACGATCATCAATGTCGAGATCTTCGTGAATTGCCACTATGGGTACGACATCCAGTGCGAAGTCGTCGGCGAAGATGGTATCGCCAAGCTGCCGGAACCCCTGGCAATCCAGACGCGCCTCGACGCCAAGCTTCAGAACGACATCCTGACGGATTGGAAGGATCGCTTCATCGCGAGTTACGACGTCGAGCTGCAGGACTTCATCCACGCTGCCGCCAAACGTACCGCATCCGGGCCGACCTCCTGGGACGGTTATGTGGCCGCCATCACGTCCGACGCCTGCGTCACCGCCCAGGAGAAGGAAGGACAGTCCGTCGCGATCGACCTGCCGACCCGTCCGGCGCTCTATAACTGAGGTTTTTCATGCGTTTTGCGATCAACCACATCACCGCACCGAAACTCACCCTCGAGGCATTCTTCGCTGCCGCCAAAGGTCTCGGGCTGACCGAGGTCGAAATCCGCAATGATCTGCCGGATGTCGTCAACACCGTCAATCCCGCAGCGGTCAAGGCCGCAGCGGCAAAGGCCGGCGTGACGATCATCTCGATCAACGCGCTCTATCCCTTCAACGTCTGGTCCGGCGACCTGTCGAGGCGGGCCGTCGCTTTGGCCGACTACGCCGCCGCAAGCGGTGCAGAGGCACTTGTCATGTGCCCGCTCAACGATGGCACGAAGGTCGCCTTTGACGATCTGGTCGCTGCGCTGAAAGCGATGAAGCCGATCCTCGAAGAACGCGGCCTGACCGGTCTCGTCGAGCCGCTCGGCTTTCCGATTTCGTCGCTGCGCTCAAAAAAAGAAGCGCTGGAGGCCATCGAGGCTGCCGGTGGCGAAGGGGTTTACAAGCTCGTGCATGACACCTTCCACCACCACCTCGCGGGCGAAACGGAGTTCTTCCCAGAAAGGACCGGCCTCGTGCATATCTCGGGCGTGGTCGATCCGGCCGTTGCGGTATCCGAAATGCTTGATGCACACCGAGTTCTCGTGGATGGCGCCGACCGCTTGGAAAACATTGCCCAGATCAAGGCCCTCAACTCCGCTGGTTACCGAGGCCCTTACAGCTTCGAGCCTTTTGCCGCGGAAGTGCACGAATTGAATGACCCGGTTGCTGCCGTCAAGGAGAGCATCGGTCACATCAACCGGGCAATTTGACCCAGTCGCTCGCGGGTGACCGCGAGCGATCTTCTGACGCGCGTGTCTCCTGGGATGCTGGAGGAGTGAAATGGCAAAAACTTTGGATGTGATAACGGTCGGCCGCTCTTCGGTGGATCTCTATGGCGCGCAAATCGGCGGCCGGCTGGAGGACATGGGGTCGTTCCAGAAATATATTGGCGGCTCGCCCACCAACATGGCAGCAGGAACGGCGCGACTTGGCCTCAAAAGCGGTCTGATCACGCGCGTCGGCGATGAGCATATGGGACGGTTCATTCGCGAGGAGTTGCAGAAGGAAGGCGTCGATGTGCGCGGGGTCAAGACCGATCCCGAGCGACTGACTGCGCTCGTCCTCCTCGGCATCCGCGATGAAGAACGTTTCCCGCTGATTTTTTATCGTGAGAACTGTGCCGACATGGCGCTGTGCGAAGAGGATATCGACGAGAGCTTCATTTCCGAGAGCCGCGCCCTTGTCGTGACCGGCACACATCTCAGCCACCCGAAGACTGAAAGTGCAGTCCTCAAGGCCATCGATCTTGCCCGCAAGCATGGCGCACGCATCGGCCTCGATATCGACTATCGCCCCAATTTGTGGGGGTTGGCGGGCCACGGCGAAGGAGAAAACCGCTTCATCGAAAGCGATCGCGTGACAGCGAAGTTACAGAGCCACTTGCATCTGTTCGACCTGATCGTCGGCACGGAAGAGGAATTCTATATTGCGGGCGGCTCGACCGATACGATCGCGGCACTGCGCGCGGTACGCAAGGTCTCTTCGGCGACCCTTGTTTGCAAGCGCGGCGCAGCTGGCGCGGTCGCCTTTACGGGCGCAATCCCCGATAGCCTTGAGGATGGCGAGCGGGGACCGGGTTTCCCGATCGAAGTCTTCAACGTTCTTGGCGCGGGAGACGGCTTCATGTCTGGCCTGATCAAGGGCTGGCTGGAAGACGTGTCCTGGCCAAGAGCACTGGAATACGCCAATGCCTGCGGTGCCTTCGCTGTCAGCCGCCATGGCTGCACGCCGGCCTATCCCTCGCTCGAGGAGCTGGAGTTCTTCCTCAAGCGTGGCGTGAAGGAAAAGGCGCTTCGTAAGGATGCTGAGCTGGAGCAGATCCATTGGGCGACCAACCGCCACAATGACTGGTCAACGATGCGCGTCTTTGCCTTCGACCATCGCATTCAGCTGGAAGCGATGGATGGAGCGACGCCGGAAAAGATCGGAGAGTTCAAACAGCTTTGTCTCAAGGCGGCGCTCAATGTTCAGAACGGAGAGGCGGGGTATGGAATTCTCTGCGACAACAGGCTTGGGCGTCAGGCGCTGCATGCAGCCTCCGGCACCGGGCTCTGGATCGGGCGACCGGTCGAGTGGCCAGGTTCGCGTCCTCTGACGCTGGAGCCCGAACTCGGGCCTGACTATGGGGCTCTAAGCGAATGGGCTCTGGAGAACGTCGTCAAGGTGTTGTGCTTCTGCCATCCGGGCGACACCGCCGAGATGCGGGCTGAGCAGGAAGCAACGATCAGCCGCCTGTTTTCAGCTGCACGCCGCAATCGACTAGAATTCCTTCTTGAGATCATTCCGTCCAAGGTTGGACCGGTCGATGACGACACCGCCGCAACCCTCATCCGGCACTTCTACGAGATCGGGGTTTATCCGGACTGGTGGAAGCTTGAGCCGATGGTCAGAGCGACCGCCTGGGAGAAGACCTGCGCGGCGATCAACGACAATGACCCGAACACGCGCGGCATTGTCGTTCTTGGACTTGATGCGCCGGAAGCGGAGCTCGAGGCGAGCTTCAAGGTCGCCGCACGCTATCCACTGGTCAAGGGCTTCGCCGTAGGCCGGACCATCTTCGGCGACGTCGCGCGTCAGTGGTTGAAGGGCAAGACAACAG
Source organism: Agrobacterium sp. NPDC090283 (assembly GCF_044769685.1). NCBI lineage: Bacteria > Pseudomonadati > Pseudomonadota > Alphaproteobacteria > Hyphomicrobiales > Rhizobiaceae > Agrobacterium > Agrobacterium sp. NPDC090283. The sequence goes on along the minus strand of NZ_JBIVYG010000014.1, from coordinate 5,099 downwards.
ACGCGGCAGCCGTTGCCGAGATGGCGCGGAGATATAGCCGGCTTTGCGAAATCTGGGATGGCGCGCGTACAGCCGCCGAGGAGAATTAATATGACGACGATCCGTTTGACTGCAGCACAGGCGATGTTCCGCTGGCTGTCGATGCAGATGAACGAAGATGGCGAGCGCTTCATCGACGGCGTCTGGGCGATCTTCGGGCATGGCAACGTCGCCGGCATCGGCGAGGCTCTGCATGGTATCCAGGAAAAACTTCCCACCTGGCGCGGCCAGAACGAGCAGACAATGGCACATGCAGCCATCGCCTATGCCAAAACCAAGCGTCGCCGTAGAGCTATGGCAATCACCTCTTCGATCGGGCCGGGAGCAACCAACATGGTGACGGCGGCAGCTCTTGCCCACGTCAACCGCCTCCCCGTGCTATTCATTCCCGGTGACGTTTTTGCCAATCGCCGGCCTGATCCGGTGCTACAGCAGATTGAGGATTTTGATGATGGGACGATGAGCGTCACTGATTGCTTCAGGCCTGTCAGCCGCTACTTCGACCGCATCACTCGGCCGGAACACCTGCTATCGGCCCTGCCGCGCGCCATGCAAGTGATGACCGATCCTGCCAATTGCGGACCTGTTACGCTCGCCTTCTGCCAGGACGTGCAGGCGGAAGCCTATGACTGGCCGGAAAGCTTCTTCGAGCAAAAGACCTGGCGCATCCGGCGACCGGAGCCCGACCCGCGTGAAGTCGCCGACGTCGTCGCCGCGCTCAACACGGCTCGCAATCCCGTAATCGTAGCGGGTGGCGGCGTGCTTTACTCTGGAGCCGAGAGTGATCTTCTTAAGTTCGCCAGAACGCATAACATTCCTATCGTCGAAACCCAGGCCGGCAAGGGCGCAATCGACTGGAACGACCAATTGAACTTCGGATCGCCGGGAGTCACCGGGACCGATTGCGGCAACAAGATTGCGGCTAATGCCGATCTCATCCTCGGTGTCGGCACCCGCTTTCAGGATTTCACCACCGGCAGTTGGACCGTTTTCTCCAACCCGGCGCGTAAGCTCGTCTCGATCAATCTTGCCGGTTATGACGCTGCCAAGCACGGTGCCACACCGCTCGTCTCAGACGCAAAGGTTGCGCTGTCCCGTCTGTCGGAGGGTCTCGGTCGCTACAGATTTGCCGATCCGGATTTTGCCGCGCGCGATGCCTGGTTCAAGTTGTCTGACGAGGCGCTCGCCGCTCCGGCTCAGCAGGGGGCCAACTTCCTGCCATCAGACGCCCACGTTATTGGAGCCGTGCTGCGTCAGGCCGGCGCAAACACGGTCGCTATATGTGCTGCCGGCACGATGCCCGGCGCGCTGCAGGTGCTGTGGCGAGCCTCAGCCGATGGCTATCACATGGAATACGGCTATTCATGCATGGGATATGAGGTTGCTGGCGCCTTCGGCATCAAGCTGGCGGACAGGACGAAGGACGTCGTCTGCTTCGTCGGCGATGGTTCATACATGATGGCCAACTCCGAACTTGCCACTGCGGTCATGATGCGGGTGCCCTTCACCATTGTTCTGACGGACAATCGCGGCTACGGCTGCATCAATCGTCTCCAGCAGGAATGCGGCGGTGCCGAATTCAACAATATGTACAAGGACAGCAATATAGAGGTGCAGCCGGAGATCGACTTCGTGGCGCATGCCGCCTCGATGGGCGCCCACGCGGTCAAGGCCATCGATATCGTCCAGCTCGAAGCCGAACTCGTCGCAGCGCGCAGCCGCGACATTCCCACAGTGATCGTTATCGACACGGAAGCCGAAACTGGTGCCGGCATCGGCGGCGCGTGGTGGGATGTCGTCGTGCCGGAGGTGGGTGACACCGAAAAGCTCAAGAAAGCGCGTGCGCATTACGAGGCGCACGTGGCTCGCCAACGCATCAACTGACCCAAACGAATGCCGAGAAGGACCGGATCATGATACTTTATGGAACAAACCCCATCGCGTGGTCCAATGACGACGACCAAACGATCGGCGCGCATCTGACGCTGGAAGATTGCCTTTCCGATTGCCGCAGGATCGGCTTCGACGGCATCGAAAAGGGGCACAAGATGCCGAACGAAGGCAAGGCGCTGAAGGCCAGGCTCGGCGAATTCGGGCTGCGTTTCGTCGGTGGCTGGCATTCCACAAACCTTCTGGTGAACGACATCGCCGCTGAAAAGATAGCTCTGCAGAAGTTCATCGATATGACCAAGGCCGCTGGTGGCGACCACATCAATGCATGTGAATGCTCGAACACGGTCCACGGCAGCGATGGAACACCAGTGAACGACCGCCCGATCATGACTGAAGAGCAGTGGGCGCGTTTTTCCCAAGGCTACGAGGCGTTGTCCAAACATGCGCACGATCAGGGCGTAAAGATGGGATATCATCATCATATGGGAACGATCATCGAAAGTGCAGCGGACATTGACCGCTTCATGACGATGGCAGGTCCCTATACCCGCCTTCTGCTTGACACAGGCCACTGCACCTTCGGCGGCGCGGATCCGGAGGAGGTGGCGAAGAAATACATGGATCGCGTCACGCATATCCATGCCAAGAATATCCGTCCCGAGATCATGAAACGGGTCCGCTCCCAAAATCTTTCTTTCCTCGATGGCGTGCGTCTGGGCGTATTCACCGTGCCGGGCGATCCGGAAGGCTGCGTCGATTTCGCCCCCGTATTGAAGGTCGCTGCCGAGCATAACTATTCCGGCTGGCTGGTTATCGAGGCCGAGCAGGACAGCGCGGTGCGCGAGCCCTTCCATTACCAGAACATGGGTCTGAGGGCGCTGAAATCGATGGCGCGTGAAGTCGGGCTAGACAAGGCGCATGACAAGGAGGCGGCGCAATGAGCATTCTCCTGCGCCGTCCCTTCGGCGACCACGGCAAGGTCCATGAGATTACTCCGCAATCGGCCGGCTGGCGCTATGTGGGTTTTAGCCTTTACCGGTTGCGGGAAGGCGAAACCGTGGGCGAGGCGACCGGCGGCATGGAAGCTATTCTGGTCATGGTGGAGGGCAAGGCGCGCTTCACCGCGGCCGGCAAGGACTGGGGCGAACTCGGCGAGCGCATGAACGTGTTCGAGAAGACGCCGCCCCACTGCCTCTATGTGCCGAACGGCGAACAGTGGGAAGCTCGAGCGACGACCGATTGCACGATCGGCGTCTGCCTCGCGCCCGGCAGGGGCGGCCACAAGGCGCGGCGCATCGGCCCGGAAGGTATCAGCCTGACGCCGCGTGGCGTGGGCGCGAATCAGCGTTTCATCAATAATATCGCGATGGAAGGCGAGGATTATTGCGACAGCCTGCTGGTCACGGAGGTCTTCACCCCGGCAGGCAACTGGTCCTCCTATCCGAGCCATCGCCACGACGAGGATGATTTTCCGCGCGTTACCTATCTGGAGGAGACCTACTACCATCGCCTCAATCCCGAGCAGGGTTTCGGTGTGCAGCGCGTGTATACGGAAGACGGTTCTCTCAACGAGACCATGGCGGTGAAAAACCACGACGTCGTGCTCGTGCCTCGCGGCCATCACCCTTGCGGGGCGCCCTATGGGTTCGAGCTTTATTATCTAAACGTCATGGCGGGGCCTGTGCGAAAGTGGCGGTTCATTCCGGACCCGGCTGTACAGTGGATTATGGAGCGCGATGCTCGATAACCTCGAGTTGTAGTCTCAGTGATTTTGGCAGAAAGGAGTTCGTTTGCCTCTGCTCAAGTTTCATATGCAAAAAGGGCGTTCCCATGCGGAAATCGAGCTTTTGCTCGATGTGGCGCACAAAGCCATGCTCTCCGCTTTCAATGTGCCCGTACGTGATCGCTATCAACTGGTTTTCGAACACGAACCCACCCATCTTCGGGCCCTGGATACAGGGCTCGGTTTTGAGCGATCGCAAAAATTTGTCCTTGTCGAGGTCGTCTCGCGTCCCAGGCAGAGGGCTGAAAAACTGGCTTTCTATCAAGGCCTTGCCATGGAACTTGAGAAATGCTGCGGGGTCCCCTCATCCGACGTAATGGTCTCGTTTGTCGAAAACAGTGACGAAGACTGGTCGTTTGGCGAGGGAACAGCCCAATTCGTGACCGGACAGTTGTGAAAGCGATGCCGGGCGCGGATCCCGAGCTCGCGGCGATCCGTGCGTGAGCTTTTGGGAGATGTGTGAATGGGCATAGAGAACGCTGACACGCCAGGAGATTTTCAGGCCTTGCAGGCCGAAATCAATGCCAGACACGGGATGTTCCCAAAGCGCCTTGCCCAGGTAGCACGCCATCTGCTGGACAATCCCGATGAAGTCGCTTTCGGTTCCGTGGCCTCCATTGCATCCGCCGCGCAGGTTACCCCCTCGACGCTGATACGCTTTGCCCAATTCCTTGGTTATGACGGCTTCAGCGCATTGCAGGAAATCTTCCGCGAGGTTGTCCGCGCCAAGATTTCCGACGGCGGAGGACGCCGGTCGTCAGAGCGCGCGGATATCGCAGGAGAAGCGCGGGCCTTCTACGAGACCATCGAAGCCTGTCACCGCTCGTTGGAAGCTTTGTCTAGGTCGATACCCGTGACGGACATAAAGACCGCAGCGGACATACTTTCATGCGCGAAGTGTGTGTTCATCATCGCCCGGCACGGCACTTTCCCAATGGCGACTCTACTTCAGCACATGCTGACCCGATTGAAGATCCGTTCCACCTTGCTGACGGATATCGCGGGCGGAGAAGACCTGCTTGCATTCGCGACGCCGGAAGACGTGGCTGTCGTGATCAGTTCCTCGCCCTATTCCGAGGAGACCACCGCGCAGGCTACAGATCTCACGAAGCGAGGGGTTCCCGTCATCGCCTTGACAGATTCCAACTTCTCACCGCTCTCGGAACTTGCGGCAGTGCACTTCAGGGTTATCGAATCCGGACATGACGGACTGTGCTGCTGCCCTTAGCCGGAATTGCCCTGAGCGAGGCTTTGGCGATCTGTGCGCGGCAGACAAGGGAGAGCATGAATGTTGATTTTCGCTGAGAACTGATGGAGTGGATGCCCCCTCCCGACGGCATCGCAATGTGCCAGAGTGATGTTCGCCAGAACGTCACTCAGAGGA